>CAYIZS010000014.1:0-15638 GCA_964367985.1 uncultured Candidatus Peribacteria bacterium
CGTCGAACACACAGCTGCATTTGTTGCAGACGGCGTGGTAATGCGGCTCGCAGTTATGGTCTATATGGTCGGCGGAGTCAGGCACTTTGACGCGCAGCAGGTGACCTTCCTCACAGAGCAAATTCAAATTCCGGTATACGGTGCTGCGGCTGACCGCGGGGTTGCGCTTTCGCACATATTCGCAAACCATGTCCGGGGTTGGGTGGTTATTCAGCGACTTCACCGCGTCGAGCACCAGCGCGCGCTGGATAGTATTGCGTTGTATGGCCATTGGGTAAACTCCTTATATCCTGTTTCTTATAGAATTATATCGCATTTAGGAATTATGAAAAACCCCTATCTGTAACACTTGTGTTAAGGATTTGTGAATTCTCGGCGCGCCCTTGCAAGGATTACGCGGATAAGCTATAATATCATCAACGCGTAAAATTTATCAATTAATAAAAAAGATTAAAATCTTTAATTTAATCTTATAGATTTACACCAAAAAATCAATAGAAACAAAAAAGTCAATACAGTATCTTACCCCAAAAATTTTTCTTCTAATACATCAAAAGCTGACTCACTCATTTCAGGAAGAATTTTATGTTGGAAGAGTTGCATGATAATAGATTCAGAGTTTTTTTCTTTGCGATAAATCAGCCAAAGAGCCAAAATCATTTCTTCATTCGTACCTACACACTCAAAAGGTTTGAAGCCAGAAATTCCTAATAATTCCTCAAAAAGAGGAATCAAATCAGCATTTTCAAATAAATCTTGTCCAAAAATCTGATTGACCGTTTCTAGATCCAGAAATGCTCTCAACATTGTATAAACAAAAGCACATTTAGGGCAAACTCCACACCAGAGCTGATCTGCAGAGAGTTTGGGACCTGTCTGATGAAAGTTTCTATTGCAACTAGAAAAATGATAGAAATACTGAGGATATTGTGCAAATTCTTTGACGACTTTAATTTCATACCAATTCCTCAAAGGACTATAGATCATAAAATTCTCACTAATAGAATTTTTTACATAGTTTTGAAAAAGCTGCTCAAATTCTAGGGATTTACTCCACTGATGATTGATCTCAAGTTCTAAGTAGCGGATATTTCCTTCATCTGCACTTTTTTCTAGAGAAGTAACTACTCTATTGTAACCATAAAGATAGGCAACAACCAAACTCACAAAAGAAATAATTCCCGTGATTGGCAGATGTCCATCATAATAACCCAAAGTGGTTAGTTTTCTGAGCTGCTGAAGGTCTAGAGTTCTAAAAATAATCAGTCTTTTTGCTTCAGTTGTTGGAGTTGCTAAAGCATGCAAAGGATAATCTTGTCCAAAAGAAAACAAATCAAATGCAGAAGACTGTTTTTTGAGCAATTCTGCAGAGACCAAAGAATCTTTCCCTCCTCCAAAAAGAAGCAAATCCCTCTCCTTATTCAAACTAATTTTGCTATCATATTTGGGAGCTAGCGCACTGCTTTCAAAATTTGCCAAATTACGAAAATCAATCTGATTTTGATAAAAAAATTCCCCTAAACCTTTGAGATAAAAGGTTCTCCAAAAAGATTGCTGCTGAGCATCTAAATTTAGAGAATTTACAATAATTTGGGCTGTAGGATAGAGCTTATAATAACTCACTCCCAATGCGATATGAAGGTGAGCAAGTAAATGCTGAATCTCTGTTTCTTTGATTTCTTGTAAAGGGAAAAAATTCTGGTTTTTTAGAGGAGCAAAAGCAATTTCTTCAACAAAACACTCCTCATGATCAAAGTGATAATGAAAACGAGCTAATAATTTTGCATCATCCCACTCAACATGGGAAACAGTAAATTGGGAGAATCACTTCATCTCTCAAAAGGTCAAATAATAGTAAGTATGAAAAATTGGATTAGATATATCAGAGATAATACGATTGGAAGAAAAAATTACAAGCTATATCATCCTAATCACTATCTTCCACAGTATCATTAGAAGAGTCTATCATATCTTCTAGGTTTTCAGTATTTTTTTCAAAGAGTCCTTCTGTCTGGGGATGTTCATCAGATTTTTTCTTTTCCTCTTTGTATTGGAGATTTTCTGTTTTTTCTTCTCGAGGACGATAAATAGTTTCAATTGGCTGATTTACCATATCATAAAGTGGAGTTTCTGGCTCATCCAAACTAATATCATTGGAGTGAAGTGTTTTGAGTTCTCCATTTGCAAATCTAATCCTAATAGCTCCTTCTATAATAGAAATTCCTCATTCTAAAGTATCATTTCCTGTCATCACTACTTGTCCTTTTCTTGCTCTCCTCCAGATTTTGAGATCTTCTAGAGTGATAAGCTTACCTTTTTTCTGAGAATGAATCAAGATAAATGGTTCTCACTGGTGTAAGAACATATTTGCTACTTGATCTCCTTCTTGGAGCTCTATAGCTTTAACTCCTCCTGCAGTTTTCCCCATTGCCCTCACATCATCAGAAGGGAACAATAACATCCAACCTTGTTTGGTAATTACTCCTGCATTATCCCCATCATTGACTGGCAATACTTTCAGAATTTTTTCTCCTTTTGCCAGAGACATAATCGTAGTTGGAAATTTTTTGAAACTGAGAACTAATTCTTTTTTGGTTTTTTTGATACTATTTTGATCAGTGAGGAAGAGCAGATAATCGTATTGAAAATGTAATGTTTTTGCAAAGATAATTTTTCCTTTGAGTCCAAAATGCTCTTTGAGATTCAGAGATGGTTTGGAAACCGTAAATTGCCCAAAATCCTTGAGCCTCTCTACCACTAGCTCTCCCCTATCCGTAATAACAATTAAATTGTCTTGGTTGTGAGTATAGATGAGATCTAAAGTTTCTTCTGGAATATTTTGGATTCTAGTCTGATAAAGCACCCTGAGAGAATAGTCATCTCCTATCCAACAAATTACATCTTCCTTGATCTTGTCGGCTACTTGTTGGAGTGCTTTGAGATTTCATCCAATATTGTACACACTCAGATCATTGGATACTTCTGTCTTCCTGCTATCTCCATAATTTTTTTTCATATATTCAAATTCTGATTTTACCAGTTCATCAAGTTTTGCCGGATCACTTACAATACCTTCTAGATATTCGATCAATTTGAGCTTTTCTTCGATTTCATCACTAATTTTGATAATTTCTAGTCCTACTAAGGATTGGAGTCTCATCAAAAGAATATATTCAGCCTGATCTGTACTAAAGTCAAATTTATCCATCAAATTTTGCTTTGCATCAGCTTTATTTTCAGAAGCTTTGATGGTTGCGATTACCTCATCGATAATATCGATCGCCTTTTTGAGTCCTTCTAAAATATGGAGTCTATCTTTTGCTTTTTTGAGCTGATAACTAGATCTACGATACACTACCTCTCTACGGAAAGTCACAAATTCCATCAAAAGATCTTTGATATTGAGGAGTCTCGGCTGAGTTCCTTTTTCTATCAGAGAGATATTGTTGAGATTAAAGTTGTTTTGGAGATCTGTAGATTTATACAACTGAAATAAGATTGCTTGAGGATCTACATCTTTTTTGAGATAAATCGCAATTCTGATATTGTTTTTATTGGATTCATCACGGATGTCTGCAATTCCTTCAATTTTCTTGTCTACCACTAATTCTCAGATCTTGGAAACTAGAGTAGATTTGTTTACTAGATAAGGAATCTCATCAATCACAATCACATGAGCTCCTTGGTATATTTCATCATGAGTTTTACCACGAACAGCAATTCAGCCTTTCCCTTTTTTGTATACTTCTAAAATATTATTACTATCAAAAATCACACCTCCTGTAGGGAAATCTGGACCTTTGATAATTTGCATAATCTCTTCGATACTCACCTCGATAGCTTGTTTGATTTCATGGCCCTGCTCATCAATTCCTACTACTTGCTGATGTCCTTCTTTTTCTAGAAGTAAGATACTCGCATCCAAAACTTCATTGAGATTGTGAGGAGCCATATTGGTAGCCATCCCTACAGCAATACCCATCGTCCCATTACAGAGATGGTTGGGAAATTTGGTAGGAAGCATAATCGGTTCTTGGAGAGTACCATCAAAATTATCTCTCCAACTCACGGTATCCTGATCGATATCTTGGAGCATTTCTTCTGCAATTTTGGTCAATCTCGCCTCAGTATACCTCATCGCTGCAGCTCCATCTCCATCAATAGACCCAAAGTTTCCCTGACCATCGACTAGAGGATATCTCATCGATCGAGGTTGTGCCATTCTCACCATTGCTTCGTAGATAGAAGAATCTCCATGGGGGTGATATTTTCCCATCACATCTCCGACAATCCTCGCAGATTTTTTGTGCTTTTGATTGTAAAAATTTCTATTGTCATACATCGAGTACATAATCCTCCTCAGTACCGGCTTGAAACCATCTCTAGTATCTGGTAATGCACGAGAAACAATCACTGACATCGCATAATCGATATAGGACTGAGTAATTTCTTTTTCAATAGAATCTGGAATAATATTGCGTTTTTCTAACTCTGGAGTCATAATCATCAAATAGTGAAAATAAAAAAAATCTGAGATCAAAATCAACTAATTTATAGAAATACTAGGTCTGATTGCAAGCAAAAATAAAATCCATTACTTGACATTACAAATTCAATGATATTAAACAATTATCTAAAACAACTACTAATCTTGTTTTAAATAAATTTTTGAGAAAACTTGCAGAAATAAAAAAAATCAGTATCATATTATTGATAGATTTTATTTTTACTATTTATTGCTCAATGATTATCACCTTAGGAGGGAAAGCTGGAAGTGGTAAAGGAACCGTTGCAAAACTTTTGGCAGAAAAACTCGGTTATCAAATCATCTGAATCTGAGCTATGAAAAGACAGCTTGCAGAAGAAATGGGACTCAGTATTTCTGAATTTAATCAACTAGGGGAAAAACCAGAAAATCAAAAAGCATTTGATCTCAAGTATGAAGAATTTCAAAAAAATCTCGATCTCAAAGAAAACATTATTTTAGATAGTAGATTGGGATTTTTGTGCCAACCACATGCTTTTAAAATTTTCTTAGATATTGAGGATACTATAGCTGCCAAAAGAATTTGGGAAGACAGAAGAACTACAGATAACTTCTGAACTTTTGAAGAAACATTGGATACTACTCAAAATAGAAACCAAGAAGATCGTCAAAGATTTATCAAACTTTATGACATAGATATTTATGACCCTAATCATTATGACCTAATGGTAAATACCAGTAATCTCAGTCCAGATGAAGTATTTGAAATAATACTAAATGCATTCAATCAATGGCAACAAAAAAAGGAATAAAGAATCTCTTTAAAGCAAAAAGCAAAGAATAAGCACAAAAAAAAGACTTGCAAAGTAAAATAATATCCTTATAAAGGTTGTCGTAAATTTTTATCTTATTTACCTTTTGGAAAAATGACAAAGAAACTATTGATGTCAGCACTTGTTGTTGGATCTGTTGCAGTACTTGCTGCTTGTAACAAAACTCCTGTAGAACCTGAAGTAATTATTGATGATGTAGCAGAAGTTGAAATGCTAGAACCTGAAGTAATCATCTTGGATGCAGAAGATTTTGAAGACATCGTTGTAGAAGAAGACGAAATTGTTGTAAATGAAGACGCTATGTTGGATGATGATCTCGTAGAAGTAGAAGATTTCGTAGTAATCGAACAACCTGTTGAAGTGATTGTTGAATAATTTTCTTGTAAATTAGCTACAAAACACTACAAAGAGAGCACAATGTGCTCTTTTTTTTAATTAGTCTAGTTTTAATATCCAATATCTTTATTTTTCCATCCAACAAACCAACAATGCTACTGAGACAATATCTTCAAACCCATCACTGAATAGCCAGAAGAACCTTTACCCACCTTATTGATTTATGAGAAATTTTTATCAATGGAGAAAAAATAGAAAATTATAAAGCAATTATCCAAAATGGAAATCAAATCAGTATTAAAAAACTAAAAATCAATAAAACCGTAACACTCAAAGAAACTGAGGATCAAAGCAACATCATCCTCTTCAATAAACCGGTAGGATATGTCGTATCTAAAGCAGATCCTCATAATAAAACAATTTATACATTACTCCCCAAACACCTCCATCATTACTACTATATTTGAAGATTGGACAAAGAAAGTAGGGGACTTTTATTGCTGACCGATACTCCAAAATTAGTCCACCTCTTTGAACATCCTAGCAACGAAATATATAAAACCTATCTTCTTCAACTTCATCGCCCTTTTGATCCTCAAGATCAGAAAACACTTCTCCAAGGAATAAAAGATGACAAAGATCTTTTGAAAGCAATAAAAATTCAGATTTTAGAGAAAAATTTGCTCCAAGTTACTCTCAATGAAGGAAAAAAAAGACATCTCAGAAGGATGTTTGCTGTATTAGAGTATCAAATTTTAGATCTCCAAAGGATCCAAATAGGGAACTATCTGCTTGGAAATATCAAAGAAGGAGAACGAATTACTCAGATTTATCCTCGATAAGATTTAGAAAAATGAGAAAACGACTCTATCAATGGAGAAAAAGCAAACAGATTCCCACACTCAATACGATCTTTATATCCAAAGAAAAAATTTTAAATAATCTCAAAATCTTACAGCAACTGCAAACTAGTTCAGATTTTTTTCCAGTGCTCAAATCCAATGCCTATGGTCATGGGATCACTTCTATGCTAGAAATTTTTAAAGGATACAACTTTCCTTATCTCATCGTGGACAGTTTCCCTGAGTATCAAATCATCCACCATCACTCAAAGTTTAAAATTCTCCTTATCTGAGAGACTCTTGCAGAAAACTATCGCCATTTTGATTTTCAGAGGACTACTTTTGCGATTTATAATATCGATACCCTCAAAGCTCTCGGAGCACTAAATAAAAAAGTCTGCATTCATCTTTTTTTGAATACCGGAATGAATAGGGAAGGACTCCAAGAGGGAGAACTCCTTGATTTTCTCTCGCTCCTCAAACACTACCCCAAAATCACCTTAGAAGGAGTAATGTCCCATTTCCATAGTGCAGACCAAGATCTTGAAAGTATCAACAAGCAAGTAAAACAATTCAAATTTATGCACCAAATTATTACACAACAAGGATTCAATCCTCATTGGAAACACATTTCTGCATCAGCAGGGATTCTAAATCTTCAAGATCCTTTTTTTAATGCTTGTAGACCTGGATTAGCACTGTATGGATACTTAGATTGCAAAACACTGATTTCCAATCAGGGAACCTCCGATCTTGTAGATCAACTCAGTCCTGCACTTCGCCTAGAATCTAGTATCATTTCTCTCCAATCACTTCTCCCAGGAGAAGGAGTGAGTTATAATCAGCACTGGAAAGCAACAGAAGAAACCAGAATCGCTACCATTCCTTTTGGATATTATGAAGGATGGCCTAGAACTGCTAGCTGAAAATTGATTTATAGCTATCAAGGACAGGATTGTCCTCAGATTGGAACAATTTGCATGAATCTCAGCTCTTGTCTCGCTCATCAAACTATGCAAAGAGGAGATCGCATAGAATTGATCAGTGATCAAAAAAATGCAAAAAACAGCATTCAACATATTGCTCAGCTATCCTGAAACATTCCCTATGAAATTTTAATTAGACTAGATAAGGGAATTAGGAGAATTATTATCTAACTCAAGAAATCGGAGATTGTTTTTCATTTGCAAAAGAAAAAAATTTTCTTAGAATGAAAGAGACTGACTATCTCGTGGTTGAACCAAGTATCAATATTCTCAAACTATTTTTGGGAGCCAAAGATCATCGTCCATGAGATGATGAGGAGCTACCCACCTTTCCCAAGGGAGAGATGATCGGTTTGGTTACGGTTAGTCGGTTTTTTAAAAAAGAAAAAAAAAATGGAAACACTCAATCTAACTTTTGAAGGAGAAAGTGAGAGAGTCGATAAATGGTTGACTCAGACTTTTAGTTATTCTAGAAATTTTTTTCATCATATTATTGCTAGAGAGGGAATTTTAATCAATGGGAAAGCTGCCAAAAAATCCCAAAAACTCAAAACTTGAGACCAGATACAGATCGACAATCTCGAGAGATACCTCTCCCCAGTTATTTTGGACGAAACTCCAAAGATCGAGATCCCCATCCTCAGAGAAACTCCAGACTATCTCATCATCAATAAACCCAAAGGAGTCCTCTCTCATCCCAATAGTGTCTGGGACCTTGCTCAGCCAAGTGTGGTAGGTTTTCTCTATCATCACTATCAAGAATTGCCAAGTATCGGCAATTTTATCAGAGCTGGAATCATTCATAGACTAGACAAAGAAACAGATGGACTCATGATCATCGCAAAATCAGAAGCAGGACTCGCTCATTTCAAAAATCTTTTCAAAGCCAAATCTGAATCTGAAAGTATTGCCGATAAAGCTCAAGTTCCACTCCAGAAATACTATCGTGCTCGCTGTAAGATCACGGATCTATGATCCCAGTTTCTCTCAAAAATCGAGCATCAACTCCCCTTTTTGATCCTAGAAGAAGTAACCCCAAAAGTAGCCAATCCAAGCACCAAACTTGCCATCACTCAGATCCAACATTTTGAAAAAAAATCTGAAAATGAAGTGAAAATTGATCTGCAAATTTTCACTGGGAGAACCCATCAAATCAGGATTCATCTCTCGAGTAAAGGATTGCCCATCATCGGAGACTATCTCTATGGCCAGGAAGATGATCGTGGAATGCAACTCACTGCTTACAAGCTAGTTTTCCAAGATCTAGGAGGAGAAGTTGTGGAAGTCAGTATTGAATAAAAGAAAAATTAAAAATATAATCAGAAGATCACAAAAAAAAACAAACTACCCAAATCCAACTAAAACTCTCTTGCATTTTTATCTTTTTTTTCTAGTATCAAAAAAAGAACTTTTATCCCCCATTTTATGCTAGATGGATGAGCAAATTTTTGAAAAAATCAAGAGGGTAAACGAGTACGGAAAAGAGTACCGATATGCTAGAGAACTCTCTAGAGCACTGGAATATGCAGACTTTTCCAACTTTAGTAAAGTAGTACAAAAAGCTGAGGTAGCTTGTAAAAATAGTGGACAAGCGACAACTAACCATTTCAGTGAATTCACGGAGAAGGTGAAAATCGGCTCGGGAGCTACAAGATGACTCAAAAGCCGAAAATTGAGCCGTTATGCCTGCTATCTCATCATCCAAAATGCAGATCCCAACAAAGAAGTTGTTGCTTTGGGGCAAAGTTATTTTGCATTGCAAACCAGACAACAAGAATTGAATGTCCAAAAATTAGAAGATCAAAAAAGGATCCAGCTCAGAGATGAGGTGACTCAACACAACAAAAAACTTTTTAGCACTGCTAGGAGCGCAGGAGTGCATGATTATGCTACCTTTTATGACTCAGGATATGTGGGACTCTATGGGATGAGAAAAAGAGATATCGTTGAAAAAAAGGGACTGGATCAGGATGAAAATGTCCTAGATCGTATGAGTAGTGAGGAGCTTGCTGCGAACCTTTTTCGTGCTACTCAGGCAGAAGCCAAGATCAAAAGAGAAACTATCAAAGGCCAAGACCAAGCTAGCAAAGCTCATTTTGAAGTAGGAAAAAAAATCAGATCCACCATCGAAGAACTCTGAGGAACCATGCCAGAAGACATTCCTGCCGTAGAAGACATCAAACATGCCAGGAAAAGACTCGAAGAGCTAGAATACCAAGATCCTCAACCACTAAATTCTACTGAACCAGCTTCAGGTAAAGATTTTCAAAAAGTTCAAGAAAAATTAGAAACGCATCGCTACAAACTCCCTGATCAAGTGGAAAAAATTAATGCACTCATCCAAACCATCCAAACTCACCCTGGAGATATTCTGGTAGAAGTTGGGAAAAGAAGTTTTTCTGTCAATTCAACAGGATTACAACTGCTCCAAAATTTGCTCCAAAACTACAAAATAGAACTTTAATACCACATAGCACTATTTATCAAAAAAACAAAAAAACTCCCTAACAAAAACAAGGGAGCATTTTATTATCAAGAAATTTTATTCTCACAAACAGGATTTATCTAGCTCTACTGGTGTAAGCAAACCACTCCATAAAATCTTGATAAAAATCATCAAAATAACGAAATTTACCACGATCAGAATAGATCACATCTCTCATATTCTGATAAAAATCATCACTCATAGTTTGCCAAGTACTGTTATTTCTGAGGCGAGGATAATCTTTTTTGAGTAGAACGATCACTTGAGGCCAAAGCTCGTAAATTGCTTTGATTTTTTTGAGTTCTTTGGTAGTAAATTCACTATAAGATGAACTATTGTCTGTATTTCCAGACCTTGTATCTACCGTCAGTTTTATCGTATCATACAAACTAGAATCATAGCGATCTACAATTTTGATCCTATACTCTCCTGCCTGAGAAAAGCGAATCATTGATTTAAAGGTTGTATCTCCTTTATCACTACTATAAAAACGAAAAGTCTGAGCATCTAGACGAAAATCTCCACTAGGAGCTGATCTCCAGTTTCCATTGACTCTCTTTTCTACCTCAACATTGAGGAATCCATCATAGTCTCTCACCAAATATCCATAACGATCATAAACTCTCAGAGAAAGATCAATCCATTGATTTTCTACTGGATAGCTTGGATAGATTTTGTAAATCTCAAAACTACTTGCCTGATCATAACTTTGATTGGAATCATTTGAACTTTTATTGATTTCAAAAGTCTGAGAGTCAGAAACTATTTTATTATTGTAAGTAGTAGTAGCGACTAATCTATATTTTCATTCGGTATTGAATCTCAACAAAGAAGAAAGTTTTTTTTCTCCACGATCTGAACTAGAAAAGGTAGTACTCGTTGGAGAGAGAGAATAATCTGAACTATAAGCACTTTGCCAGCTTCCATTACGATATTCCTCTACCGCAAAAGTAAGTTTTCCCTCAAAAGCAGTAAAGGTTTTATTTTGATCATCCAGTATTCTCAAGGAGGCAGTAATCCATTCTGATAATTTGGGTGTGCTAGGAGAAACACTACTAAACTGAATTGATCAGATTTTTTTGATTTCTGGATCTACTGTTGAACTTTTATTAAATTCAAAAATCTGAGAATCAGAAACTGTTTTCCCATTATAGGTAGTTGTAGCAACTAATCTATATTTTCATTCCGAATTGAATCTCAAAAACGAATTGAGAGTCTTGCTTCCACGATCTAAAATAGTTAAACTAGTAGTGGTTGGAGAGAGAGAATAATCTGAACTATAGGCACTTTGCCAGCTTCCATTACGATATTCCTCTACCGAAAAATTAAGCTTTCCCTCAAAAGCGGTAAAAACCTTGTTTTGTTGATCATATACTTTAAAAGTCATACCAATCCATTCTGATAATTTTGGACTTGTCGGAGTAGTGCTAGCAATCTGCAATGAAGTTAAATTATTTTCCACAACTTCTGGAACCTCATATCCCAAAAAATTGTAAGCAAAAATAATGCTAGCGATATAATTTTTGATCTCAGCATCTAGCTTGAGCGTATCATCTTTTCCAGCATAAAGAAAAGTTCCCTGACATCCTGGAAGTGAAACCTTAGTCAAATTTGGCAAAGTCAGTGTACAACTCAAAGAGCTCGTAAGTGTACTCTGGGTAACCTTGGTTTGGTACTGATTGTTGGAAAGTTTTTCTATCCCAAAACAAAAACTTTCTCCATTCAAAAATCTGACTGTCTCACAAGAACTTGCTTCTACGGCTCCTATCGATAACCCTAGAAACAACAAAGCAAACATTACAATCTTTTTCATAATCGGCAAGATAAAAAAATAAAAATAATGTTGACAAAGAGTTTCTTATTTATATAGTTTCTCTATCAAAAAACAAGTCTTTTTCTTGAATTTTTAATTTAAAATCAACTAGCAACAAATGAATAAAATAGTTATTTCTAGCATTTCTGCTGTTCTCACTATTCTGATTTTTTCTCTTAGTTTTTATTTTTTCTACTTTCTGCGTCAACCAGCCAGAAAAGTACCTCATAATAATAAATTTTTTGTTAGTCCAGCAAATGGGAAAATTATCGCCATCATTCACCAAGACCAACTCATCCAAGAAAGTCTAGGAACTGGACTTTACAAAGAAAACAATAAAGTTATTGAAGACCGGACCGAAGGATTTGCATCAGGAGCAACGCTGATCTCAATCATGATGACTCCTCGAGATGTGCACTATCAAAAAGCTCCCTTGGAAGCAAAAAACTTGAGCAAAAAATATGTTGCAGGAAGATTCTTTAATGCAATGAAATCTGACCAAAATATGCGTTCTACCTTCCAAAATGAATATAACAATCTCCTTTTTGAGACTCCTGAGGGATATAAATTTCGTATCATTCAGATTGCTGGAAGATTTGCCAGGAGGATCGAAGATTATCTCAAACCATGACAATTTGTTCAACAAGGAGAAACTCGAGGACTGATCAAATTTGGTAGTCAAGTCAGCGTAATTTTTGATGAAAATTTTGAAATTGCAGCTCAAGTTGGAGAGAAAGTAATCGAAGGAGAAACTATCCTCGCACAAAAAAAGGAATAAGAATCTTGCACACAAAGGGGATTATAGAGCAAATATATCAAAAAAACCAGATTTTGTCAAGCCATTCTGAATTTTGGGAAACAAAAGAGCTTGTTTTTCTCTCTTTTTTAAGTATTTTCAGAACTAGTTCTGGGAAGAAATTTCCAGGGCAGCTAATTTTATTTTTTACTCTCGATGTATGGAAAAAAAAAAAACTCCTGCAAAAAAGACTGTAGAAAAAAAACCTACAGAAAAAGCAACTAAAACAACTACATCTAAAGCAACAACTAGCAAAGAATCTGCAAATAAAACTACAGTAGCAAGTACTGTAGCAGCTAATGTTACTACTGTCAAAAGAGAAGACAAGACTTTTGAAAAGAAGCACTGTTGTGGAGCTGGTCATTGCAACAAAAAAGCAATACTAGCAAAAATTTTAGTTTTGATAGTTCTTGTACTCTTTATCTCAGGATTTTGTAGTTTGATCAAACTAAAAAAAGAAGTAAAATCTCTCAACACTACAGTCCAAGAAATTCATCAGTGGAATATTCTCAATGTAGGAGGAGAACAAAACTACAACTCAATCAAACAACTTTATCAAAACCCTATCTTCCAAGAAGATATGACTATGAGGATCGTTCAGATGGAAGCTGCAATGAATGGAGAATATGACGAAGATCTTTTCTATAATTTTGATGAAGAGTATGATGAAGAAATGTTTATTTTAGAATAAGATTCTAAATTTTAAAATAAACCATACTTCTTCAAAACAAAAATAAAGACACTGAGCTCTTATTATATATCTTTTGCTCTAGCTTAGAAAAAAAGATATTGGTCAAAGCAATAATAACATCTAAGTAGCAAAACCTTCCATCAAACATTTTTCCTAAAAAAATAGAAAAATGTCTCACAAAAATCAGATTTTGTGAAATTTATTTTAACTTTTATCAAACAACAATGATTAAAAAAAACCATGCTGAAGGAACATGCCCAATGAGAGGAATGATTCCTGGAATCTTAGGAGCAACTCTTTTGCTCGTAATCGTCAATCTCGTAATGGGATTCAATATGAACAACAAGATTAAAGATCTCTATAGATCACAAATTGGACAACTAGGAGGAGTAGAAGTACTCAATATCCTCACAGAAAAACTCTGGGATACTCCAGCATACCAACAAGCTCAAGTAGAAAACATCCAAGAATATCTTGCTCAAATGGGAGATCTTATTGGTGAAGATAGTGGAGCAGCACAACCATCTCAACCAAATAACAACAACAAAAACTTTAATCTTGATCAACTAGAACAAGTAATCGGGAATCAACACGTAATAGGAAATCCAGATGGAGATGTTGTACTAGTAGTCTATGCTGATTTTCTTTGTTCATTCTGTAATAGACTCCACAATGATGGAACTATTGAAGCTATAGCTGCAGAAAATGATAATGTTTCAGTAGTAGTAAAGCATGTAGCACTTTTTGGAGATCAATCAGTTCCAGGAGCAAAAGCAGCATACTGTGTATCTCAACTAGGATCTGCGGAGCAATACTTTAATCTCATTGATGCAGGATATGATGCACAAGCACAATCTGCAGATGGAGCTCTTGCACTAGCTACTGGTGTTGGAATTTCAGAAAAGGATTTTACAGAATGTTATAATGATAAAGCAACTACAGATGCAGTAAATGCTATTTATGCAGAAGGGGTAAGTAGCTTCGGAATCAGTGGAACTCCAGCTACTGTAGTGATCAATAAAAACACAGGAGCTTATCAACTTGTTGGAGGAGCTTTACCAAAAGCTAGCTTTGAAAGTACTATTAATGCTATTTTGTAAAAGACAATAAATTATAAAAACTAAAATATTCCAATAAAAAGACTATTCTGAGTAAATCAGGATAGTTTTTTTGACTTTTGAAAAAAAAATCTTATAATGGAGAGGAGAAAACTATTATTTATTTTCTTTAAAACAAAAATGACCGATACTACTACTCCAGCACCAGTTCAATCAAAACCTGTTGTAGCTACTCCTGTTGAGGCTATTCCTCTTGAAGCAGCTATAGTTAATAAAGAAATTGCATTAGGAGATATTCCATCTGAAGGGATCGAAACTACTTCTCAAAAGAAAGTTTGATTTTTTGAAAAAGGAGTAAAAAATGTAACCTCATTTTTGGCAAAAAAAACTGGGAATCCTGATCCAGAAAGTTGAGAAACTAGCAATAGTGAAAAAGCATCAGAAGGGAATTTTTTCAATAAACTAATCAGTGGAACCAAAAATCTCCTCTCTCATGCAGAAAATTTTACAGAAACGGCTGTTTCCAAAACCAAAGAAATTAGTAAAAAAGTAATAGATTTACCAGGGAAAGTAGTTGGAGAGACTGCTAATATTTTACAAAAAGGAGTAGATAAAGGTAATGAATTAAAAGAAAAAATAGAAGAAAGAGGAGAAGAGATTAGTAATAAACTCTGAGAAGGAAAAGATAAGCTCAAAGAAGGATTAAAAAAAGGGGTAGATACTGCATTAGATACTACTGATACACTAGGAGGAGGACTCGTTGATGGAGGGAAAAAGATCATCAAAAATCCTATGCAAGGCATGAGTGATATCACAAAGACAGTTGGA
This sequence comes from uncultured Candidatus Peribacteria bacterium, assembly GCA_964367985.1. Lineage (GTDB taxonomy): Bacteria > Patescibacteriota > Gracilibacteria > Absconditabacterales > Absconditicoccaceae > HOT-345. The sequence goes on from CAYIZS010000014.1 coordinate 15,155, forward strand.
AATACTGCTCAAGAAATAGGAGAAAATACTGTTCAAGGAGCAAAAAAACTTGGAGAAAATATTGTAGAAAAAGGAGAAAAAGTTACAACAAGCATTAAAGATAAAGTAAATAATGCTGGGACTACAGTCAAAATTGATGAAGATGGAAATCCAATCTCTGAAAAAGTTGGAGCGATATGAAATATTAAAACTGAAGGAGAAAAGATAATAGAAAAAGGAAAGAACGTCGGAACTAAAGTCCTAGATAATACCAAAGAAATCATCAAAAATCCTATAGAAAAATTTGATTCTTTAATAGGAAACCAACAAGGACAAGAAGTGCTAATCGAAGAAAATGATCCCAATAAACAACACCTTGATCAGCTGATGAATAATCAAGCATTAGAAAAAAAAGAACAAGAACTTTTAAAAAAAGAAAATGAACTTTTGAAAAAAGAAAATGAGCTTCTCAAAAGAGAACAAACTCTACAGCAAAATAATCAAA
>CAYIZS010000015.1:0-15567 GCA_964367985.1 uncultured Candidatus Peribacteria bacterium
ATTAATATCTTTAAAATAAACTGTTTTGGATATTTGTATTTTTCTTTTGTTGGTTAAGATGTTTTTATGTTGTTGATTTCTGGAAATTATTGAAGAATATTCTCTCGTCATTCATAGATTTTGATGCCATATTCCTTAGTTTTCCTCTTTTTATTTCAGGTTTTGTCTTCGATGAGGATAAGGTTAGTGTTTTTGTTGTTTATGAAAAATGTATCCTTGACTTTCTAGTTCTACTTTGATGAGTTCTCTCGGGAAAGTTGAAGAGTTTGACGCTTCCCACTACTGCATTTCTGGTATTGATTCTTTGTATTGTTCTTCTCTCTATTGGCTCAGTTATTTTCGGGCGGATTTTAGTATCATGTTTTCTCCTCTCACACTTAGAATATATGGGAAGTTGTACGCTTTTTTGTGGATTTGTATACCTTTAGTAATTATAAGGGGATAATAGTTATTCCTAGAACAATAAACTCCTTAGAATTAGTATTTTCTCATATAAAACAAAAGGTAGGATTACACAGATGATTAAAAAAACATAGAAAACTTAAACTAATAGATGAATTTCTCTGAAAATAGCCACCCAAAAATTCAATTATGCCAAATATTATTATTCTTATTCAGATTATTTGTTATCATTATAGTATATCAATTCTAATAACTTTTTGCATAGATCACTTTTCCTTGGCTTGCTTTTCCGCTGACGGGATCGATTCCTGCTTCCTGCTCTATCTCAAATGGGAGACATCTGATGGTAGCTTTGAGTTCTTCTTGGATCTTTTCTGCAGTTTCTAACGTGCCATCCCAGTGAGCCAGGACAAATCCTTGTTCAATTTTCTCTTTCATTTCCTCATAGGTATCTACAGTATAGGTGTGTTCTTGGGTAAAGTTTTGGTGTTTATGTAACAGGTTCTTTTGAATTTCTCCGAGGAGGTTTGGGATTACCGTTGAGAGATCTGAGATTTTTACTACTTGTTTTTGCATGGTATCTCTTCTGAAAAGTTCTACTTGTCCTTGAGCTAAATCTCTTTGCCCGATAGCAATCCTGAGTGGTACTCCTTTGAGTTCCCATTCATTAAATTTCCATCCTGGAGATTTTTGAGCATCATGATCGATTTTTACTTTGATAGGGAGTTGATGCTCTCACAAAAATTCTGATTTAATGGTGATTTTTTCTTTTTTGATCATTTCCAATGCTGGATCGAGTGTTGCCAAAATCTCCTCTAAATCTTCCTCAGATTTAAAAATTGGGACTACTACTAGATGGATTGGTGCCAACGCTGGAGGTAATACGAGCCCTTGATCATCAGAATGAGCCATGATGAGCCCTCCAATGAGTCTGGTGCTTACTCCTCGAGAAGTGGCATAAACATATTCTAATTCATTATTTTTATTGGTAAATTGGACATCAAAAGCTTTGGCAAAATTTTGTCCTAGATAATGCGAAGTCCCTGCCTGTAATGCTTTGAAATCCTGCATCATTGGCTCAAACGTATAGGTACTGATGGCTCCTGCAAATCTTTCATGAGCTGGTTTTTCTCCCTTATAGTGATGGATTCCCATAAAATTTCTCACAAAATCAGAGTATACTTCCAGCATTTTCCTAGCTTCAGCATCTGCTTCCTCAGCACTAGCATGAGCAGTATGTCCTTCTTGCCAGAGAAATTCTGCACTTCTGAGAAAAATTCTTGTCCTCATTTCCCATCTCACGACATTTGCCCATTGATTGATGAGGAGTGGGAGATCACGATAAGATTTGATCCAGTTTTTATAACTATCTCGGATAATCGTTTCACTCGTAGGTCTGACGATGAGTTCTTCTTCGAGTTTTGCTTCTGGATCTACCACGATTCCTTTCCCATTTTCATCATTTTTGAGTCTATAGTGAGTTACAATCGCACATTCTTTGGCAAATCCTGCGACATGATTCGCTTCTTTAGAAAAAAATGATTTTGGGATAAAAAGCGGAAAGTAAGCATTTTGATGTCCAGTTGCTTTAAACATTGCATCGAGGGTATCTCTGATATTTTCCCAGATAGCATAGCCATAAGGTTTGATTACCATAGATCCTCTGACGCTAGAATTTTCTGCCATTTCAGCATTTTTGACAATATCATTGTATCGCTGAGAGTAGTCCTCAGCTCTAGTAGTTATTTTTTTACTCATTAGAATTATTTTAAAGAAAATTAAAAGAAATCTGAACCATTTCAGAGTGATTAGTGATTTCTACTGGGGACATGGGAGGTATGGATCCACATACTTTGGTTCAAAAAACTAAAAACTGTCTGTAGTGTAGAGTTTCTCCTCATTTTTTCAAGTAAGAGTGAGAGAAAATTTCTGTTATCTTGAAAAAAATCTTTCAGTAAATTTGCAAAAAAAAGTTATAACTATAGAATTATAGAGAAAATATATTTTGTTGATCCTTTTATTTATCAATCTTGTAAAATCATGAAAAAATTTACAGCAAAACTCTCTCTTAGTAAAACTACAAAGATCTGACTTTTGATCTCTTATCTTTATTCAGTGTTTTTATTTGTTGACTTTGCTTCTTGAGTAAAAGCTTTGGAACATTTGTCAGGAATTAACTATCTTACCGTAGTTTTTGCTGAACAAGCATGAGAAATAGGAATGTTTGTTTCTCATCTGATTTATGGAAAAAGTGCGCATGCTGCTGTTTTAGGGATGCTGTTTATCTGAATTATTTTTCTGATCACTCTTCGTCTAGATATCAAAAATCAGCAAATATCTAAAAAATCTTTTTTCTTAGCATTGGGATTATTTCTCTTGGCACTGATCTATCCTTGTTTTATCCTATGGGGGCATGGATTTATCAACTATTTGTAAAAAACCATTTATTAAATAACAAAAAATCCCAGTAAAATATATTCTTGTGGGATTTTTTTTGATTAGCATTTTATTGAAAAGCGGGTTTGCCTTATTTTTGTTATTTCTTGTCTGATTATCCTCTCTTCTCAAACTAAAGGAGTTCTTTAAACAATGCTACACTTTCTAGCTTTTCCCAGCTAAATTCCTCTCTTCCAAAATGCCCATAGCTAGCGGTTGCTTGATAAATTGGCCTCTTGAGTTGTAAAAAGTTGATAATTCCTTGAGGACTGAGATCAAAATGTTGTTGAATTGCTTCCAAAATTCTGGATTTTTCTACTTTTGCAGTTCCAAAATCTTCCAAAAAAATACTGACGGGTTGAGCCACTCCGATTGCATAGCTGAGCTGGATTTCACAGGCATCACAGAGTCCACTTGCTACGATATTTTTAGCCAGATATCTGGCCATATAAGCGGCACTTCTATCTACTTTGCTAGGATCTTTACCAGAAAAGGCACCTCCACCATGTCTTCCCATCCCTCCATAACTATCGACGATGATTTTTCTCCCAGTGAGTCCAGTATCTCCCGCAGGACCTCCTACATAAAAATTACCCGTCGGATTGATATGGATGATGCTTTGTTCGTCAATCAAGTTGCCAACAATCGGTGCAATCACTTCTTTTTTGATATCCTCTTGGAGCTGAACTTGGCTGATTTCCTTGCTATGCTGAGAGGAAATGATGATCGTATGGATTCTGATTACTTCTTTTGCTGAATTGTATTCTATAGTTACTTGAGTTTTCCCATCAGGGCGAAGATAGGGGAGAGTCCCATCTTTTCTGACTTTACTCAATTGCCTCGCAAGCTGATGGGCTAGATCAATTGCAAGGGGGAGATAGTTGGGGCTTTCATTACTTGCATAACCAAACATCATTCCTTGATCTCCTGCTCCTCAGATATCCACTCCTAGCGCGATATCTGGACTCTGAGTATCCATAAGTAAGTCAATTTCACAGTTGTTTCCATCAAAAAACTTTTCTGGATGATCATATCCGATTTCTACAATGGTCTTTCTTGCAATCTGGGTATAGTCTATTTTTGCTTGGGTAGTGATTTCTCCTGCGATGATGAGTTTATTAGTGCTGATCAAGCATTCACAAGCGACTCTGGATTCTGGATCCTGAGCCAGGCAGGCATCCAAAATAGCATCAGAAATCTGGTCGCAAATTTTATCAGGATGTCCTTCGGTCACTGATTCAGAACTAAAAAGAATTGGATTTTGAGTTGTCATGTTGTTGGCATAAAAGAGAATAAAAGTCAGATTTTTTATCAAAAAAAATCTTTTCGCTGAGGAAAAGATAGCATTATTTGAATCAATAATTTTTTATATCTTTCCCATCTGGGGAGGAAGTAGCACCTTGTCTTTTGGGGTAGGTTGCCGAGATGTATTAGCGAGCCTCGTCTCTCCATCTACTCTGGATATTTTGTAACCTCACTATATTTTTTTTGGATCTCAAATCAAGGAAATTTTTTTTAAATTTGGAGCTATCGTTTGAATTTCTAATTTTCTTTTCAAAAACTCTTGAAAAAAATCTAATCTTTCGTATCGTAGAGATAGTGAATCTGATTTTTTACTCTTTAAAACCAAAATACTATGTACAAAAAATTCTGACTTTTTTTGACACTAGGAATGCTTACCGTTTTGGCGGCATGTGGATCTAGTCAGTTGGTCAAAGAAAATACCAAAGTAACCTTCTCTTACCAAGGGATCGGAGACTATACGCATGTTGCTGGACAGCAGACCATTGTTTTTGATCTTCCAGAAAATGATCTTTACCTCGCTTTAGCGGGAATGAAAAAGGGAGAAAGCAAAACTATTACTTATACAGATATCGAACACCTACATGATGATGATTTGGTTTATTACTATCCAACTTCACTCTTAGAGGAGCTTGGTTTAGCTAGCTCTATTGGATCAACTCTTGAAATCTCTGGAAATACGGTTGTTATAGCAGATGTGATCTCAGAAGAAGGAATCGAAAAAGCAGTTTTGGATCGTAATGCATTAGAGACAATTTTCCCTGGAGAATATCAGATCAATATTCTTTCTGTGCAAAATATCTAAATTCCTTGGATGAGTTTTGGATATGAGTTTTCTTTAAAACATCTTTTTAGTTTTATTATCAGGGATGGATCTTTTCAAAAGATTGTTACTGACAAAATTTCCTCATTTTGGCTGAGCTGAAAATATGAATCCTATTTCAATGTTTATCGGATTTATTTCTGCTAAAGAGTTTTTTTCTATCATCAATAGAAAAGTGATTGAAAATCATAAGCTCAATCTTTTTGATATCAATATTGATCCGATAGAGTTCAAAATGGGTTTTGGAAACAATCCCAATTCTGGCCAAGAAAAAGAAGTAGAAAGATATTTTTCTTACTGTTCTGCTGCCAATCTCAATGGCTACCTTTTTTATAGTCCTGCAAATATTTCCAATGCTTTAGCGATTTTAGCATCACTTTATTTTGCTGAGAGGATGCAGGAGGAGGGAGAGACTTTTTTTCTCCATTTACTTTATACGCTTTATTTGTTTTCTTTCACGGTTACTGCGAGGATCAAGGTTTTCCCTTTTGAATGAGATCAGGAAAATTTTAATCGATTTGTAGAGACTTTTTTTCAAGCTTACCTTGTTACTTTGCAGCAGTTAGAAGTTAAAATTTCTGATGAAAAATTTTTATCAATCAAAAAATCTTTACTCCAAGAGACGGATTTCTTTTTTCTCCTTTATCGTAGTTTCTTTAGACTCAATACTTTATTAGACCATTTGGGGACAGATGAAGATTATTTGACTTGGATTTTGGGAGAAGCGACAGAAGCCAAACGAATTGCCAAAGTTGAGGTATTCAAATCCTTTTATCAAACTACAAAATCTCGCTCAGATTTTTCTCCTCTAGAACAAGAAATCTTGATGAAAGTCTGGCCGGCAGATATTTTGATCAAATACTTATATTCAGAGATGAGTCCTTTTCTCATTACTCAGGAGGTGATCAGCAAAATTTATGATAAATCAGCTTTGGATTCATTAGTCAAAAGTTTTGTAAAATCAGATGCACATTTAGCGACCTTATTAGATTATTTGCTGGATTACAAAAATTTTAAGTCAGGATTTTTTGATGGTTTGCATGCTGCATTGAGTAAATATTTTTCCAATCAAGAAGAACTCGATGATATTATCCAGGATTTGGATGAGATGATTTCTGCAATTGATCTAGATGGAGATGATCTTTCTCAGCTTCAGGTTCCAGAAAGGATCAAACAAGAATCCAAAATGACAGAAAAATTACTCAACTTTTATGTTACCTTTCTTGGGTGATTAACAACTGCTAGAGGAGATAGTTTTTATTTTAGAATTTTCAAAAATTCTTTATTAAAAGAGCTCTGTAATACTTCTAGTCCAGATCTTTTGAGTATTCCTGAGCAGATGAGTTATTATAGCAAGATGATCTATTTGTACAATAAAAATCTGTACTATTATCATTATATCGATCAAAATATTAGAGCAGGGAAAAATAAATTTTCTCTCCCAACTCAAGCAAAAAGTCTCAAAATTGCTCCCAATTTTTCTACAGTCAAACTCTACAATCAGTCTCTCTTTACTACTTTTTTCCAAGATATCAATCCCAGAGATACGAAACTATACATCAAAAATTCTCGTTTGCTCAACCTTTTCAAATCAGCTTTTGGAGAAAAAATTTCTCAGTATCTCAAGCTAGAAACTCCTGCATTTCTTGCTAGTTTTTATGGAAAGTTGATTGATTTTCCTTTTGCTACTGGGACTTTATCTAGCTTGTTGCAACAGCATTTTTGAGCAGAGGAGCTGATCAATATGAAAAATAGTCTCTATTCTCTAGATTACTGGATCAATAGAGAATTTGCTGATCTTTTTTCTCCTTATCTGCTCAATAAAAAGCATTTTCATCCTGAATATGTGTTTTCTATTTTTGCGGTTTTGAGAGAAACTTTTCTGGGGATGCTTTTATTGCTTCATCATGTAGAAAAAAGTAGCAAAAAAAAGTTTGAATATAGCCAGGATTTTTGGTACTTTTATTTCAAGGAAGTCATCACTATTGATATTGCAGAGTATGGGTTTTCCTTCAAACAGTTTCAGGACTTTATTGATCATTATAAACCCTTTTTGGACCTTTGGATTCAATTGGATGACAATAAAGCTTTCTTTAGCTTGATCGCCAAAAATATCAAGAAATTTCTTTCCAAAAAATGAGACAAGTCCTTTGATGAACTTTTTTCTGGAGATGATCATGTCTGGTTTAGAGGACTGCTCAAAAATATTACTTATTACAACAAAAGATACTTTATCCCACAAGCTTAGCTTAGAATAAGGGAATCTCTTTTCGTTAGATTTTGCTTAGATTAGCTTTGTTTGATGAAAATACTTTAAAGAGCTTTTGTTATTTTAGTTACGCTGTTCTGTACTATTTGATTTTCTAGAGTTCTGGATCTTTCTTTTCAGAATAGTCTAGTTTTTCTATTGCAACACGCACTTCTGCAATAATGTTTTTCTTTGCTCCCAAAACTTTAAAAACTAGTGCACTATGCTGATCCTGGTCAGATTTTTCTTCTTTGAGAGATTGATCTTCTTCATGGTGATTGATAGGAATCCTGATTTCTTCTCCCTGTTGGGGGAATCTCTCCAAATGACTGGTAATAAAATATCCAAGTGTTGCTGATTCAAACTCTTCTTCGATCTCAAGATTTGAAAAATCTAGTTCTAATGCATCCAATACCTCATCAATTCTGGCATGAGATTGGCAGAGCAAAGTACCATTTCCATTTTCTTTTCTGATAGCCAAGATTTCTTCGTCTACTTCATCCTGAATTTCTCAGAACACTTCTTCGATAATATCTTCTAGACTGATTACTCCTTCTACTCCACCAAATTCATCAATTACGAGTCCGAGATGTTTGTGGGTTTTTTGAAATTTTTCTAAAATAGTATTGATCGGTTGGGTACCAGGGATCTTGATGATATTTTCCAAATCTAAATCGCTGAGTAGCATATTTCATGGAAACTGCTGCCTATATCTGACCAATTCTTTGAAAGTCACAATCCTATCGATATCGTCAATTCTAGTGTGATAAATGGGAATACGAGAATATGCTTGTTCACTCACGATTTTGATAGCTTGATCCAGATTGATATCATCTTTGAGTGCTTTGATTTTTACTCTCGGAGTCATGACTTCTTCAGCAGTGAGTTCGTCTAGATCGAGGAGTTTTTTGATTCTAACATCTTCTCCTTGGTCCAAAGCTCCTGATTTTCTAGAAAGATCTACAAAAGCTTCAAAATCTGACTCACTAATGCTGACTTTTTTATCTCCTTTTTTGTTTAATCCTTGCATCATCCATTGAATCACAATAATAATAGGATGGAAAATTTTGATCAAAAAAATATAAATCGGAGCGATAAAAAGTGATATTTTTTCTGCATGTTGATTGGCAAAAGTTTTGGGAAAAATCTCTCCAAAAAGTAAGATCAAAATTGTTACCAATATGGTAGAAAGGGTTACAATTAGATTTTGATGATAGCCGATGGTTGTCGCGATTTGCAGAGAAATAAGGGTTGCTAGGGAAGCAGCAGCAATGTTTACAATATTATTCCCGATCAAAATCATGATCAGCATCCTTTCTGAGTGATGTTTGAGTCTATAGAGTGCTGTAGCTCAGTTTTTTTTCTCTTTTTTGAATGCATTGACTTTATGCATTGGGAGCGAGATAAATGCGGTCTCACTTCCAGAGAAAAACATTGATAATAAGATGAGAATGACAAAGAAAAATAACGATCGGGGGTCCATATATGATAAATAAGATAAAATCTTAGTTGAGAGTATAGTAAAGAAAAATCAGATTTCAAGTAAATCAAAAAGGACTTGCATTTCTGGATACTTTTTTTATCTTCAGATCGTGTTTTTATCCTTTAAAATTGATATGCAACAAGCAAAGCTTCTTCAACTGAGTAAATGGCTTTGGGGGATTTTGATCGGACTTTTTGTCCTTTTTCTCTTACTTTTTTTCCTCAATCTTTTGATCAGTCCTGATACAGAAACATTAGAACCTAGGATAGAAGTTACTACTCAAATCCCTGGACATCCTAGTTGTGATGCAGGAGTCGAGAGTAGCTATTGTCAAACTTTAGCATTAGGGTATCAGCCATTAGCTTGGGAGGATCTTTTGGGAGTAATTCAGACAGAAGGATTAGAATCAATTTTTCAGGCGCATAATTTGCTCGTTTCTTTTACTACTGTTGCAGGTAACCGTTACTTGACCATTTCTCCAGAGATTGATGAGTTTTTTTCTATAGTAGAACTTTGCTGAGATCCGTGTAATGATGCGATGATTATGGTAGAATAGATTTCAGATTTTTTTAGTTTTTCCTTAGATTATCTTTAGAGATGAAAAAATACCTTACCACAGCGATTGCATATATGAATGGCTTACCTCATGCAGGACATGCTTTGGAAATTATCCAAACAGATGCTTTAGCGAGAGCTTATAGATTTCTCGGATATGAAGTAGTTTTCCAAACTGGAAGTGATGATCATGGTCTCAAAAATCTCAACTCCGCAAAAAAAATCTGAATGGAAGTCAAAGATTTTGTAGATCAGAATTGCCTTGCTTTCAAAAAAATGTATGCAGATTTGGATGTTTCTTATGATACTTTTATCCAGACTTCAGATGTAGCGTTACATTATCCTGGAGCTCAAGAGCTTTGGAGGAGAATCGATGCAGCAGGAGATCTCTACAAAAAAACTTATTCTTGACATTATTGTGAGGGCTGTGAAGCGATTAAATTAGAAAAAGATCTCGTAGATGGTAGATGTCCTGATCATCCAAACTTAGCTTTACAGTTAGTCGAAGAAGAAAATTATTTTTTCAGACTTTCCAAATATCGCGAGCAGATTGCAGGATTGATTCGTGATGGGAGTTATCGTATTGCTCCAGAGAGTAGAAAAAAAGAAATCCTTGCTTTCCTAGAAAAGGCAGAAGATGTGAGCTTTTCTCGCCAAAAATCCAAAATGCCTCGAGGGATTCCTGTCCCAAATGATCCAGAACATGTAATGTATGTTTGGTGCGATGCATTGAGTAATTATCTTACCGGTCAAGGATTTGGACTCAACGATCATTGGGAAAAGGTATGGCCAGCAGATTTACATGTGATTGGAAAAGATATTTTGAGATTTCATGCGGCATTTTGGCCAGCAATGCTCCTCTCAGCTCAGATTGCTCTTCCCAAAACTCTTTTGGCACATGGATTTTTGACGCTCAATGGAGAAAAAATGAGTAAATCTACAGGAAATGTTATAGATCCGATGCAACCTCTTGAAGAATATGGAAGGGATGCTTTGGTATTCAATCTCTTGTATGATGTTTCTCTGCTCAATGATGGAGATTTTTCCCTAGAAAGGATCGATGCGGTCTATCATTCAATGCTCATTGGAGCATGGGGAAATCTGATCAATAGAGTCGTGAGTCTCTCTCAAAAATATGGAATCACTCAGGGAGTTGCTCATTCAGATCGTTTGGCTGCACGAAATATGACTAGTACTTGGGATTATGAGAATCTCCTTGCACAGTTTGAATCCAAGTATTTAGAGGATTTTCATCTCCAAATATTTCTCCAAGATTGGTATGCTCAAGTGCAACAAGCCAATGAATTTATTGCTCATGCAGAACCTTGGAAAAAATATAAAGCAGAAGAAACTAGAGAGGAGGCCATTGCAGATTTGGAATTTCTCCTCTATATTATCAAAAATCTGGCATTGCTTTCTGCTATCTTTTTGACTCAGGGATTCACAAAATTACAAAATATTCTCGGTATTGAAGCACTCTATCAGATCAATACTGCTCAAAATATGGATAAAAGTCTAGTACAGCAGGCATTAAATCTTCAAAAATTTGAAGTAAAGCTCAATCCTGAGATCTTATATCAAAAAAAAGAAACTGCTGAATAATGAGGATTAAGTTTTGTTGAACCTTTTGCACTTAACTTTCTTGGTAAAAAAATCTGAATGTTTTTTCTTTTGGGGGATTGATAGAGTAGCTATTTCCTTAAGATTCCAGTTTTGTCCAGAATTTGAAAAAAAATAAAAAAACCTGATCTGTGTCAGGTCTTTTTATAAGTACTGAAAATAAGATTATTTAACAGCAGCTTTGAAATCAGATCCAGCCTTGAAAGTAACAACTTTCATTGCAGGGATTTGGATTTTTTGAGATGGATTTTGTGGATTAACACCTTCTCTAGCTTTTCTTTTAGATGCTCTAAAGCTTCCAAATCCTTGGATTCTAACTTCACCTTCTTTCTTTACACCTTCGATAACTGTTTCGATAAAAGCGTTAACTAGTTCAGCAGCCAATTTTTTTGAAACACCAAGTTCCGCAGCCAAGCTAGCAATAAGAGCTGTTTTTGTCATTGTTCGTACGAGATAAGATATAAAAAGTACTTTGTACATCATCATTCTAGTAGATTAATTCTGGATTTCAATAGAATTATGACTTTTTTTTATCTTTTTATTGTTTTTTTGTCTTTGCTTTAAATGTGGCTTGATGACTCTATTTTTTCTGTTTATTGGGAGTGGTGTATTTATCAATGTGTTGACATTTGTTTTATATATGATTTTTACGCTGTTTTGTTTTTGCTATTTTGACTCTAGGATTTCTAACTTTCTAGGAAAAAATATCCTAATTTAGGATGATAAGGGTGGCTAAAAATCTCTAATTTTGTAGATTCTCTTTCCCATTTGGCTTGTAACATATTCCATTGCTCTTCTTGTTGAGAATTGAGAAGATGATATTCACAGAACCATTTTTTAGCTTTTTGTAGCTCAGATTTTTGAAGCTTTTCAAAAATTTCCCATTCCATCCCTTCAATATCAATCTTGATTAAATCGATAGATCAGGATGCTTGTTTTGCTAAAAAATCCAAAATCCCTTGCATCATCACTGGTACTTGAATTTTAGATTGATTCAAAAAAGACCGATACTTACTAGATTGCATACTTTTTTGAGGATGGAGATAGAGGGTTTCTCCCCTGGTTGTATTGGCAATTCCTAGATTGTGAAATTCAATATCTTGATGATTTTTGAGGTTTTCCTTTGCTTGTTCCAAGAGTTGGGGAATCGGTTCATATATTTCGATCTTCAGTTCAGGATTGATCGTTTTGCACCAAAGAGAAAAATAGCCTAGATGCCCTCAGATATCGATGATTTTTTGGGCTTGTTGGAGAAAGGGCTTTAGTATTTGATACTCTTCTTTATGAAAAATCTCATAGTAGAGTGCTTGATCATAGTTATTAGCAAATTTCATGGTTTGTTGTTCTCTTTATTGTAAGAGCTAAATATTGATTTTTATATATTAGTCTCATAAAAACCCACCAGATTGGATTTCTCGTAGTTTTTTATAGGTACTATCAGTCTTATTTATCAGTTCTTTGTGAGAACCTTTTTCTAGGATTTGCCCTTGCTCAATAACGAAAATTTTATCCATTTTCATAATTGTAGAAAGTCTATGAGCAATTACGAGTACGGTTTTATTTTGCATGAGAACATCCATGGCTTGTTGGATAGCTTCTTCGGATTCACTATCGAGGGCAGAGGTAGCTTCATCGAGGATGAGAATCGGAGCATTTTCCAGAATCGCTCTAGCAATAGCTACTCTCTGTCTCTCTCCTCAGGAGAGTTTGATTCCTCTTTCTCCTACCAGGGTTTCATAGCCTAGAGGTAATTTTGAGATAAAGTCATGACATCTTGCCATCTTTGCTGCAGCAATGATTTCTGCCTCCGTAGCGTCAGGTTTCCCATAAGCAATATTTTCTTTCAAACTCCTATGAAAGAGGATGGGATCCTGAGGGATCATCCCGATATGTTTTCTAAGGCTTTCTTGGCTTACTTGCCCAATATCTTGACCGTCAATCAGAATTTTTCCTTTTTGGAGATCGTAAAATCTGAGCAAAAGTTTTCCAATCGTAGTTTTCCCTCCACCAGAAGGGCCAACGAGTCAGATTTTTTCTCCTGCTTTGATCTGAAAAGAAAGCTGATCAAAGACGGGATTTTTCTCCTCATAAGCAAAAGTTACTTCTTGAAATTGGATCGTTCCATGGAGTACTTTAAGCTTTTGATTGCTCTGATCTATTACTTGAAAAGGAGTCTGAATGATCTCTAGGATTTCTCCTGCTTCGCTCACTGCTCTAAAAGTATTTCTAAATGTATGTCCTAATCCTCGCAAAAAATCCATAATTTTCCCTACATAATTTTGCAAAAGGACGATCATCCCAATAGAAGCTAGTCCTAGTCCTCGCATACGGATAGCAACATAGATAATCCCAATTTGAAGGATGATAGAAACTGCTCCACTACTACCCCAGATTCGCATGGATTTGAAATACTGTTTTTTCCTAGCAGCTACGGTATCATAGTTTAGGTGTGCATAATCTTGCTGTTCTTCCTCTTCAGAAGCAAAAATTTTGATAGTTTGGTTATTGGTCACAATATCAGAGAGGAGTCCTCAGAGTTTACTATCTAAAGCATTAGCTTTTTCTTGGTAAGGATAAATATAGATATAGAGTTTATATTGTACTCGAGAAAAGATGATTACTGTCAAGAGTATTCCTCCAGCAAGCATCCAACTTTGTATCCCTACGATGATGAGAATCAGGGTGATATTGATGATAAAGGGGATAATATCTCGTGCTAGAATATCTGTGAGTCTCTCGAAAGCACTCACTCCCTTTCTAAATTTACTGATCAAAGATCCCGTAAAATTATCAGAAAAAAACTGGAAAGAATGCTGCTGGAGTTTTTCTAGAAAAATATTGTTGAGCCATTCTTGGATATCCATTTCAAAATGGATAAAAAAATAATCATAAAGTCTAAAGGTAATAAAACTTCCTATCTGTACCCAGAGTACCATCATCAAAATCCCTATAGCATGAGCTGCAGTTTCTGTGCTAGCAAGATTACTACTAGAGAGGAGATCGATAATTTGTTTGTAATAGAGTGGGGGGATGACAAAAACTGCGGTAGAAAGAATCCTGGTAATAAGTGCGATGATTCCATTTCTAGGAAATTTTTTATAAGTTTGCCAAACATAAGAAAAGACTTTCTTGTAGTCTGCAGATTGAATTTTTGGTTTGTTTTCTAAGTTCATAAGTGGTTTGTTAGGATAAAATTTGGAATCAAAGAAATACTTTTTTGCTTTTCTAGTTTCAAAAAAAAATCTTTAAATTTTTCAAGATCATATACCTTATTATACGAATATAAATATTAGTTGTGACAGGTTTTAGTCTTTTTTATTTTGATGGGAGAGATATCTATCTACTGAACTGAGTATTTCTTCCTGGGCTTCAATCACACTTCAGAATCCTTTTACTGCTACTTTATCATATTTATCATGTTCCAAAAATTTGATCTGTTTGAAGAGAGTAAAAAGTTCCTCTTTCATATGGTGGCCAAGATCATCAATATGATGAATTTCATCCCATCTAGGATCTACATCTCCAGTCGGTACTGCAATGATTTTGGGATCATCTCCTGCATTGTCATAGGTATAGAGGATTCCAATGGGTCTTGCTTTGACCAAACATCCAGTAAAAGTAGGATTGGTCGTAAGTAAACAAACATCACAAGGATCTCCATCTTCAGAAAGTGTTTGTGGGATAAATCCATAATCTACCGGATAATACATACTATGGTGGATCACGCGATCTAGTTTGAAACAGCCCAGATCATGATCGTATTCATATTTATTGTTTGATCCTTTGGGGACATCGATGATGACATTGATATATCCTTTTTTCCTATCTACAAAGGCTGGAATATCATGAATTAAGTGCATAATAAATGATCTGAAAATAAATCTAAAAAACAAAATCAGAATTTTTAGTATAAAGCTTTTTGGTTTGATTTCAATCAAAAAATAGCTATAGTGCTGAGTGATTGTGATTTTTGGCATCTTTTATTTATTTTCAACTATTTCTTATGTTCCATTATTTTCAGGGATCTTTAGAAATCTACTGAGAGGAAAGCTATCTCATCAATGAGCAGTTTGGAATCCAAGTGTATTATAGTGGAGCTCAGCAGCAAGGAGCATTTTTTCTCTATCCTTATCTCGAGGAGCAGAAAAAGACTTTTAGCTATTTTGCTTTCGATACTGCAGCACAAAAATCCTTTTTTGAGAAAATGCTCAAAATCTCTGGAGTCTGACCCAAAACCGCATTTCATCTTGCTCAACTAGATCCACAAACGATGCAAAAAGCAATTGATCAGGTTGATTTTTCTTTTTTTCAAAGCATCCCAGGGATTGGACCCAAAAGTAGCAAAAAAATCTTGATAGAGCTCAAAGATCATTTCCAGGCTAGTGATCTCTATCTCGGCAATCAACAGCAAAAAATTCTGGATGCTCTCAGCAAAACCTTGAAAACACTTGGCTATGATGCCAGTCAGGTCAAAGAACTTTTGAAACAGTATCCTGGAGATCTCCTCAATGATGAAAAATCGGTGATCATCAAACGAGTGATCGGAAAACTATAAGGTATCTTTTGAAATAAATTTTTATTGTTTTTGCTTTTTATTTTTCAAAAGTCAATAATTTTAAAGAGCTTTTGATGATAAATGCTGGTTTTTTTATCTTGAATTATCAAATATTTTTGTAGAAAAGTAAAAAAAAGTTATAC
>CAYIZS010000016.1:0-14391 GCA_964367985.1 uncultured Candidatus Peribacteria bacterium
GTATTTCTGAGATAGTGAAAAAGAAAGTCAGACTTTTTTTACTTTTTTTTGTTTTTTTTAGTATTTTTTCATACTCTTGATTCTAGTGCCTTTTTTGATACAATGCTTTCATTTATCTACCTAAATACAGTTTATGCAAGGTAAGTGATTCAAAAAACCTACTAAATGGTGAGATATCTATGATCTGATCTTTATGGTATTCTCAAGTATATCTTTGCTTTTTACTTATTCCATCGTGAGAATAGAAAGACTATTTCAGGGGCAGTTCAATATACTTTCTATTGGATGAAGATGAACAAATAATCTTTATAAAGTCTATGATAATCTAGAATATGTTTTTGAACTATATTATTCACACTTTTTGCTGATTAGTGCATTTTTGTTATTTATTATTGCATTGTTTGCTTTGATCCAATATATAAAATATAAAAAAAAGCTCTTTTCTTGGACCAATTTTATTGCCTTATTACTTTTTGTTGCATTTATTTTTACTCCTTTTGTAAAATATTATTTGGCAACGATCTTTAAAATATTTCCTTGATCACTTTTTTCATCATCTCTATTAATATTTATCAATATCATTGGATATTAATATTATAAATTTACTGAGATAGTCAGTCTTTTGATTGATGTTTTTTGGTTAAAAAAAGAAAAATAGACAATAAAAATATTTCAAATTGAAATGATGGATCAAAAAACTAATCTAAGAGATGAACTCATTTTACTCTCTCTGAATCACCATAATGCCAGAAACAGCACTGATTATCATTGGTTTCCAGAATGCTAGAAATGACAAAAAATCTGATTACTATGTAGGCAACCTCGACTCTATCGTAGAAAAGACCAATTATCTGATCGCCTATGCTAGGGAAATGAATTATAAAATTATCTTTATCAGACATATTGAGTCAGAAGGAGATTTTGCTCTAGGAAATCCCAACTCAGAAATGATCCCAGAATTGGCTTTTGACAAAAAACTTGATACCGAGATCCTCAAATATAAAATTAGTAGCTTTTACAATACCAAACTAGAATCAGAATTACATGGTATTGAAAATGTGGTAGTCTGTGGAGCATTGACCAATCTCTGTGTGAGAATGTTTGTAGAGGAGGCCTATGATAGAGACTTTAGGATCGCATTGTTGGATGATCTAACCGTAGCTTATAGCCAAGACATCCATGATGAGACACTAGAAGATCTCTATGCCACGAGAGCAGGGATCAGTGTCCTACCTTTAGCAAAATTTGTAGAATAATTTTTTATCTTATTAATCCCTTTAAAAGATGGAAGGAGCGAAACTTGTGAGTAATCTGATCGAAAAACATCAACCCAAAAATATCCTAGATCTAGGTGCTGGAAAGGGTTATTTTAGTATTTTGGCAGCGAGCTATGGAGCTCAGGTAGATGCAGTAGAGGATACTAGACTCAGAAATATCTATCCAGACTATCTCAAAGATCATCCTAATGTAACTTTTTATGATTCTCCTTTGGATCAATTCAAAATCACCAAAAAATACGATCTCATCATTGCCAAACATATCGTGATGTATATGAAAAAGGAATTTGTACTCTGAGAATTTTTGCCCAATATTTACGAACATCTCAATAGAGGAGGCTTTGTATTTATTACCTATCACCATAACGACTCTTATCTCATGAAAGAAAAACCTGCTTCTGCACACTATAATCTCAATGAGTTTAAAGCACTGAGAGGAAATTTTTCTGTCAAAGATTTTGGAGATTACAATAATCCAGCTCCTGGATTCAACCAAGAATACAAGATAGGTTATGTCGTCCTCCAAAAACAATAACATTCAGATTTTTATATATTTTTAGTTTGCTGTTTTGATGATTTTATGCTTCTAGATACGGTAGCACAACATTCTGAAGAGAAAAAAAAATATCTCCGTGATCTCTGGGAGAAAATATTGCACGATTTGGTACAAAAAACCAGTTACCAGAGGATTTTGGCATTTCTCTGAAGAGCTGGAATTATTGAAATAGATGAACAAAATAAATTGGTATATTTAGGAGTACCAAATGCCTTTGCTTTAAGCCAGGTAAAAAGTAGTTTTCAAAAACCCATCAATCAAGCAATCAAAGAGCTTTACGACCCTGAATACAAACTACATCTCGTAGAATATCCTCCTTTTGCTAATGGAGATACTGATTTTTTATTGGATCTTCCTCAGGTACTCAATGTCAAAGAAAAAAAAATATCTTCCAAAGCAGCGAGTAATCCTATTACTCCTACGATAGCTAAACAATTGAAAGAATATTTTGGGATTATTTTTGATCCTCGTTATCTTTTTGATACTTTTATTGCTGGATCGGCAAATGAACTTGCCTTTGCTGCAGCTCACTCTGTAGCACAAAATCCTGGAGGAAAAGAAAAAAATCCTTTATTTTTTTATGGAAATGTGGGGTTAGGGAAAACTCACCTCATGCAGGCAATTGGTAATCATATTATCCAAAATCATCCTGAAAAAGTAGTAGTATATTTACCTACTTCCAGACTGATCGATGAAATTGTCGAAGCGATGATGAAAAATAGACTTTCAACTTTATTGAGAAGATTTGATGAGGTGGATGTTTTGTTGTTGGATGATATTCAGTTTTTAAAAGGTAAAGAAAAAACTCAAGAGATTTTTCATAATCTTTTCAATGAATTTATCAACAAAAACAAACAAATTGTCCTCACTTCAGATTGTCCACCGAGAGAATTAGGAGGGATAGAAGCCAGACTCATTACTAGATTTGGAAGTGGTTTGGTGGTAGATATCAAAAATCCTGATTTTGAAACGAGACTGGCTATTTTACAGTCCAAAGCAACTGCTCAATGACTCCAAATCGCTCCTGAATATCTTGCGATCATTGCAGAACATATTCAAAGTAACGTTAGAGAACTAGAAGGAAGTCTCAATAGTTTGAGAACCAAGAAAGATCTGCTGAAAAGAGAAATCACTGAGGCAGAGGTTCACAATACCTTACAAGATCTAGGATATGCAAGCACTCCAGAAGCCATTAGTATGGAATCTGCCATCCAACAAAATAAAAAAAGTCAGAAAAGTTTTGCTGCATTGGTGACTCTGGTGGCAGAATATTATACTATTTCAGAGGTAGAGCTTAAATCTGATAGTAGAAAAAAAGAAATCACGATAGCAAGACAAATGCTGATGTATCTAGCTAAAGAATATTTTGGTTGGACTTTAGAAAAGATTGGAGATTATTTTGGAGGGAAAAATCATGCTACTGCGATCTATGCAGTCAATAATATCAAAAAAAAACTCAAAACGGATCCTGATCTCAAACATGATTTTCTCGTCTTTAGTGATTGGATCAATCAATAAAAAAAACCTCAATCAATCTGGATCAAGGTTTTCTTCTGATAATTACTTTAATCATTACAAGTCCAACAATTTTTTGAGAGCATTCCGACATAGCTTGTCTATCGCCTCATTTTCTTCCGCTTTTCTTAGGGATCTTTTTTTGTAGACAACAATGCCTTCTGAAAAAGTTAAATTAATATCTTTTTTTTCAGATAATAATTTTAAGATTACGGATTCCTTTTTTACTTCTATCTCTAAACTTATTTTTTCCCAGGAGAGATAGGTATTCAACAAGTTGTATGCTTTCAAACAATCCAGCAATTCTGCCTTTATTTCTCCACTTAGTTGAGAAAGACTAGGATAGTCGTCTCTTTCTTTGTGAAGTGACAAGAGAATCTTTACTTGACTCTCCAATCTTCTTTTTTTGTATAAAGCATATTTTTCGCCTGGGTTTTGGGATAAATCTATCCCTAATGTTTGTAAGATTACTTCATTCTGATTCATACTCATAATTTTAATATTTTTTTGTTTAACTTTTATTTACTTAATATACTTATATCCAAAATACATTTAAATGTCAAGTCAAAATGATCGCTAGAAAATAAATCAGATTTTTTGATAGATTTCTTGAATTTTAGATTGAGCTAATTGATTTGCTTTGGCAGAGTGTTCTTGCACAATTTTACTCACTTCTGCATCAGAAATTTCTGCAAATTTTGCTTGGATTGGTTGTAGAGTTTTCCACATTTTCTCAAAAAGGTAGTCTTTGGCTTCTTTGTAAGAATAACCTCCTGCGAGATATTTTTCTCTCAAAATTTGATCTTCTGTAGCATTGATAAAAAGTTTACTCATCTGATAAACCTTGCATTCATCAGGATCTTTGGATTCTGCAACAGTTTTTGTATCAGTAGGGATTTGTTTAACTTTTTTGAGAATGGCATTTTCTGGCTCTAGCATTCCGATATAGTTATTATACGATTTAGACATTTTCCTGCCATCAGTTCCCATGATCGTAGCAACTTCTTCTTTGATCAGAGGTTTAGGAATTTTAAAGGTTTCTCCATAGTTATTATTAAATTTTTGAGCGATATCTCTAGCATATTCTACATGCTGTTTCTGATCTTTACCTACTGGGACAAAATCTGCATCATAGAGCAAAATATCTGCTGCCATGAGGAGAGGATAGCTAAAAGTCCCCACGCTAATTTCTCCAGCTTTTCCTTTTGTCAAAGCATCTTTGTAGCTATGCATTCTCTCCATCGTTCCCATAATGGTCAGACAAGTAAGTACCCAGCTAAGCTGTGCATGTCCAGGAATCATTGCTGGATTGTAAATCAGGGTTTTATTTAGATCTGCGCCAGATGCTAAATAGAGCTTGATGATGGTTTTACTATTGCTGAGTAAGGTCTCTGGATCTTGGGTCTGAGTAAATCCATGCATGTTTGCCAAAAAGAGGAAAAAATCTGCCTCTTGCATCTCATTTTGCATGCTGATAAAGGGTTTGAGTGCTCCAAAGTAATTTCCAATATGAAGCTCAGAACCTGTTGGTTTGATCCCAGTCAATACTCTTTTTCTCATAATGTTGAATAGATGAAATGATAAAATAATTTATGCTAAATGCTTGATTAAACGATCTTTGACTTGTTCTAGATTTTCTCCTGTTTTGATAGAAACTCGGACAGGATTCAGATTTTGGTATTTTTTTTGTAAATCTTTCAACTGTTCGCTCTCCAAGAGATCAATTTTATTGAAAATCAAGATTTGCTCTTGTGTAGCTCCGATTCCTTCCAACACTTCCTTTACTACTTCCATCCTCTCATCGATAAAAGGATCACTCGCATCAATCACATGCAATAAGAGTTCTGACTCAATACTATCCTCCAAGGTAGAGGCAAAAGATTTGATCAGTTTGGGAGGGAGATCTCTGATAAATCCGATCGTATCATTGAGCAAGATTTCTTTCCCTAGTCCAGTGCTAGGATCGGTGATGAGATAGGTTTTACCTACATTGGTTCCTAGGGTAGCAAAGAGTTTATTTTCTGCCAAGACTCCTTTTCTGGTCATTGCATTGAGGAGCGAAGATTTCCCAGAATTGGTATATCCTACGATCCCAACGGTTGGCATCCCTTTTTTGAGCCTAGATTCTCTATGGAGTTTCCTCATCCTTTCATATTCAAGGAGTTTGGATTCAATTTTTTTGACCTTATCTTTGAGATGCCTTTTCATCCTCTCGGTATTGGTCTCTCCGATTCCTCTGGTAGCTCCACCTCAGCTTCCACTACTTCCTCCTTGTCTGGAGAGTTCCATTCCCATCCCATAAATTCTCGGTCCCATATGTTTAATCGCTGCGAGCTCGATTTGCAGTCTGGCTTCTGCGCTATCTGCATGTTTTTCAAAAATTTTCAAAATCAGATCAATTCTATCTCGAGCAATGATCTTTTCTTTGAGCTCGTGTTCTTCACTGATGATGCGAAGTTTCTCATTGATTTGGTAGATCTGAGCAGGTTTGAGTGCATTTCAGATGATCAAAAGATTGGCATCTAGTCTGAGCATTTCCTCGATGATCTCTTCCAATTTCCCTTTCCCAATATAAGTTTTTGGATCAGGGAGATCTCTTTTTTGATATTCTTGGAGGAGAACAATCCCTCCATAAGTATTTACCAGATTTTCCAACTCTCTGAGTCTATCATCCAAGATGTGTTTTGAGGTTTGTTTGTCTACGATATCAGCGAGAAATACACGCAAAATTTTTCCTTTCTGTGCTTCCATACAATAACTAGTGAAATAAATCAGTAGCTTTATCATAGGGATGAGTAAAGAGAAATCAAACAAAAAGCAGATTTCTTTTTTTTATAAAAAATTTTTTTATAAAATTTTTCTGATAAATATAGCTTTAGAACTACACTATAAAAAAAGTATCAAATCTCTTGCATTTTTTGATAGCATCTATATACTTTAGGTGCTACGGAAAATAATTTCCTGAAAAAAATCAGATTTTTAGAGGGAATTAGCTTAAACAAGTAGGTTTTATATTTTATAGAAATAATTGACATGGCAAAAATTATTGGAATCGATCTCGGGACTACCAACTCCTGTGTTTCTTACATGCTCGGAGATAAATCTGAGGTGATCGCAAATGCAGAGGGAAATAGAACCACCCCTTCTATCGTGTATATCAAGGGAGATGAACTCTTGGTCGGAGATCTAGCAAAAAGAAAGGCTATTTTGGAGCCAAAAAATGTAGTGTATGAAGTAAAAAGATGGATCGGTAGAAAGTATTCTGAGGTAAAAAAAGAACTCTCAGAAGTGACTTACGATACCAAAGAAGGACCAGATGGAGGGATTTTGATCCTCGTAGATGGCAAAGAGTACAAACCAGAGCAGATTTCTGCTTTTATCCTCCAAAAGCTCAAAACTGATGCAGAGAAGTTTTTGGGAGAAAGTATCTCTCAAGCGGTGATTACCGTTCCTGCTTATTTCAATGATTCTCAGAGAAATGCTACCAAAGCTGCTGGAGAAATCGCAGGCATCAAAGTAGAGAGGATCATCAACGAACCAACTGCTGCAGCACTTGCTTATGGAGAAAACAAAAAGCAGGATGAAAAAGTAGTAGTATATGATCTCGGAGGAGGTACTTTTGATGTTACGATCCTAGAAATTGGTGCAGAAGGGACTTTCCAAGTACTTTCCACTTCTGGAGATACTCAGCTAGGAGGTGCAGACTGGGATCAAAGAATTATCGACTATATCGTAGATTCTTTCAAGAAAAAAGAAGGAATCGATCTAAAAGAAAACACTATGGCAATGCAAAGAGTAAAAGATGAAGCAGAAAAAGCCAAAAAACAGCTTTCTAGTGTAGAGAGAGTGGATATTTCTATCCCCTTTATTACGACAGGATCTGATGGACTCCCAAGGAATCTTGATGAAACCTTGACTAGAGCACAGTTTGAAAACCTGACTTCTGATCTCTTTGAGAGAAGCAAAAAACCTGTAGAAAAAGCATTGCAAGATTCAAAACTTAAAAAATCTGAAATCAATGATATTATCCTTGTCGGAGGATCTACCAGAATGCTTAAGGTAAAAAATATTGTAAAATCCATTTTTGATAAAGAACCAAAATCTACAGTAAATCCTGATGAGTCTGTAGCTCAAGGAGCTGCAATCCAAGGAGGAATCATCCAAGGAGATGTGACAGATATTTTGCTTTTGGATGTGACACCACTTTCACTAGCAGTAGAAGTAGAAGGAGGAATCGCTCATGCAATGATCCCAAGAAATACCACCATCCCTGCAAAAAAATCAAATATCTATACCACAGCAGCAGACAATCAGCATGCGGTAACGATCCATGTGACTCAGGGAGAGAGACAATTTTCTAGAGATAATAAATCCCTAGGAATGTTTAACCTTGAAGGAATTCCAATGATGAGAAGAGGACAACCACAGATTGAGGTAACCTTTGATATCGATGCAAATGGAATCTTGAAAGTTTCTGCTCAAGAAAAATCTACCGGAAAATCTCAAGAAGTAACGATCCAAGGATCTACCAATATTTCTGATGAAGATATCGCTCAAGCAAAAGCAGATGCAGAAAAATTTGCAGAAGAAGATAGAAAGAGAAAAGAAATCGTTGAATCCAAAAATCAGCTCGAATCTCTTACCTATCAGATTGAAAATCTCAAAGAAGAACACAAAGATAAAATCTCTGATGAGGACAAAGAAACAATCGACAAACTCATTGCTGATGCAAAAGCGGTGAAAGACAAAGAAGATGCAGAAAAAACTCATATTGATTCTGAAATCGAAAGAATCCAAACTCAGTTTCAGACTCTTTTCCAAAAATATCAGGTACAACCGACTCCAGATAAACCAGGAGAAGCTACTTGAGAAAATGCTCCAGCAGGAGATGCAACTCCAGCAGATGGAGAAGTAATTGATGCAGACTAATTATCTTTATGCATAAATAATTGATAAAGAAAACTGACTTTCAAAAGAGGTCAGTTTTTTTGATTTATTTAATTTTTTCATTATACTAGAGTTGTAATCATTTTATTTACTTATAACGATACTATGACAATAGAAGCTCTTAATAATTCCGAGATGATGAATGAGTTTGAAAGCACAATTTTGGATATTCAAAAAGAAACTCAGAAATTAAGTGATCAAGTACAAGAAAGTATAAAACAACCTAGCTATGATCACAAAAATTGAGCAATAAACTTTCCTTATCATCGAAATGGAGTTGATTATCATCTATTGATCAAACCTGAGGGGAAAGATAAAATAACCATTGAATCTTTTAAAAACGGAAAACAACAAAGTAGAGAAAAAGGACTCTCTGTTTCTTCTTTATCTGATTTCAATACGGTAATTGGTTGAAAATTGGATATTCTGATAAAAGATCCCAATAGAACTAAAGTTTCTGAAAAATGAAATAATGCGTATAAAAAACTAGAAGCATTAATACTTGCAAAAGAAAAAAAATTTAAATTAAATCCTTCAAAGAATGAATTGGAACTAAGTGTAGTTCATACTGTCCCTGTATACAATGATTTTGTTGTTAGCATCTCACAAACAAAAGATGCTTATATAACAAAAATAAAAGAATCAAAATATGATGTTTTTAGCACAAAATTTGAATCTAAAAAATTGGAAGAAAGTATCCAGAAAGCTAGTTCATATTTAATTAACCATGTTTCTCCTAATACTGAAGCATATAAACCACTCAAAGAAAAAACAAAAGTAAAAATGGATGATGCCAAAAAAGTTTATGAGCAATTGCTTTTGGAAACAAGTAACTAATAGAGGACTACAAAAATATTCTTATTTTGCTCTCCTGGAAGTTTAAATTGTATTGCTGGGAGATAGTAATTATTATAAGAAAAGTACACAAGATTTCCTTTTTCTAGCTTAGTTGCTTCTGCTGGAGCTAAAGTAGAGATTCCTTCTTGATTGAGCTGCTGGATAATGTTTTTTTTATCAATGCTCAAAGGATATTTGGAGCTCAAATAACTCGCAATATCTAGATTTTCTAGTTTTACGAGAGCATTATTTTCTTCCTTTACTTGCAAAATAGCTCCTGCTGGAGCATTGCTACTTTCATAGACTCTCCATCCATCCAAAAGCTTTGGAACAAAGAAGGTCTGAATGCCAGAAGGATCGCTATAATCCGAAAATACTTCTTCAGGACTATCATAATGATGCAACCCGATCCCAAAGCTTGAGAGCTGCTTTTTGATCGTTCCGAGATCAGCAACATTATCCTGTAAGAGAGATAAAGATGCTTCTCCCCATTCTAAATCTACAAATAAACGAGATCCTTCTTCGTTCTCTAATGAAATGTTTTTGAAAAGATAATCATTGTAAGGTTGGAGTTTGAGTTCTTCAAAGTTAATCTTTTTATTGAGAGCACTCCAAACTAGTGGAGGAGTGTCCATTTTTTTGTAAATTTTTACTTGTTTTGGTAGTTTGGGGATTTCTTTATCTGTAATGGCAAAGATTTCATCAGTGCTGTTTTGATTGAAGAGCTCTCATTGTAACTGAGCACTCAAGGTTGCAAGATCTCCCAAAGCTTGATCATGAAGGGGAGTAATGCTAGCGACTTTTTCAGGAAAATTGGTAGGTCTAGAGAGATTTATCACTCCGAATAGGAAAAGAATCAGAAAAATTGCACTCGCAATACTAAATCCTGAAAAATAATATTTGAAATTGTGAAAATAATAGAGGAGTGAATTGGGATTTTGTTTGTTTTTTTCTCTAATGGCAGCTTTGAGTAGTTTCTTTCCTTCTTTGCTTTGCTTTTTTTTGTAACGAACGCTAGGTAGTTTAAATTTTCCAAAAAAATCCTTGAGTGCAGACTCATTGATCTGCAATCTTTGTGCTTCTTGGATCATTTCTTGGTATTTAGTATTTGGATGCATGAGAAGGAAAAATGAAATATAAAAAAACTATGCAAGCAGTTTAGATAAACTATCAAAAAAATCAGATTTTATAGTTTGTTCTGCATTTCCAAGGACCTTTGCAATCTGCGCATAAGAAAGCTCTAGTCAAAGTTTGAGGAGAAAAATTGCTCTCTCTTTGAGCTCAAGTGCTAGCATATTTTGCCAAAAAGGAGAGCCTTGTTCCTTCTCTGAGAGGGAGCTAGTGATAGTTTGTGCACTACTATCTCAATCCAATTGCTGGTATGCTAAAGCATAAAATCGTAGTAGCAAATCTTCTGCCGCTAAATTTTTTAGCTCCAAGCTTTCAATCTGCTTAAATCCCAAGAGAAAAGTCTGATTGCTTTGCTGTTGAGCTTTTTGAGCATCTCCAAGATTTAGATAGAAAAGGAATTGATAAATTTTGGGGAAATAATACTCATAGAGTTTGAGGTATTTTTTGTAGTTTCCCTGTTGGATTGAATGAATTATTTCAGTTTTTTCCATCAAAAAAAGGAGAAGAACTAAAGTCTTCTCCAAGATAGTGATTTTTATTTACTTATCAAGGTTTTCTCAAACGTTTTGATGATATTTTATCGTTTCTTTTAAAGTAGTTTTTAAAAATTTCTAAAGATCGCACGAAAGGCCTTTTGTTTTTCTTTTTCTACTTGTTGTTGTTCTATCTTCTGATTTAGTTCTCTCTCCTTTTGTTCAAAGAGGAAAATAAATTTATCTATTTTAGTTGCCACTTCACGCTCTTCTCTTTCATGATCTGCAAGTTCATCTTCTTGATAAAGTAAATAGTCATCTACCATTACAGAAAAGTGATCTTCGTTGTTTGAGAGAAACATCAAACTATTCTGAATTTCTTCTTCTGCTTTTTTATCCCAAAATTCTCTCAAAATCGTTACCTTTTTTGTATCCTGATCATCCAAAAATATTTTATAGATAATCTTAGCATTTTTGGAATCTTCTCCTAAAATTTCAAAAAAATCCTGATGTTCTATGTTATGGAATTTTTGATCCAGATTTAAAATTTTTGTTCCTAGCTTTAAAAGTTGTTCAAATTTACTCTGAAGAGAGAGGGTAGTAGGATCATAAGTTTCCATTATTTTGCTTGCCTCTTCTTCTGGATCTTCTTCATCTTCATTTTCAATATTCTCTTCATCCTCTTCATCAATATCCTCTTCAAGTTCTTCTTTATAAATTTCCTCTTCAATTTCTTTATTATAAATCCCAAGATTTTCATCCTCTTCATCAATTCTATCTTCAATTTCTTCTAGATCTTCTTCATCAACTCCATCTTCAATTTCTTCTAAATCTTCTTCATCAACCTCTTTTTCATAGACTCCAAGATCTTCTCCATCTTCATTATCTTCAATTTCTTCTAAATCCTCTTCATCAACCTCATCTTCTATTTCTAATGCTCAAAACTCTTCCAGAGGTTCATAAGAATTTGTGACTTGTTCTTCTTCCAATCCTTCAGCATTAATCTCTTCCAAATCTGTCATTAGGAAATCTGTAGCATCAGCCAAAGGATCTTTAGTATTTTCTTCTTCTGTAGCAACTGCTTGCAAAAAAGGATCATGTAAATCAAATCCTGAATCCATATCATTGAGAGACCCAAGCGTTTGATCATCTACTCTTTGTACCTCATTTTCAGAGAAAGTATCAACTTCTACAGTTGGATTAGAAATAGTATCTAGATTTCAATCATCAGAAAAATCTTCTTCAAAACTATCAAAAGATCAAAGTTCAGCTAACGCTTCATTGGTTGATGATCAAAGAGGATTGGTAAGCTGTTCAAACTTATCCAAGTTTTTGAAAACATCGACATTTCCTCCAAAAAATTCATTTGAAACATTGATATGATCAGCATTTTCTGGAATTTGATTTTGATCTATTGTGGTAGTTGGATCCATTTTCTTTAACAAAGAGATATAAAACTCACTAATAAGTATACTTAAAAAAAAATAAAAAGCAAAAAAAAGAACTTTTTGAGAAAATGGTAAGTTTTTTATCAAAAAAGCTTGTAATACTATGACTAAACTGTATACAAAGACTTGTCGTATTGTTACGATATTCTTTAATTTATTTATTATTTGGTTAAATGAATCAAGAAATGATTGTCAGTGAAACAAAACTTTTCGTAGGCTGACTCAATCGAAAAATGAGAGGAAATGATCTCAAAACAGAATTCTCAAAATTTGGAGAAGTGGTTTTTGCTAGAGTAAATCTAGACCCAGAAACCAAAAAGTCAAAAGGATTTGGATTCGTAGAATTTGAAAATGCAGCAGATGCAGCAAAAGCAAAAGCAGAAATGGATGAACAAGAAATGCGAGGGAGAATGATCAAAGTAGATTTTGCAAAAGAAGATCCAGCTAGATTGGCACAAAGACAAGAGTACTTAGCACAAAGAGAACATACTAATGCAGAATCAGCTGATCTTGAAGATGTAGAAGAAGATGAAGATCTTTTCTAGATTTCACTAATCATAAAACAATTAAAGCCATCGTAATGATGGCTTTTTTATAATAAATAAAATAAACGGGATGCTATTATTCAATCGCTGAAATATCAATATTTCTAGCAAAGTCTAACCAAGCTCCATCACGAACATGGATCAAAAACTTTTTCTCTCAAAGTTCTTTGAGGAGATATTGTTCTCCAGGTAGCGTGATATTATTTTTGGCACTACATTCATAGACGATAATCGCTGGATTAGATTCAAGTTGCTCTTTATCAGAAAACTTGATAACATGGATTCCATAATTACACTGTACTCCTACTTGATCAAAGTTTTGATCTTTACTCAGTGCTGAGAAAGAAATATTACTAGATGGAAAACTCATCGTATAAGCACCTCTCGAAGATTTATAATTCATCGCCTTTTCTTTATTGATAGGAAATTGAGTTACATTAGGATTTCGCTTAGTATCTAAAGTCACTTCTGATTCTGATTTTTTATTTGAATCTTTGGAATCAGTATCACTATTTACTTCAGATTCTTTTTTTTCTTCTGTATCTTTTTCGTTATCTTTTGCTGTATCTGTAGCTTCAATAGATGGATTTGCAGTCATTTTGAGATCTACAAATTTTAGCTTATTGGGAAGTGTTAGATCGACATCTACAATACATTCAAACAGATTTTCTCCTGATCCTTGGAGTACAAGCGTGAGTCCCTTGGTACTTTGTTTAACTTCATGTGAAGTAATACTGCTAATTCAAACATTATTCCCTAAGCAAACCTTTGTCCCATAGAGATTTACAAGATTTTTGAGATATTGCTGATCAGGTAAGACGATGAGATCCTTGATTTTATCCAATTCTGTAAAATCTGCATCATTGATAAAATAGCCCCATCGATTTTCATTATGAAAAAATCGGCTATTTACCTCAGTTAATTTACGGAAATTTACTCCTTGAGTATTGATTATTGTCCTCTCAGTATTTCCTTCAAAAGTCTTTAGTAATTGTTTACAATTAGTATTTCCTTGTTCTGTACACTGGAAAAAATCAATACGAGTTTCTTTGTCGTTTTCTAGGTTTTTGATCAGGATTTTTTCTCCATTTGTATCTCCTAGAAAAGTATAGCTATCAAAAAACTGAGGAGGGAAATAGATTCCTGCTTGCTGAAGATAAGTGCCAGGTAAAATCTCATCATTTCCTAATTCATAATCTGTTTCCGTATCTGATAAAGCATCTCCTCAGATCATTGTAACTTCTATGAGTGGATAATTGTTGTGGAATGTTTCCACTCTTCCCATAATCTGAACTAATCCTGAAAGATGGTTAGAGTAATTATTGAGTGGGATTGTTTTGCTTTTTAGGAGCAAGATTTCATGCTCTGGAGTTTCTAAAACATGGGTATAGGTAACAAAATCCCCAGAAGCCATCAAAGTCCCTTCTGCAGTGATTGATTCTCCCAAAAGATAAGTTTCTTGAGTAGGATCTGAAGATCAAATTTCTAAATTCCCTGGCTTGATCAAAAGAAAATATGCAGCCACTATCAAAGCCAAAAGAATCAGGAAAATACCGACTAAAAGAGTATTGTTGTTGCTCTTTTTCTGATTTCTAATAATGGTTCCTGAACCACTATTTTGATGCTTACTAAAAAAATCTTTGGAAGTCTGATTCATTTTTC
>CAYIZS010000017.1:0-13821 GCA_964367985.1 uncultured Candidatus Peribacteria bacterium
TTTTTGTTTTGATGTGAAATACAACAAAACGAGATAGGTAAAGAAATAAAAATAGAAAAACTTATGGAAACAAATATTGTAAAACAATGACAATATTCTTTAGATTGTTGAATAAAATATTATACCATATCATTAATAGGGTGAGATATTATTAAAGATTCTTACATATCAACATCTGAGGGACATGAAAGAGAAATATTATATGTTAATTGAGAAAATGCACAATTCTTCTGAGCAGATTTTTCCGTAATACAGGACGATCAGAACTTTCTAATAATAATGAGACATTACCTTGTCAGTTGATTAACAGAAACGGTTACAATCAATAAAGAATCTTGAATAGGATTTGATGTTAAGACATTATGATTTTGAATTTCAGGAGCACCAACTTCATCTACGCATATTATAGATTGTTCACAAATTTAATAATGGAAAATAATCTGGATATAGAAAAATATATTGATTTGGCTTTTTTAACAATATGAGGAAACTATCTACATACTGTCAAAAATATCTTTCTAGAAACAGAAAAAACTGGTAATGCTCGATTAATAACGAGAATAAATCAACCGCAAATATTAGATAAAGAATATGAAGAAGAAACAAAATGGAGTGATTTTAATGTTTTCTTGCCAACTATTTTTTTGTTCTATCATTGAATAGAGTTAATGTTTAAATGATTATTAAAATTACAAAAAAAGACATTCAAATCAGATCATAAAATTAGTAAACTATATAGAGAGATTAATTGTAATGAATATAATAAGGAATTTGTAGATGTTACAAAAAAATATATTATAGAAACCGAAAATCTTCCAATTGTCTGAAATTTTTTGAAAGAAAATAAACAATCAATAGATAAATTTTATGAAGTATTTAGGTATCCTTCTACCAAAGATGAAAAGTTTATATACAATTTTTTAAATTTAAAATATACAGAAGAAAGGGGATTGAGATTAACTAGACAAATTATAAAAGATATAGATTTTATAGAGAAACGAATTGTAACAACATATAGAAAAATGATATAAATAAAACAAATATATCTCTCTTCTTTTCTTATCTTATCTTATCTGTTTTCTTAATACGCTTCAAAGTAAATATTTTTATACCCTCTAGCTTTGAGCTGAGTGAGAAAATCTTTGACCATCTGAGGAAGTCCGCAGATATAAAACTCCGTCTCCAGAGGAAAATCAATCTCTGAAATATCAATCCTTCCTTTCTCAAATCATTCTACCTCTTCTCTAGAAAGATGAATCGCAGTATTTTTGATGTTCAGATTTCTCATTTCTTCGAGATAAAAAAGATCCTTTTCATAAGGCACGGAAAAGAAAAACCATTTTTCTACATCGCTGGTATCAGCTTTTGCCATACGATAGTTGGGAGCAAGTCCACTTCCGGTAGAGATAAAAACCCTTGGATTGCCTGTTTCTTTGAGGCGAAAATGTCCATGAGGTCACTCAATCATCAGTTCATCTCAGACTTTTATGTCTTCTAGGTATTGAGATCCTTTCCCTTCTGGGATCAGTTTGATCAAAAAGGTTAAAACTGAATGATCTCCTTCAATCTCTTCTGCAGCAATAGAATAAGCTCTTTTGAGAAATCCTTCTGCTTGAGGATAGAGGACAAAGATCCATTCTCCAGGAGTGGAATTGATTTTTTCTGTGCGTAGTTTAAATTCTATGACTTGGGCATTGAGTGGTTTTTTGCTAAATACGGTGGCTTTTTGCATATTTATTGCTTAGCTATAAAAATAAAAGTACCAAATAAGTGTGCTTATTAATCTCTCAAAATCAAGTAATAAATAATAGATTGCAAAAATGCCCCCTTTTCCCTATACTCGTTGCTGTTTACTTTGAGAGATAAAAAAATGAAAATAGGGCTAATTGGTGCGGCAAATGTGGGGAAATCTACTCTTTTCAATCGTCTGATTGGGCAGTTTAGAGCGATTGTGACGGATATTCCATGAACCACTATCGATATTTTGAGTCATGACTTTTGGGTAGAAGGTAAAGGAAAACTTACCTTTTTGGATAGTCCAGGATTGTCAGATTTTTCTGAAGAGATTTTTTTTATCCAAAAAAATATCCAAGAAGCTGATCTACTTCTCTTTGTGATAGATGATGCAGTCGGCATTAGTGCCAAAGAAGAGCAGATTTATGCGATGATTTTGGAATATGGGAAAAAGGACCAGACTTTTCTGATTGTAAATAAATTGGATATCAAATGGAAGGATCATCAGCATGATCTTGCTTTGAGTGACTATTATCAGTTTGGCTTTGATCAAGTGATTGGAGTCAGTGCCAAAAAAGAGAGAAATATTTCCACGCTAGAAGATGCAATTTTACACTACTTTACTGCTTGGCTGACTCAGCATCCAGATCATCAACAGGACAAGTGAGGATATCAATTTTCAGGAGCTACCAAATTGGCTATTTTATGAAAACCTAATTCTGGGAAATCTACCCTTCTCAATACTTTGGTTGGTAAAGAATTGGCCAAAGTAGAAGACAAGTTGGGGACGACAAGGGATTATATCGTAGGACAGTTTTCTTATCGTAAAAAAGACTACGAAGTCTATGATACTGCTGGGATCAGGAAAAAATGAAATATTCGTGGGATAGAAAAAATCGCTTATGAAAAAACACTCAAAATGCTCGAATATGTTAGACCTTTAGTGGTGTTTTTGGTGGATAGTGGAGAAGGGATTACTCATAGAGATATGACCTTATTGGAAGAGACCAATAGACTCGGTTTGCCAATTATTTTTTGTCTCAATAAAGCCGACCTTTTAGAGAAAAAGGAACTAGAAGCTTTGCTCAAAGTAGCTCAAAGTTCTTTAGATTTTGCAAAACATATCCCAATTATCCCTTTAGTTGCTACTGATGGGACTGGAGTAGGTCAATTGATGAAAATGCTGGGGATGGTAGATCAGGAAAATAAAAAAAGAATTTCAACCAATGCTTTAAATACTGCATTATTACAAGAACAGATCCAGAGACCGGCTCGTTTCCCCAAAAATAAAATCTGTAAAATTTTTTATGCTACTCAGATTGAGGTTGATGCTCCGACTTTTATGATTTTTATCAATCACAAAGAGAGGGTAAACTTTGCATTTAGAAAGTGGGTTGAAAATAGTTTGAGGAGAAATTTCTGATTTATTGGGGTTCCTTTGGTGTTGAGATTTCGTGAGAGAGGAGAAGGAAATGAAGATCGTCCAATCCCTTGAGTATCTCTCAGATCTCTCAAAAAAGAAGAAAGAAGTCGTCAAGAAAAGATTTCAAAAAACCAGAATAAAATTTTACAACAGAGAAAAAAGAAAAAAGAAAAAAAATAAAATTGTTATTTTGTGAGAAACTCCTTGTTTTCATTATGTTTTCTCTCTGTTGCTTTGAGTAAAGCTACATCCAGAGGACAAAGATAAAAAGTTTTTTAAAAAATCTCTTGATTTTTGAAAGGAAATTATTATAAAATGATTTATTGATTTCGTTTAAATTTATCTTTTTGTGCTTATTTATCGTATGCCAACAATCAATCAACTGATCAAAAATGGAAGAAAAAAGAAGACCTTCAAATCAAAGGCTCCAGTACTTCAATTTGGTGTAAACAAACTTAAAGCAAATAAAAAGGTTGAAAAACCAGCTCCTTTCAAAAGAGGTGTTTGTTTGAGGGTTTCTGTGATGGGACCTAAAAAACCAAACTCAGCTCAGAGAAAGTTTGCAAAAGTAAGGCTTTCAAATGGAGCAGAAGTATTGGCATATATCCCTGGAGAATCTCATACCCTCCAAGAGCATAGTGTAGTTTTGGTGAGAGGTGGTAGAGTAAAGGATCTTCCATGAGTGAGGTACCATATTGTGAGAGGAAAATACGATGCTAATCCAGTACCAAATAGAAAACAAGGAAGGTCACTTTATGGTGCAAAAAAGCCTAAATAATTTTTTTTAATTTGTATTATCAATTTTTTTGATGGCAGTAGTTAAAAACAAGACATTGGATAGCTTTGATTTTGAACAAAAGTTTGTCAACTTCATCATGAAGGATGGTAAAAAAAGTGTTGCGAGAAAAATCTATACCGATACACTCCAAGAAATAAAGACTAATGGACATATGAATCCCAATTTGGTAGTAAAAGCTGCCATTGAGAATGCTTCTCCTACAGTGATGATCAAATCAAAGAGAATAGGAGGTGCGGTTTATCAGGTTCCAGTAGAAGTAAAGGCTGAAAAGAGATTCTTTTTTGCTTCAAAATGGATTTTGGATGCAGCAAAAAATAAAACCTGAAAAGCAATGTACAAGAGACTTGCAGAAGAAATGCTGGCTGCTTATTCCAATCAGGGTGCTGCTGTAAAGAAAAAAGAAGAAGCACACAAAATGGCAGAAGCAAACAAAGCATTTGCATACATGGCAAAATATATTAATTAGTTTTTTTTAGATTTATTATTGCTTATAGTTAATCATGGTGGGAGATACAAACGGTAGAAAAATAAAGCATTTTTTAAAGAGTCTGAATTTTCATAGGAAAAAACCTGGACTAAAAAATGAAAAAGCAATTGCTTCTTATATCACACTTCTCAAAAGAGAAGAAAAAGAGGGTACTACCAAGTGGATTGTGAATGCAAAAAATAAAGCTCAGCTGAAACTCAAAAAATATGGTATTCCGATGAGCAAAATAGAAACAATCCTTGCTGAAAAAGGACTGACACATTTATCTTCTAAGTTAAATTAATTTCATGGTTAGATTGAAAACAAATGCTAAGAAAAAGCTAAACAAAGCACTTACTAGAGTAGAAAAAGTGGTTGTTATGGATGTGAGAAAGATGCTAGAACAGCAAAAAAAATGGAAAGCAAAAGTAGTAAATAGTAGAGCTGGAAAATAATTTTATTCTCTATAATTATATCAATACTATTATGAATTATCAAAGAATAGAGCATATCACAAATGCGAAGTGATACAAGATCTTGCCAATCAAGACTGGTATGCAGTTAGAACTTCATGAAAAAATTGGAGATGCTGGTGCAGAGAGGATTTGGAAATTTAAAGGACTAGTAATTGCAGTCAAAAAACCAAATAATCCTGATGGTACTTTTACGATTAGAGGTACAGCAGCTGGTATCGTGATAGAAAAAATCTATCCACTTTCTTTCCCAAAATTTGAAAAGGTTTTGCTCTTGGACGAATACAAAACTAGGAGAGAAAAACTCTATTATATTAGAGATAAAATCGGAAAGGCAGCTAGGATGAAAAGTAAAATTGTATCAGAAGATAGAGAAAAAAATCTTCTTGCTTAATCTTTTAAATTTTGATTGTACATTTATATGAAACTCAAGGTTCAAAATCGTGATAAAGTTGGAAAGGTAGTTAAGTTTTTGAGAAAAGAGGGACTTTTGCCAGCAGTTGTTTATGGGAAATCTATGGAGACTCCTGCGGTGATTAGTTGTGATAAAAATGACTTTATCAGATTGTATAGAAAAGCTGGTTATTCAACTCCTATCAACTTAGAAGGAGATGTTAAGCAGATGGTATTACTCCATAGTATGGAAATAGATACCCTTACTGATGAAGTACTCTCTGTTGATTTTATTGCAGTAAGCAAAACTGAAAAAGTATCTGCAGATGTAACTATTGTTTTAGTAGGAGAATCTGCTGTGGAAAAAACCTGAGATGGGGCAATTCAATTGGTAAAAGATACTGTTGAAGTAGAAGCTTTCCCCCAAGATTTACCACAACAAATCGAGTTGAATATTTCACAGATCAAAGAAGCAAATGAGGTACTTTTTGTAAAAGATTTGAAGGTATCAAACAAGGTAGAGATCTTAGATGATCCAGAAATACCAGTGGTTACTGTTACTAAGCTCTCTGGAACTATAGAAGAGGAATCTGATGAAGTAGAAGAATCTTCAGCAGAAAATACTGAAGCATAATTGAAAGAATATTTTATCATTTTTAATTGTTGTAAAAGATGGCAAGAATTTGTTATTATACGGGTAGAAAAACTCAGTCATGAAATACAAGATCTCACTCTATGAGAGCTCACAAGAGGACTTTTAAGGTAAATTTGATAGAAAGATGGATTACTTTGGAGGATGGTTCTAGGATTAAAGTAAAAATCAATTCTAGGCTTTATAAAAAATTTAAAGGATTGATTTAATAGAGCAAATTCTTATAATAAAAAGAACTTCCTAAAGATATGTTTTTTTTGAGGGGTAGTAGCTCAGTCGGTAGAGCAACAGCCTTTTAAGCTGGTGGTCCTGGGTTCGATCCCCAGCTACCCCAAAATAAAACATTCAAGGAAGTTTTTTTATACTCAAAGATAGCATGAAAAAAATTAATGAAGATTTTGAGTGTGTTGCTTGTGGGAAAATAATCAACAAAGCCGACAAAACTTGTAGAAATCATTGTCCCTATTGTTTTGTTTCTTTACATGTAGATGGAGAGATCCCTGGAGATAGAGCTAGTAGTTGTGGCTGAAAGATGTATCCAATAGCTTATGAACAGAGAAATGGAGTATTCAGAATTCTTTTTTCTTGTAATGTTTGCTCCAAACAGCATCGAAACAAAAGAGCAAATGATGATGAAATTGCTTTGTTACCAGAACTTATTATTCAGTATCGCTCAATGGTTTTATGAGAAATGTAATCTTTAGCCCAAAGCTCTTGATAATGCTGAGAAAATAATTATACTTCTTTAGCTTAAAAAATTTATTTATTAAACAGCTCAAGCGATGAAAAAAAATATCCATGGGAATTATTATCAGGATGTAGAGGTAAACTGTATCTGTGGAGCTAGTTTTACCGTAAATGCTACAGTAGCTGGTCCCATCAAGGTTGAAACTTGCCATCAATGTCATCCTGCATTCAATAAAGATAGAGTGGTTACCAAACCTATCAAAGGAATGATGGAAAAATATCTTGAAAGACAGAAAAAAATTGAAGCAGCTCAAAAAAATTCTGCATAGTTTTTATTTATCTTGCTAGTGATGTTGAGAAAATATTTTATTCAGAAATATCTCAATTATCATCCAGAAAAAGATATAAAATATATCATCTGACATAGTTCTTGGACTTATCTAAAGGGGGCTGCAATAACCATTGCACTTCTTTTTTTCTTATATGTATTTTATGCATTACTCAATAAAACTAATCCAGCAGATTATTGGAAATGGATTTTTTCTCTTTTGGGTTTGGTTGTGTTATTTAAATGGGTAGTAGATTTTCTCAATACTTATTTAGATTGTTTGATCTTGGGAGAAAATTCTTTGACTCTTTTCCTCTGGGAAGGATTGTTGGAATACAAGACAGAAGTATTTTTTTGGAATAAATTATCTTCGATTTCTTGGTCTCAAAAAGGGATCTGGGATAAACTTTTCCTCAAGGGAGATTTGTTGTTAAATCTGGAACATGAATTAAATATTTCTTTTGATGAAGTCTATATGCCTAAAAAATGGATTTCTAAAATTACTTTACTCAAACAGGAGTATTTAGAGAGAGAAAAAATGACTTTAGAAAAAGATTTAGCAGAAGACCAAGAAAGTTTTGAGATTTTAGTAGAAGCAATGGGAGAAGTAGTCAAAGAATATCTAGGAAAAAATAAATAGCAATTTTCTTGACTATCTAGCTGGTATTTTTATACTGAATATATCTTTTTTATATATTAAAATTATTACTATGGGAGGATGATTGATTCTTTTAGCTATTATAGCTATTGTACATATAACCTTGGTTACTCTTTATAACAAAATTGTGTCACTCAAAAATTTTAGAGAAAATGCTGCTGCTGATATTGAAGTGCAGATGAAGATGAGGTTTGATCTGGTAGAAAATTTAGTAAATACTGTAAAGGGATATGCTAGCCATGAAAAAGAAACCTTAGAAAAAGTGACAGCTGCTAGGACGAGTTTTATGCAGTCTCAAAGTATCGAAGATAAAATGGGAGCAGATCAAGCATTGACTGGAGCACTCAAGACCCTCTTTGCTGTGTCTGAAAGTTATCCAGAGCTCAAGGCAAATACCAATTTTCTCCAGCTTCAGACAGAATTATCTGATATTGAAAATAAAATTGCTGCTGCGAGAAGATATTTCAACTCTACAACTAGAGAATACAATACCAAAATTGAAACTTTCCCTGGAAATGTGATTGCTAGTATGTTTAAATTTGGAAAATTTGATTCTTTTGAAATTACTGATGAAAGCGAAAAAGTTACTCCCAAAGTTCAATTTTAAATTTGACTATTATCTTCCCTAGTGGAAAGATAATCAGTCTTTTATTTGATTTTGAATACAAAAATGGCAATGGGATTGCATAGCTCAATTGGAAGCAATAAATTGAAAAGCTGACTTTTACTGATTTTGTTTCCTTTGTTGTTGGGAGTACTCATTTTTGGAATGTTTTATCGATGAAATTCAGGTGTTGTAACGACTCAAGAGTGAAATAACATTATGACTTCTCAGCTTTCTCCCACAGAAAAATTAAATAACTCTCTCCAAGCTACCGGAGAACTTTTTCTCATTGTTGGTCCTTTATTGATTATTCGAATACTGATTTCTTTTTTCTTTCAGAGACAGTTGATGTTTTCTTTTGCTGGAGCTAGAGCTGTTACGAGAAAAGAGGAGCCAGAACTCTATAATCTCGTAGAAAATATGTGTATTTCTAGAGGTCTCCCTATCCCAAATATTGGAATTATTGATGAACCGGGAATGAATGCTTTTGCTTTATGATGGAGAACCAAAGATGCTTGGGTGGTGTTTACCAAAGGATTATTAAATACCTTAAATAAAGCAGAAATTGAGGCAGTAGCTGCACATGAGTTGACTCATATTATCAATAAAGACTCTCTCTTGATGTTGATTATGGTTTTGTATATCGGAGGGATTACTTTACTCTGAGAAATCCTAGTAAGAACCGCTAGAGGAAGTGGAGATTCTAAAGGGAAAAATGTTTTGCCTCTAATTGGTCTGGCACTATTACTTCTCGGCTATCTTTTTTATCCTCTGATCAGACTTGCGATTTCTAGAAAAAGAGAATACCTCGCTGATGCAGGGAGTGTCCTCCTGACCAAAGACAATCAGGCAATGATCTCAGCTTTGGAAAAAATTTCAAAAAATCCTGAATTACCAATCAAAAATAAAGCAATGGCAGCAATGTTTATTGCAAATCCTCTTTCCAAAGTTTCTGAATTATTTCAAACGCATCCCAGTGTAGAAAATAGAATTAAAGCGCTTGAGTCCTACTAATTTACTCTTATCTGATAAAGAATGTTTTATATCTGGCATGAAATCTATGATCCTAAATACCCCAAATTTTATGTTTTGAGGTACCAAAAAGAATTAGGATTGCAGCATTTCACCAGCTATAATGATCTGGATTCCATCATTGCAGAGAGTCGTAAGTATCCAAACTATCAGCATTATTTTCTCCTGGATGATACGAGGTTTCATTTTTTTAGATTTGATATTTTCAAAGAACAGGAGCAAGCATTGACCATAGATGATCTGAATGCAATCATCGATGAGAGACTGAGTTATCTAAAATCTCAGACCAAAGAGGAATTGCTCTTTACTCATATCGATGATATCTATGTAGATGAGAAACCCAAAAAGCACTTGCTAGGAGAGTCAGGTTTACTTTTTTTTAAACTGAATTTTGTCTATCTCAATAGAAATAGTTATCTGAGCTTCAATAAAAGCTATGGAAATATCGAAAATCAGAAAAATATCCATATTTGGCCGGAGAGTTTCAAGACGATTAGCTTCCTCAAGCGTAGACTGGAGAGAGAATCTTTCCTCCTCCTCTATATCAAAGATACCTACTGTAAGGTGATTGAGGTGGAGCAAGGATTTTATAAAAAGATAGAAAATATCAACTTTGGGATTAGTGTGCTAATGCAGATGTACAAGGATAGTGATATCGTAAAATATCGATATACTCCAGAAGAGCAAATTGAGGATAATCCTTTTGCGAAAAATCTAGTGTTACAAAATATCAATTTTTATGTCAGCTATCTTTGCAAACGATTGGCAGATCTGCAGATGACCAATAAAGATGTCTTTATCGTCTCTTCTATCATCAAAAACTCCTATTTTATGGAGGTCTTCAACAAAGAGTATAGCAAGTATCACAACAAGTATATTGTACCTTTTCATCACTCTCAGTATTTAGAAAAATTTGCTAGAGAGTGGGATCCGGAGAATATTGATGTATTGGTCTTTCTCAATCATGGAGGATTAAAGAAAAATATAGAAATTAAATCTTCCTTAGAGTAGGATTTATCTTTTATTGAATATGTGAAAAAACAGATTCTAGCTCTTGGTCAATTCTTTGAATAGATGATTTAATATCATTCTGAATATTATTCTTCTAGGGTCTGATTGTGATCAATCTGATGATAAATAGCTTCGAACTCTGCAGGATTTTCTTGATCCAAAGAAGAAATGTTCATGGTAATGAGGCTTTTGTAGTTATTTTTTGCAAGATGGATGAGACTACAGTTTGGAAAATCTTGTTTTCGATCCACATCTATGATCGCACTAGTATAGAGAGCGAAGCAAAAATCTCCTTTATATTGTCCTTTTCAGGAAGGAATCAAATGGTTGAATCATAAAATTTGATAACTAATGGTTGGATAAGGATCCCAAAATCCAGTATAGGAAGGATTGTAGAGAGCTATATCATATATGTGACCTATGCTATTCTTGAAACGCAGTTCAATAATCTGGCTAGTATAATTGTCATAATCTTTGGTATCGTTTTCTTTTTCCCATTGGTGTCTTTCTGCTGAGAGGCTGTGTCTGATCTCATCTGGATCAATGATTAATCCATAAAGGGGGAAATATTTGGGAGGAATAGAGAGTTTTGTCCCATCTTGTATCTCTGTTTCTATTAGTTTTTCCCATCAGTAATTGATTGAAGGTGCATAAAGTCTATCATACTTTTTACCCAAGATGCTTTTTTTCAAATTTGGATATTTATCATCTATGTAGGAAGTTTTTTTGTCCAAAGTAG
Organism: uncultured Candidatus Peribacteria bacterium; assembly: GCA_964367985.1. Taxonomy (GTDB): domain Bacteria; phylum Patescibacteriota; class Gracilibacteria; order Absconditabacterales; family Absconditicoccaceae; genus HOT-345. Next base: position 11,000 of record CAYIZS010000017.1, read on the forward strand.
CAAGAGTTTTGATTGCAATATTGCTACCGATGACGCGATAGTTATTTAGATCATTGATTATCGTTTTGTAATAGAAAATACCTAGTGCTGTAAAAAACATGATAATAAGAGAGAGAGGAATGAGGAAAATTTGCCAAATTCTCTTGAGAAATTTTTTTCTGATTCCAAAGATTTTTTTGTTTTTCCAAAAACTGCTGTTTGTGTCGTTGTTCCCTTCTTTTATATTGGTAGCCTAAAAATAAAAATGATTACTATTTTTAGTAGTACTAATTGTGGAGAGCAAATCAAGGATTGTTTTATAAATTATTTGGCTGCTTCTTTGCTAACTTTTACTGCTGGATTTCCCATTCAATTACTTTCAAAAACTGAGGGAATAATCCATTTCTGACTCCTTCTTCAAACTCTCCTGCATAGTTTTCAAAAAAGTATTTGGGAGCTGCAGGAGCGATCTCTCCATAGACGGTAGATCCACTGAGTCCATTGTAGAGTGCAGCAAATCTATAGAGATCTGTGTAGTTCCAATTTTGATAGCTTAAATCGATACTAAGTCCGTCTTTTGCATTTCTTTCATTGTATCGATTGATTTTGTTTTTTGCAAAATTGAGGAAATCCTCTACTGCTTGGATAAAAATCTCTCTAGTAATCTCTCCATCTCCATAATCCTTGCTGATAATCTGAAAAGGACCATTTTTGTTTTTTGGGAGATAATAACCACAAGAACTCTCTCTATGCCAAACCGCAATGGTGAGCGCTGTAGGAATATCATGAGCAAAACTTAAATCATCCAAGAGATTGTACCAGCCCACACATTTTTCATCCAGCTCTTTTACTTTATCCATCCCGGTGAGATGCTGGTTTAGAAACGATTCTTGGTGGGTTTTGAGTTGTGGTTTGAGAAGGATTTTTCTGTTATTGAAAGCGGTGTAGAGTTGATTCTGTAAATCACTCAATTGCTTTCCTACTTTTTGATCTTTGAAATGATTGGCCAATATTTCACTTTGCTGATGAAAGTCTCGTAAGATGAGATTGTTTTCATTACTGAGTTCTAGGATACGATTTTTGATTTCATTGAGTAGCGTTTTTTCTGATTTCACAGTAGTATCATTTTCATTACCCACAGTTTCTTCTGCATGGACAGTCCATACTCCAAAAAGTACAAATACCATCAAAAACAAAAGTCAGAATTTTTTTTTCATTGCTTCAAAATAAAGAGAATAAAATTGCTCTATCATTTCACCCCAGTTTAGCGACCTTTAAAGATCACTCCAAAGGTAGTAAAAATCACATAAATATCTAGTCGTAGAGACCAGTTTTGGATATAATAGAGATCAAATTTTGCTTCTTCAGCAAAGTCTAGGCTATCTCTACCAAATACTTGTGCATAGCCAGTGATCCCTGGTTTGATGCTCAAAAGTCTTTTTTGCCAAGGCTGGTATTGCTCCACTTCTTTGGGTAAATGAGGCCTTGGACCTACCAGAGACATGGTTCCTATTCGTACAGAAAAGAGCTGAGGTAATTCATCCAGAGAAGTTTTTCTGAGAAATTTACCAACTTTAGTCACTCTGGGATCATTATCAATCTTTGGGAGGATCCCTTTTCTGGTATTAGCATCTGATTGAATGAGTTTTTCATACATTTTTTCTGCAGCTTCTCCTCCATATCCTACACTCATTTCACGATACATCGTGCGAAATTTGAGAAAGGTAAAAAGCTTTTCTCCTTTTCCCACTCTCTGAGATTTGTAAATTACTGGACCTCTGCTATCGATTTTGATAATAATCGCAACAAGGAGCAAGATAGGGCTGAGTAAAATAATCGCGATGGTTGAGATGATTATATCAAAAATTCTTTTTAAAATCAGTGACCACCCATCGAGTTTGGAGTGAGTATATTCGAGTGCAATAATGTTTTGGATCATCTCTGGCTGATAGACTACATCTTCCAAAAAAAGTCCTTCACTAATATGAAAAAATCTGATTCCATGAAATCTGACTTTCTCAAACAATTCTTGCAAGACTTCCTTTTCAAAATTTCCTACAACAACGAGGATTTCATAGCTTTGGATACTGCTATCATCAAAATCAGCAAGCAAAACAAATTCTGTCGGGAGAGAAAAGTTTTTTTTGATATTTTTTAAAACTTCATAAGAATCAATCGTTTCATTGGAAATAATCAGAATTTTTTTGCCTTGTTTGATTTGTAGATGATGTTCCCATTTTCTCCACTGTCCATCAAAAATTAGAATTAACAGTAGAGCTAAAGCTCCTCCTAGGATGATGATAAATCTAGAAATCCCAAAAAGAAAAATAAATCCTTGCCCAAAATAGGAGATAAAGGTGATAAAAACAAACCAATAAATCCAAGTTTTGCTAAAGGTTTTGTAATATCCAGGGATGACTTTGTTGAGTGTATAAAATTTTTTAATAATCCCAATTGCGATAAAAAGAACTGCACTAATGAGTGCAAAAATCACCAACTCTTGGGAATTGATCAAAGGAATAGGGAGCTGTATCCCAGGAATCAAATCTGTAAATAAACGAACTCTATAGACCAAGAAAAAACTCAGACTGATCAGCAGGAAATGGATGATGGGTCTCAAGAGGCGAATCTGCTTCATATACTTGCTTAGAAAAATAAAATTCTATAAATTGTCTAGATAAACCACCTAAAAGTATAAAATTTTCTCATGCAAAGTCCAGGACTTTTATTTTATTACGATTCCAAAGAAAGAAAACAAATCCTGATTGATTTCCGTTTGTATTTGCGTACCAATTCCCTATTCTGAATCAGATAGTTTATCTGTAGTAAATGGGTATGAGAGG
>CAYIZS010000018.1:0-12811 GCA_964367985.1 uncultured Candidatus Peribacteria bacterium
CTCTAGCCATCATCAGCCAAAAAATTTTATTGATCTCTCAAAATATTTAGATAAATTTTACTCAATCAATTTCCTGCATCAGACTATCGGTCTCCACCAATGCAATAATCATTTTCTGATAATGCAAGACATCATCCGTATTCAGAATTCTATCTTTTCTATCTTTGAGCCATTTCTGGGCTGGCTGATAACCACCGATATAAAATTCCCAAGCAGTCTGAGGCACTCCAGAGAAATACTGACTCTCATTGATCCAGACTTTATCATCTTCGTAATGGATTTTTTCTACTTTATTGTCTCCAGCGATGGGATAACCGACAATATTTCTATTCAACTGATCAGATTCCAAGAGGTGCAATTTTCTGAGCTCTGCTCAATACTGGATCAATTGAAAAAAGACGGATTTGTCTTTGGTAAAGGGGATACGAGGAAAGTCTATTTTTAGAAATTCTTTATATTTTTCACGATAGCTTGGGCTATGGAGCACTGCATAGATATAGTCAAAGACATCTTCTGCTCAGAAAGTATTTTTCTGATTTCACTTCTCCTCTGAGATAAAGGTTAGTCACAGATTTTGAGCAATAGTATCGATGATCTTCATATCAAAGTTGGGTAGTTTTATCTCTGCTCCAGAAAGATCTGTTTGGTAGAGATAAAGCGGCAAGAGATAAGTCTGAAAGCCATAGAAGTTAATATCCAACAAATGCTTTGTAACTAAAACTGTATTAAATACAGGAGTGTTTACTAATCATCTCATCAAGCATAATCAAAAATTATTTCATTTAATCATATATTTCATTGTTTTTTCTCTTGGTCTTCCAATAAATCATCCAGATTTTTTAGTATGTACACTTCGTTTTGTATCAAAGGGTTTATATGATACTTTGCTAATTATATAATCTCCTGATACTATATCTTCTTTTGCCTTCTTACATGTCCAAACTCAATCATTTATTTGGTATTTTTGTTTTATTTCTTTTTCAGATAAAGACAGAAAATCATCAACCACTTTTGTCATATCTTCTTTTGTTTCTTGAACAGTTATTTTATCGTTCTTTGTCTGTATTCATGAATTATATTCTATAAATAATTCGTCAATTTTTACTCCTTTATCATATTCTTTCTGTGCTCCAAAATCTTTCGGCACAAAAAAATAGTAAGGTTCTACCGGAGTGAGCTTGGTTCGCTGGATCGTATCGATCTCCTGTTCCCACAGTCAGCTATATTTGATGTCTCTTTTGCCTCGAGCATCATAATGATAAATCTCTGCATGCTTCTTTGAACTGGTAGTTTTGACTGCTAGGATAATGCTGACTCATTGCATAATATCAAAAACATTCTCATCTTTTGATCCATCAGGACAGACCTCTTTTTTCTTGCTATTTCCATGTAGATCATAGATATATATTTTATCAAAACTTTCCATCAGTGATTTCCTCATTTGACGATGTGTCACTCCATCAATATAGGAATTGTTGGTAATCATCGCCACGATCCCTTCTCAGTTTTTGTCTATAAAATATTGAGCATACCTGATAAATTTGATATAATCATCATCCAGATTCAGCTTTTTTTCATTGAGATCTTTTTTGTAATCTTTGATCAGATTTTGGATCCACTCCCCTTTATTGGTAGAACTGACAGAATAGGGAGGATTCCCCGTAATGATCATAATCGGAGCATTATTTTTTAGCTCACTTGCTTTCTGAGACTCTGCAGACAACCAACTAGAAAATAAAGTCTGAGTATCATCATGAGCTTCTTCTAGAGAATTGCTGAGATAGATTCAGATTTTGGATTGTACATCTTTGTATCCCGTTTCTGCCAGTGTCAGTCAAAGTTTGAGATGTGCCATCGTATACGGCGCCATCAATAGTTCAAATCAGAAGATCCTCGGTAGTAAATGTTCCTGGACATAACTATTCCAGATGCCTTGATTGTTTTTGCCAAATTGTTGGTAGATATGTTTTACTACTTCATTGAGAAAGGTACCGGTACCGGTTGCAGGATCCAGTAGCTGTACTCTATGGACAGATTTAAGTTCTTTTTTTAAACCATCTTTGGTTCTTTTATCAAAGGCCTGTTGCTTTACTGCGATATCCATCTTGGAAGTATCAGCCAAACCTTGTGGCAATCAGAAATCATTTTTTAGAATAATATCGATAGCTCTGATGATAAAGTTTACTACTGGTTCAGGAGTATAATACACTCCTCTGCTTTTGCGTAGTTTGGGATTGTACTCAGTGAGGAAAGTTTCGTAGAAATGAATAACCGGATCATTTCTGGATGTGGATTTTCCATGATTTTCCAAAAGTTTTTTGATATCACAGTGATTAAAAATTTCTACCAAGCTATCTACGATCCAGGAGATTCTTTCATCCAGATCAAATGCAATATGACGAAACAGATTTCTCAGAAAATCATTTGACTTTGGGATCAGCTTTTCTGCTTCTTCTCTTGAAAAATTCTCAAGGCTATCATCATGCAATCTCGCTACAAAAAATCCATATACGATCGTCTGAGCATACATATCAGAAAACTGTGGATAGCTCAGATCATGTACCAAGATATTTTTGAATGCTCTATATTGAGATTGCAAGGATTCATCCACATCCTCTTTCTCATTCAATACATTTAAGATAATATCATTAAGTAGTCTGGCTTTACCTGCCATAATCACAGCAAGCTCTTTGGATGATTTGATGAGTTGTCCTTGATAGCTGAGAAAATCTTGCAATAAATTGCTGAGTGCATCGATATTATTTTCCAAGAGATTTGTTTCATAGATCATCAGTTTATTTTTTTCTATCTTACCCAAGGAAACGGTATGTACCAATTGTTTATTTTTGAAATATCTAAACTCCAAATTATTGGTAAAAATCAGATTATCTGAAGCGTCCAGATATCTCTGTAGCTGATCTTTATTGCTTTTATCATCTAGAGAAATGTGGAGATCTTTGGTCTCTATCCATCATAGTTCTAGTTCTCCTTTGAGGATTCTAAAATCAGGAGCTCCTACTTTCACCGTTCTTTGTCCTTCATTGAGTGCTCTAATCTCTGGATTGATCGTTTCCAAGAGTTCTTTGAGAGCTGGTCTATAGGTGTGTTCTGTGGCTTTTCCTGTTTGAAATTCTGCTTGGATTTTTTGCAGATACTTTCTGATTTCTGATTCCATATCGATGATAAAAATAAAGATTGAACAAAAACGGATGATACTTGATCACTAATGTAGCTATTTTATCTCATTTTTCAAACCAGAATCGTTTCTTTTTTTGTCGACAATGAGCAAGGATAAAGAGTGAAATTGGGAAAAATAAAAAAAAAGAGGAATCAGATTCCCCTTTCTATTTTAAATAATGTTCAAGTGCAAAGATTATTTCGCAAACTGCTCTGCTACATAATCCCAATTGATCAGAGAAAGGATTGCTGTCATATATGCAGCTCTGGCATTTCTATAGTCGATATAGTAAGAATGCTCTCGTACATCAACTCCCAAAATCGGCTGCCATCCTTTGGTCAAAGGATTGTCTCCATTGGCAGTAGCTACGATCTGCAAAGTTCCCTCAGCATCTTTTGCTAACCAAACCCATCCAGATCCAAAGACTTTCATCCCAGCAGTAGTAAAAAGTTCTACAAACTGATCAAAAGAACCAAAAGTCTGATTGATCGTATCAAGTAATGCTCCTGTGGGAATATTATTTTCTCTCGGTGCGCGCAAACAGTTTCGGAAAAGCACATGATTCCATGCCTGGGCAGCATTATTAAAAATTGGTCCCGGTTCTACGGTAGTAATGATCTCTTCTAGAGTTTTAGCTTCATAAGGAGTTCCTGGTACTAAATTATTGAGATTATCTACATATGCTTTATGGTGTTTACCATAGTGATACTCAATGGTCTCTGCAGACATTGCAGGTGCTAATGCATCCTTTTCAAAAGGAAGTGCTGGTAATTGAAACATGGTGTTTATTTGTAAATCAGATAAAAGCATTCTTTATCTTAGTGGAAAAAATCAGATTTTCAAGGACTTTTTTTGCCTAAAAATCTAGCAATTAAAAATCAAGAGAAAAAGAGAGAAAAAAACAGATTATTTCAGCTTGAGTATTCCTCTATCTTGCTTGGCTAAAGCATAGCCAGATCCTTTTCGTTGGAGCAAGATAAAACTACTCTGAGGAAATGCAGTAGATGCCAACATTCAAGTATCAAAGAGTTCTTGGGCCTGCTCATCAGACAAAGTGAGGATATTTTTTTGAGCCAGATGTCCAAAAACTGTAGCCAATCCTCACTGAGGAATCCACTCTCCTCTCTCAGAAACTTTGATGATCGGAACTCAGATTTTTTCGATAAATAAACTTGAAGGGATTTTGCTCACCTCCTGAGTGGTCACATAAATCGCTTGCTGAGAAGCGAAGAAATGATAACTTTTTGGAATCTCGATCCCCCATCACTGAGAAAGAAAATCGCAAACCTGAGTTTGTAAAGTTGTGCTTTGATCCCACTCAGAAGCTTTGATCGCCCTCTGATCTTTGCTAATTTGGTATGGGATCCTAGCAGTTTTTCTGAGCTGAGCAATAAAAAATCCTCCCGTCCCTTGGAGATGGGGCCAAAATCTCGCAAGCTTGTTTGCTTCCTCAGGAGCAAAAAAAGTCAGATTTTTCCATTGATCCAGTCCAGAGGATTTTTGATCTAGAGCAAGAGATTCTAATGCAATCTGATCTGGGAACTGAGCCAAAGCCCAAGCAATCACTCCCTCATTTTCCAAAGGATTGAGAGTACAAGTGCTATATCGCAGACTGCCTCAGACTTTGAGTGCTTTGAGTGCTGAATGGAGCAATTTTTTCTGAGTCTGAGCAAATTGATCTGCGAGTTTGGGATCTCGGTAGCTAACTTTTTTGTCATGTTTGTATTGCATCCCCTCTCCTGAACAAGGAGCATCGAGTAAAATCTTATCAAAACTCTCTGGTGCCAGATCCCCTATCTGAGTCCCATCATAGGCAGTAATGGCAGTATTGTGCATCCCACAACGATTGAGATTGTGGATCAAGGCCTTTCTCCTCGGATTGGATATTTCATTGCAAACAAGGAATCATCAACTAAGTTCTAAAAGCTGATCTGCAATCTGCACCGATTTGCCTCCTGGAGCAGCACAGAGATCTAAGATTAAATCTCATGGCTGAGGATCCATCAGCTGAGCTGGCAATCCAGCAGCAATCTCCTGGATATAATAGTAGCCCATTTCGTGCAAAAAATGATTCCCCAAAGTCTTGTGATCCGGTCTCTGAGCGAGGAGAAGATCATCGTAGTGTTTACCCTTTCAAGTCAATCCAGCTGTGCCCAAGGTCCAATCTTGTGAATCCAGATAAGCAAGCAAATCTGATCTCTGAATACGGCTATCTACGATTTTGATACTTTTTGGAATCGGTTGCTGATAGCAATGAGAAAAAGACAGAAACTCTTCCTCCCTGGTCAAAATCTCCTGGATAAAATCTAAATAAGTCTGCCTTTTCATCTGAGCTAAAGATTGAAATGAAACTGACTGTACTATAGTTTTTTTGAAGTTTAAATGCAAGCAAGGAGAAATCTGATTTTTATTTCAACTTGACCTTTATATGCTTTTGTATATAAATTGCTTACAAAACAAATAATCATAAAAAACAAATAAAATGGAAAAATTAAATGAAAAAACAAAAAATGATATCTGGGAAAAAATCATCAACCCAGAGATCAAAAAAAGGGGAAGCTTTTTTCTTCTATTGGCTCTATGCTCACTATTGGTTGCGGGGATTGCAATTTCATTAGGGAAATATGCCATTGCTATGACAGCAATTATTGCTTTGATGATCAATATGATCCTTTGGAGTAATGGTTCTATAATCAGAATCTTTTACAACCAAGGAGAATATGGTTTTGTTTCCTTGATTCTAAACTATCACTTTAGTGATAATATTTGGGAGTATTGGGAGCTAAAAAAACAAAAAAAATTGCTTCTTACTTCAACAAATGAAGAAGACAACAGAAAAGAGATTGAAGAAAGAATAAGATTACTGAAGATCTGGATTAACCAGATCAAGTAAGCAAAAAAAAATGATTAAAGTCCTTCCTCAATATTTGAGAGAAGGATTTTTCTTTTAAAAAAGATTTGCAAATCCTCCTCCCAATCCTATAAAGAAAGAGAAATCCCATCAACATCACTTTAACCCAAAGAAAAATATTCATGCAACAAAATAAACTCTGACTCCTCTTTCTCGGGAGACTGGAAACAGAAAAAGGATTTGACCTCATCATCGATCTGATCAAACAATATTCATGAGCTGAACTCCCGTTTGAGTTCTATGTTTTCTGAGCAGGAAGCTATGAAACCCAGCTTTTGGAACTAGCATCCCAGCATTCAGAAATTCACTTTTTCTGATGGAAGCCACTCTCAGAAGTCGAGAGATATCTACAAAATATTGATTATTGCCTGATGCCTTCCAGATTTTTGGAAACTTTTGGACTCAGTGCCATCAATGTTCTCAAACGAGGAATTCCGGTACTAGGATTCAAAAAAGGAGGTCTCATCCCCTTTATCCCAGCAAAATTTGCCATCGAACAGCAAGCAGGGACAGATGAATTGGAACAGCTCAATCATCTCTTGCAACAGTTACAGCAAGAAAAAACAGAAAAAAATCCTGACTTTTTTACCCAATTAGCGAACGAAAGTAAAGAGATTGCTCAGCATTATAGTATCACTAGATGGATCCAACAATTTGAACAGCTGACCCAAGATATCAAAGGAGAAAAGAAAAAACTCGTGATAATGAGTGATTTTATCAACAAAGTAGGAGGCATTGAAACCTATATCCATGATGTCAAAACTATTCTACAAGAGCAGGGATGGGAAGTCAAACTCTTTGGAAGCACTTGTCCCAAAGGCATTTGGGGGAATATCAAAAAATACTTTGGCTTAGGACTAGCGATATTCAACCTCCCAGTAGCTCTCAAATGGAAAAAATTTCTCAAACAAGAGCAACCAGATCTCATCCGATATCATAGTATGATCCGCCGAATGGGATGGATGCCTCTAGCGATGAGCAAACACATTTCTACAAAAAAATGGATGATGTATCATGATTTTGGTTATTTTTATCCCTATCCTCATCAGCTAGGAGATCCAAAAAAAGTGCTAACTCCTCTCTCTCTCAAAAATTATCTTGCTATGGCTGAGACTCGCAATCCACTCAAAAAGCTGCTTACTATTGGCAAATATTGTTCACTCAGACTCCTCTATCGTCAGCTAAAAAATCAGATCGATCTGCATCTGGTGCCTTCTGATTTTATGGTTCCTATTGTAACTGAAAGTTTTGAGTTGGAAGATGGGAAAGTCCAAGATTTTAATCATTTTATCCAAGGATAATTTTCTATTTAAAGAAGCTAGTAAAATAAAGGAATTTTATTCTCTAATATTTTTGATTAATTCTTCCTTACCAAGACAAACAACGCTATCTCAAATTCCCTTAAAATAAAAAACAAGATGAGGTTTTAGATGTTGATATTGCTGCTCAAATAAGATTTTCATCAAAGTATTGGGTGAGAGAGTATCTCTAAAGACTCCTTTTTCTATCTGTGGTGAATATCCTCGTTCCAAAAAAGTATCATACAAAACCTCTGAACAATACATTCTATCTGCATTATCTAAATCAAAATCAAAGTCATAAGCTTTCCCAAGATGAGTCCCTGCCAATTCGATTCCTTCGATAAATGACTTAGCCGGGATAGTCAATCTAACAGCAGCTAAAGATTCTTTTGAACTAATCGTCTCTAATGCTAAAATCTGAACTCCTTCAAAATTCCCTTCCAAAATCAAAGGAGTTTCTGATTCAAAATCAGCATCCAAAACTTTTTGTAAAAAAGGAGAATCTCTTCATAAAAGCATTTTAAGTTGCTTGGGAGTTCAAAGATATAATGCAATATGTTTCCGCTCCCCTTCTATAAAGGCATTTCCTAGAGAAGTAGTATCTGAAGTAAAAATCAAATCTCCAGGAAGTAAATATTTTTCCAATGATAATTCTGCGATATGTATTGATTTATTGACCTTTGAACGGTAGCTAATATCAGAAATAAGGGAAATAATGGGTTTCTGAAAATATAATAACCTAATAATATCTAAAGAAGCTCGCCTATTAGGGAAAAGCATAGAAAAGAAAAGTAGCAATAAAAATATTCCTAACGGGAAAGGGAATAATAGTATGATTATTTTTGTTTTCAAAAAGAACCGCATTGATAGCATATAGTAACTATAAATAAATAACCCAATCACACTAAAGTGTGGGGCTTATCAGCTTCTAGTAGATTTTTTCATTGTTCTTCAACATATTTTTTTATGAGCAGATCGTTCTCTTCTTCCTGTTTAACTAAATCTTATCATCATCTTATATTTTTCCTATTATTTTGCAACTTCGTTGCTCCCTATCGCACTACATAGAAACAAAAAAAACTAAAATTCATTGCTCTTGATTTTTATCCAGCATATCAATATACTTATTGGATATATATGCAATATAAGATGCAAAAAAACAAAAAATAAAACTTTTTATTCAATATCTTGATATGGAAAAGAAAAAAGTTTTGATCACCGGAGGTCTAGGATATATCGGATCTCATACAGCACTTATTCTAGCTCAGGCTAGATATGAACTAGTCTTGATAGACAATCTTTCTAATGCTTACAAAGATAAAGTACTAGAAGGATTAACCAAGATTTCTGGGAAAATTTTCCCTTTTTATGAAGGAGATATTAGAGACAAAGATTTCTTGAACAGTCTCTTTGAAACTCACGAATTTGACTCTGTGATCCATTTTGCAGCCAAAAAATCTGTCGGAGAAAGCTGTCAAGATCCATTTTTGTATTACAACAACAATATCTGAGGGACGATTACCCTACTAGAAACCATGGTGAGATATCAGGTCAAAAATCTGATTTTCTCTTCTAGTGCCACTGTTTATGATCCCATCAAAAATATTCCTCCCTTTACAGAAAATGATCGCCTCAGCACTACCAATCCCTATGGGACAACCAAATTAGTCATGGAAAATATCCTCAAAGATATGAGCAGAGACAAATGATTTGCTGTAGTAGCGTTGAGATACTTTAATCCTATCGGAGCTCATGAATCTGGAATTATTGGAGAAAGTCCCAAAGGGATTCCAACCAATATCTTACCCTATATCCTCAAAGTAGCCAATAAGGAAATAGAAAAACTTCAGATTTTTGGTGATGATTATGAAACTCCAGATGGTAGTGGGATCAGAGACTATATTCATGTGATGGATGTAGCAGAAGCCCACCTCAGAGCATTAGAATATCTCCTAGAAAGAAAAAATGAAGCTAATTTAGAAGAAGATATCCCTACAAATTTTTGGGAAGTCTTTAATATCGGTACAGGAAATGGCAAATCTGTCAAAGAAATTCTCAAAATCGTAGAATCTGTAGTAGGCACAGAAATCGCTCATGAAGTGGTAGAAAGAAGAGATGGAGATGTAGCTATTTCACTTGCGAATCCAGAAAAAGCCAGACAAATTCTCTGATGGGAGGCTCAGAGGAGCATTGTCCATGCGGTACAAGATGCCTGGAATTTTTACCAAAAGAATCATTAAAAAATTATTTTTCATTTTTCAAAGATTCTCTAATATCAAAGATCATCCGAGAAAAGACTTCTCCAGGAATATTTTTTGAATCAGTATAAAGTTTTTGTTGAGCATTCAAAGGAATATGAACCAAGGCACTATTAGCAGTGTTTTTTAAGAATTCTAATAAAATCGGATTTTGTGAAAATTTTGCTACCAAAGCCTTTTTCATCAGTTTTTGATGTGCTTCTGATCCAGAATCAATTCTTTTACCTTGATAGTAAATATAGGGATGTCATTGCATAGGAGCAGCAAAACGCTTTGCCTCCAATCCAAACAAGCTTTTGGCTTGTTCTCTTCTAGCATCTCCTACCGGAAACTTAATAGAGGTCCAAAATGCTTCAACTGAAGCATAATTTTCTCCATCTAGCATAAAATTTGATGGATAAAGATTACTTAAAATACTAGCAAGAGAGTTTGAAGTAGGATCATAAGCAATATTAATTATATTTTGAGAAATTAGCAAATCTGATAGTTCTTGCGATATCTTCTTGTTATAAAGTGGTTTTGCTAAATGGTTGAGATTGGTCATCAATATCTGGTTGTTTAGTTTCTTAATTTTATCTGTATCTAGATAATGAAATTTTTCTTCAGGAGAAAGATCATCTATCTGCAATCCTGTAGCTACCAAAAAATACTTTACCCAATTTTTATAAGAGCGATAATTTTGCGAATCAACTCAGCTGGCGAGAGCCAAATTTTCTCTTCAGAAAACAGAAGAAAACATTTCAATCTTATCTAGATCTGCAGCTTTTCAAGTTCCTATTCAAGAAGTTGTAATAATATCTACATAGTCCAAAAGTAATGGTTTATTTTCTAATAACTCTTCTTGAGAAAAATGATGAGGCTGATATTTAAAGTTCACACTACCAAAATATTGCCCCTTTCGTCAGATTTCTTTTTGAATTTTTTGAATATCATTTGCTAACTGTACGGGATACTTTGGAGGTAAAAGAGGTTGATCTACTCGTATCATATCCGGAGCTATATTTTTCTCTCCTAAATGAGTAAAAAGCTCCTTTGGTCAAATTGAAAGATCATTGATTCATACCTTAAGGGTTGGAAAATCAGATGTAATAGAAGGAAGAAAAACATCTAAAAGTTCTCAAGTAGAATTTAAGCGTTCTTTACTTTTTTGGTATAGATAGCTTGAGGGATGATTATTTAACATTACAGCATCCCCTCCTCATTCTACAACTTTTTCCACATTTTCCAATACCTGTTGTTTGTCCAAGGTATGGATAACAGGAATCAAGATATTTTTTCTATCCATTGCTTTCAAGAGGAGTAAAAAAAACAATATAATGCTTTTAAAACAAAAGTCAATTCATAAAAATATTGATTAGTAGAAAAGGTAAAAAAATAACATAAAATCATCAAAAATCATCAAGATTTACAACAAAATTTGCATTTATTTAGATTATCTGTATATTTGAAAGAACTTGTTGTCCCCGAAATTCTGCAAATGGCTTTAACTTTCACAATAAAAAGATTCCCAAGTTTTGCTACCGATGTAAAAAAGGGATTCTTTTGGCATTATTTGAATTCTTCACAAAGGCGTTATGCGGCAGCACCGGAAACAGAACCGCCCTGTCACCCTATGTCCGTTTCCGGAAGTGGCTCACCCGCATTTCGGTTGCTTTACTTTAACAACAGAATAAGCATAGAGTTCTTTCACATTTTAACGGACGGACACGGAGGTATGGTTTTCTTAAAGACTTTGACGGCGGAATACCTGCGGTTGTTGGGTATAACCACGAAAGAGAAAGACCCCCGAATTTTGGATATAAACGAAGCCCCAACAAAGGAAGAAACCGCAAACGGCTTTGAGACCGTGGACGAAACAAAAAAGACCGGTGGCTTTCGTGGAGATATCGCTGTGCAAATGAGCGGACGCCTGTCCAAAATTCACCCATGCCAAGTACTACATTTCAAAATGGACGCTCAAAAATTAAAGGAAATTGCAAACAAACAAGGGGGGACGGTAACCGCCTATATTTTATCCAAAATGTTTTTGGCGGGGAAAATCGCCACCGAAAAATTGGACGGTAAATATATTATCCAATTACCGGTGGATTTGCGGAAATTTTATCCACACAAAACTTTATTAAATTTTTCCATGCATTGCAGTGTTGGATTGGACATTTCGCAAATAAATCAAAATGCAAACTTTGTGAAAGACATAACCGAACAAATCAAAGCCAAAGCCGCCAAATTGCCTATGGACGAAATGGCAAACTCTACAAAGAAAATGGTAAAGTCGCTTGCACTTTTTCCGCTTTTCATAAAATTGTCAGGGGTAAAACTTGTTTACCATTTCTTGGCGAGTGCAATCTTTTCCAACATCTTGTCCAGTCTGGGCGTCATCACAATGCCCAAAGAATTAAGTGACCATATTGAGAGTATGGATTTTTTCTTGGGCAACAGTTCCATTCACCGTACCTCTTGTACTCTGTTGACTTTTGGAAATACCGCGACTTTCAGTATCTCCAAAAACACTACTGACCCAACTTTTGAGGAACGAATATACGACTTGCTTCGCGAAGACGGTTTGGAGGTCAAAGTGGAAAGGAGTCCAATATATGGAAAGTGAAATAACCTATCCAATGGCAAAAAGGTACTCACGAAAAAGACTCCAAGCAATGACCGTCTTTCGCTGGGTTTTTATCGCCGTCGCTTTTACAAGCATCATAATGAATGTATGGCTTAAAGGTTATGCGTGGTCGGCAATTATGGTTCTTTCCTTGTGGTGGTTGTGGACACAATTTGTGAATCCGGACATCACCGGATATAACCGCATCTACCAATTCGTAAAAGCCACAATATATGTCTGCATTTTATTGCTTCTTATAATTCTCGTCTTTCAATTGAATTGGACGACTTGGGGCAATTATGTGCTTCCCCTTGTAATTTTTCCCACCCTGCTTGTATTGGCAATACTTCTGTTTACAGATTTCCGGAAACAACAACACAATATAATGCCTCTTATTTTGTTTGATATTTATGCCTTTATAGGTGCTACCGTTATGCTCGCGATAGGCGGAGCCGATTGGCCCGTGCTTGTTTTGTGGGCAGTCTCGCTTGCTTTAATTGTTGCAGCGGGTGCAACCATGAGCCTAAACCTATTAAGAGAATTCAAAAAATACTTTTC
>CAYIZS010000019.1:0-5580 GCA_964367985.1 uncultured Candidatus Peribacteria bacterium
TTTATATATGTATTTTTATGTAATAAATTGTAAAAATAGCAAGTGTATTTGTGCGTGGAGTCTTGGTAAAATTAGGTATTTTTTTGTTTTTTGGATATAATAGTAGAGAATTATTTTATCTTGAGAAACCTGTAAATGCAGAAAAAGGACTATATCATGCTCTTTCTGGACAAGGTCAAAGATCTCTGGGAACCTGCAAGGGGATTCCTGATCCTGATGAGGTATGAGGTATTTGATGAGGAGCAGATGGATCAACTCTTTGAGATCTTTAGAGGAGTGATAGATAGCACCTATGATGAGTTGAAAAAGAGAAAAATTCAGAAAGCTATGGAATTGATGGATCAGATCGCAGATAAAGAAAAAAGATCTGAAGAAATCAATCTCGAGGCACATTTAGATCAGATTTTATCTGAGGTGTAATGTAAATAATTATATATTATTTTTATTATTTTATGTACTAGTAAGATGAATGTAGTAGAGAACAAGCTTTTAGACACTTCAGAATACTCTGAGAATCGTTTAAACGAGGCGAAAAAATCGTTGAAACTTCTTTCAAAAGACCCAAGAAGGGAGGAAGTTGTAGCTTTTTTAAAGGATAAGTTGGAAGATCCTGTTGCTGAGGTACTTAAAGATTTAGATCCTAACTTTATAGAGAAGATTTATAGAGAATTGGATTCTCAATGAAAGCAGGATGTAGAAAAATTATTTAAAGCATATAAAGCAAAAAATAAAATTGAAAAAGAGAGGTTGAAGGCAATAGATGATGTCCTTATAGCAGTAAATAGAGAGCTTGGCATCATTGATGCAGTAGTTGTGCAGTCTGCTTATACTTCCCAAAATTTGTTAAAGTCAGAAAAAGAACATACAAAAATACAATCATTAAATTCAGGTTCTGAGGAAATAAAAATTTCTGATGCTGAGATGATATCTTTGGATAAGATTTTGAATGCACAAACAATCAATGAATGAAAGCTAAGTAAGGTAGAAAGGGCTTTAAAATCTGATTTTAGGAGAGCTATTGTTTTACTCAAAGAAAATACTGATTTAAGTCTAAAGGGATATTTCTCAGAGCTTTATACTTTATTGACTAATTATAAATGAAATCCAGATTGGAATAAATTGTTTCCCAAAAATGATGCCAAGAACTGGACTGAAAGAGAACAAATTACGCTGACTAAAGCATATGATGCTTATATAGAGGCAAAGAAAAGAAATCCTAATCTTTCTAGATGGAATCAAATCATCGGAATGCTGGAGGTTGGTTTACTCAATGAAGGCAAGAATCTAGATATTATCTATACAGAATCACTCAATACCCCAATAGCTAAAAAAGAGCGAAAATCCTCTCTAAAAGATGAGAGAGACAATTATATTTCTTCACTAGAAGGAGATGATGATGAGCAAAAAAAACTCTGGATGAATAACTATATTAAGGATGAAAATAATCAAAAACATCTCAATCAATTGAGACAGAGTTGGTTGGATCAGGGCTATAGAGGTGGAGAGTTGAGCCATATGACTAAGGAGTACATAGAGGATCAGTTTGATCGTTATACCAAAAAAGAATGGAAAAAAGAGCTTAAAGAAATGGAAAAAGAGTGAATTCAGCATTCAGATTTGGGAAAATTTTCAAATTTAGTAGATAAGATCTCAGAAAATGAGGTTGATGAAAAGATAAAAATCCTGATGACCGATACCAATTTTGACGGGATTAGAGACCATCTAGATGGATTATGAGTCAAAAGAGGACAGCAAGTAGATGCTTCTTTGCATCAAGCACTGAGTAGTGATAGAACTATAGAGCAAGTTGTATCCAATGTTCAGGACTATATGAAACTGAGACTACCAGGAGTAAAAGATTTGCCAGAGAAAAAAAATCCACAAGAATTTTATCAGTGGATGAGCGATGATATCAGAAATGCTAGAAATGTGCAGATGGTACTGATGGATTCTCCTGCAAATGCGCTGGATATTTTTATGCATGGAAAAGATGCTTTGACTAAAACTATGGAAAAACAAAAACTCCCATCAGAAGCTACCCAATTAATAAATAATAAGATAGATAAAGAGTTGGGAGGTTTATCTTCTGCCGGGAAAGGGGTGCTGATGAGTCAGTTATCTTCTTATCTACTCAATCATATGCAATCAGTAGATCCTAGTACTTCTCTCAATGGTTTGTGAATAGGTAGCAATATTCCCCTTTCTCAGATTTTAGATGGTCTTTCATTTAACCTCTGAGTAGGTACAGATCTTGAATGAGGAAAGTTTGCTGGAGTAGGACTTTCTTGGAACGAAAAAATTGCTAAATGGGAAACTGGTGCAGTTTCTGCTGGAGCAAAAGTTGGTACTTCCCTAGGAGTTGTTCCTATCTATGGTCTGAGAGCAGGAATAAATCAAGATATCAATACCAAAGAAGTACTATGAAGTATTGACTCTAAAGCAGTACAGAGTGTCCATTTTGGTGCAAATGTTACGATGATTGGTGTTTTACCCTCACGAGGACTAGGGGTTTGATTTGATAAAAATCAGATCAGAGGTATCGAGATGCAGTATCAAAATATTAAAAAAGATGCAACAGAACTTTTTAATGATATCCTAAAATGAGAAGCAAAAGAAGAAGAGATTAGAATCATTCTTGAGAAGAAATATAAAAAATCAGATTCTGAATCTATCGGAAAGGCAGCAGAAAATATCCTTGCAGTCCTCAATACTCTCCCTGAGGATGCTGAAAATAAAAAAGAATATGCATGAATCATCGGAGAATGGTATGCAGAGAGCTGGAAAAACAATGCTGTTCAAAATCTTCCAAAGGGATGGAAACCTACAGGAGCAGCAATGGGAATCCAATTTTTAGCTGGATTTTTCCCAGTAGGAAGTTTGAGTATGACATTGACAAAATACCATAATGAAAGTTATGAAGATACACCAGAAAGTAAACAAAAGCTGAGACAGAGGATGGATAAAGGAATTTGAAATGAGAAAGAATCTCAAATTTCTGACAAGCATTTTGAGCAGATTACTAAAGATCTACAACATGCAAAAATCCTCTCAAAAGGAGAGTCTCTCAAGCTAAAGGATGGTTATGTTGTTATTCCAAGGAGTTTGTTTCAAAGGGTTGGGATAACAATTTTGATTAACCCTGAATTAAAAAAATATGTACAAAATGATGAAGATAATGATAATTACCGTTTCCCAGCTGATACAGATTATCGTTTCCTCTCAAATCATGGAGCAACTGGCTCTAGTTTTGTCTTGAATATCGGAGGAAATAGCAATACTGGGATGGAAAAAATAAGTCCTGATTTCTTTGGAGATAAAAATTATGAACTTGATAAACATCAAGAAAAACTAGAAAACACCTTTAACTCTTTCATTGAGAAAAACCCTGATCTTGAAAATCTTTCTATTAGAATAGATGAAAATAAAAATATCCTCTTTTCCTCTTGAGGAGAGAGTATACATGAAAAAATTTTCTCTCTTGAAGAAGGATGAACCTTTTCTTTCAAAAAAAATGAAAATTGGACTACTGAAGTAGAAAGATTGAAAGATTCAGAAAATAAAGATTGAAAAATATCATTCTTTTATAATAAAGCATCAGAGTCTAAAAGTTTTGAATTTGACAACAAAGGAGTTGAGATTTTAGAGAAATTGAAAGATAAAGATTCAGACTTAGTAAAAGCTATTTCAAGTTTGGATAATAATGATCTGACAATGCTAGAGTGATTTTTAAAGAATACTGGTGCAGCAGAAAATAATTATGATGAAGCTGCTAAATTAATACTAAAGGCTTTACCTGATAATCCAATTTTAAAAGATTTAAAATATTTTTTGGAATATCGCTTTGATGATGTGGGAACAAAATTAACATCTCACCTAAAAAAAGTTTGGCATTTAGTTTTAGATAGAATCAAGGCAATTTTTGCAACAGAAACTAATATTAAAGATATGAATTCTTTAAAATCAGTTGTGAATCAGAGAAATAATGTTTATCAAACACTAAAGTGACCAAATGGAAAAACTCTTGAAAGTTTAGGTATTAACATAGATAGTAAAGCATTTGTAGAAAATAGATTCAAAGTTCCATCAGATTTAGAGTATGTTTCTAATCCAGAACTAATTGGTTTTACTGCTTTTTATAGAAAAGGTACAAATGAGGGAAGAGGTTTGTCTTTGACAGCATTAGGAGAGACTAATGTACTGGGGGGACATATGATGTCCTTAAAATGAGCCCAGAGGACAGCTGCTGAGGAATGGTTTTGGGGTAAAAAAGATTCTTCTGGAAAAAAAATATCTTCTGGAAATCTAGAAAAATATCGTGTACAAGAGGCAGAAATTTATAGAAAGGTAAGAGAAGTAGTGGGAGAACCTAGTTTGTCAGATGATTTAATAAAAGAACTTTTTCAATGAAAAGGGGTTGACATTTGAGGGAAAATGGTTAAATTGGATTTTGAATATGTATTTTATCTGTTGGCGGAGTGTGCAAATGAGTCGATAGGTCTGAATATCAAAGGGATCCAGATTTTTGATAAAGAATCTGTTAGTATGAAGAAAGAAGGAGGAAGTATGACTTTTAATAGATCTGAAGGAATCGCTGGTGGAAATGTAGAGAGTAGTAAAATAGATGTATGAGTTGCTTTTGGTGGAGGTTCTATAGATGAAGAGGATCTTGGAGAGGGAGGAAAGACAGAACAAGAATGAGGAACCTGAGAATGAACTTGAGATGGTGGTGATAAAGAGGGATGATCTACTGATCAGAGTTGAAACACTTGAGAATGAACTTGAGGTAATGGAACTAGCGAAGGAACAGGTGGTGGAGGAAGATAATTTTATCTGTTATTGTTATGATCATGAAAAAAAAACTTTTAATAGTTTTGGCAACTTTACTAACTTTGTGAGTATATGCCAATACAGCAACAGCTGAAATTATTTGAATTTCGGAATCTGAATGGGATTCAAAAACTAGTGAGTTTTGGTTTAGTCAAAAATGTGATGAGATCAGAAATGAAGAACTCTATGTAAATCATTATGGGATTTATTTGGATAATTTTATCAATCCTTCTACAAACTCAGGTCCTTTATATATATGGAAAAATAGAGTCCTAACTAGAGGAAACTATCTACTGTATAATAAGTCAAATCATCCTAAATGAAATGGTTTTGCAATATTTAATTATGATCTTTTAAATAAAATTTCTTGGAAGGTTAATCCATGACAAACAATAAGGCATATGACAACTGCAGAAGAAGTTTCTGAGGCAACTTTTTCGTATAATTGGTCATTTGCTACACCATATATAGCTTCTGATGGAAAAAAATTTAATATTCCAAATTATAGATCAGATGGTACTTACCCAACTACTCCAACTTTCTTCCCAAATTGGGATACAGAGTTTAGAACAATAACTCTTTATGATAGTGATGATAATTTAGCTACGAAAACTAATAATCGTGCTATTGTAGAGTGTCAAAATATTGTTATTCGTTGGTGTGGAGATGGTATTCTAGATAAAAAAAATGGAGAAGTCTGTGATCCAAAAGATCCAAATAAGACTGGACGATGAAGTGATGGTTGTAGTGTAG
>CAYIZS010000019.1:5680-11272 GCA_964367985.1 uncultured Candidatus Peribacteria bacterium
GCAGATTGTAAAGCAAAAGAGAAGGATAAAGTACCTCCAGTATGTAATAGTGAATACAATGGACAAACTTTCTATAATCACAATTATCCTACTCCAATGTGAAATCCAACACTCAATCTTTGTAGTGTAGGAACGGTAGGAGATTTTGATGGTCCGAATTATCATGATCCATTAAAAAAAGGATTCTATTCTTGGACTTGTAATGGAGAAGCTGGAACTACTCCGGTAAATTGTCAGGCAAAAGAACAGCGATGTGGAGATGGAAAAAAGAATGGAAACGAACAATGTGATCCAAATGATTCAAGCAAAACTGGACGAGGAACTTGAGGATGTTCAGCTTCTTGTGAACCAGTGAAGGAAAAACCAAATATTGATGTAGAAAAAACAACTTTGGACAAAGATAAATATTATGCTCCAGGAGAGGAAGTTGGATTTAAGATTAGATTTAAAAATACCACTTCGACCGTAGCAAAAGATGTGATTGTAAGAGACTATTTACCTCAAAATTTGGAATATGTGAGTAGTCAGATTTATGGAGTGAGTCCTGTGACTTCGGGCTCTTATATCAAAGATGGAATCTTTATTGTAGAGTAT
This sequence comes from uncultured Candidatus Peribacteria bacterium, assembly GCA_964367985.1. GTDB lineage: Bacteria > Patescibacteriota > Gracilibacteria > Absconditabacterales > Absconditicoccaceae > HOT-345. The sequence continues at coordinate 6,275 of CAYIZS010000019.1, forward strand.
AGTGGATTTAATCTAGCACCGAGTCAGGAGGGGTATCTCTATTTGACTGGTAAAGTAAAAACAGAGCATCTCTCAGATAGAATCAATACTGTGTATGTAGAAGTTGAATGAGGAATTTTCTGGGATTGTGATACCGATGATTATAAAGTAGAAAAGCCTGGATTGACGATCAAAAAGACAGTAGATAAAACTCATGTCCAAATAGGTGAAGAGGTAGAATTTAGAATTAGAGTGGATATAAAGGCTGGTTCTTATACAGGATTGACTATTTATGATGATTTGCCTAGTGGACTTGCTTATGTTCCAAACTCTCAGGCGCTGGTTGATAAGAGTAGTGGTTTGGTCGTAAATCAAGTATCTTTTAAAGATAGTCCTCGTTTAGAGTGGAAACTAGAATTCCCTCAAAGAATTAAAAAATGAGAATTTATTATCCTCAAGATCAAGGCAAAAGTTTTGGAAGCAGATGCAGAAAATGCTTACTTCAATAATGCTTGTATTGAGGTTCCAGAGGATCTAGATATTTGTGAACCAGAAGATATAAAAATCTCAAGAGATCTGAAAATCAAGAAATATGTAAATAATAAACTAGAAGATGCTGGTAAAGCAGACGATAAAATGACCTTTGAAAAAGATACTACCGCATACTTTATTCTAGAGGTTTTTGATGCAAGCAGTCCATTGACTGGATTTAGAGTAGAAGATACCATTAGATGAAACTTGAATTATCTAGATTCCTATGATTTAGCTGAAAATGCTTTTACGGGAAATATTGTTTTAGGAGAAAATAGAGCTGTTGAATATACTATTACTCCAAGGGTAACTCCGCTATCAGACAATGAAACAAAAATTGTTTGGAATATCCAGTTCACAAAAGGGAATTTTAAATCAGGAGATAAGCTAATCTTAAAATTTAAGGCAAAAGTACTGGGAGATCAGGATAATATTGCAAAAGTTTGTTTTCCAAAATCTGACAAAGAGACAGAGGAAATTTGTAAACAAGACCCTGCTGCAGTAGAGAACCCAAAAATAGAAAACCTCCTTAAAATCAAAAAATATGTAAACGATAAACTAGAAGACACAGGTAGAAATGATGATACGATGAGATTTTCAAAAGGAACTACAGCATATTTTACGATAGAAGTGGCTGAAGCAACCAATCCACTGACTGGATTTAAAGTAGTAGATAAAATCCCTGCAAATCTAGAGTATCTCAATTCTTATGATTTAAACAATAATGCCTTTACAGGAACGATCATTTTCTCTGGATCTAGAAATCCAGACTATAAAGTTTCTGTGAGTCTTTCAGATAGTTCTGCAAATCCGGAAATTATTTGGCAGATAGATATGTTAGGTGACACTTTTATATCTGGAGATATTTTTAAAGCTCAGTTTAAAGCAAAAGTGAATGGAGCAACTACCAATATTTCTCATGTCTATTACCCAAAGAGAGATGGAACAGAATGAACCGATCAGGATCCTGCTGCAGTGACTATCCCAACAGGAGGGTGAGGTGGTTGAGGAGGATGGAGTGGATGAGGAGGCTCTACACCTAAATGTGGAGATAGGTATAGAAATGGAATGGAAATGTGTGATATGGGACCAAATGGAGGTATGATTAAAGGAGGTAAAATGTTTGAAAATGAAAGTTATGTAGATGAAAGATATAAAAATAAAGAGGTTTTCTGTACTTCTTCATGTATGTTGGAAGAATTACCAGCATGTTTCAATACTCAAAATGGATCTCCATCTATTATGAAAGGGGAGGTACTACCATTCTACTTTAATCTAGAAGGGGTGCTTGGAAAAGATGTGACAGCAAAAGATTATCAAGAAAATCTCAAAGATCATTTCTTTATCTGAGAAAAGAATTCTATAGTTTGTACCAGTACTGATCTTAATAAAATTGATCTCAGAACGATGATGTGTAGTTTTGAAGTTTATGGACCAGGAAAGGGAAATAATAATCTAGTATACTCAGCAACAATTCCTTGTATGAATTTGGATGGATGGAGTGATAGTAATGGGAAAGTTTATCCGAGGATTGAATCCTTTATTGAGCAGAACAAAAATGGACGATTTGGAGGAAGTTTATTAAATGGTAAGGGAGAGGCGAAAAATGTATTTGCTTCATTAGATGATGGATGGCAAAATTATCCTACTTTACTTCCATTCTCTTCCAAAGCATTGATCAAAGATTTTGGAACTTCTAGTATGAAAATAGATGATGCAATAAGTCAAAAAGGAAGTGTGATTAGTTTGTTTGGAGAATATAAACTCTCTTGGACCAAGATTGACTTTAACTATTGTGTAGATAGTGGTAAAAAAGACGAGAAATGAAATCAGATTTATGAGCTGACAAAATATCAAGAAGGTTATCCAAGAGTTTGTGAGGTAGATTTTGCAGTGACAGATCATTATCTGATCCAAAAAAGTCCGTATGGAATTGGTACTAAAGCATCTGTTGCATTAGGTAATTATCAGCTAAAAAATGGAATAAAATTCTTGGATGCTTACTCAAATACCTTAAAACAAGGTGGAACGGAATACACAGTCTCTAAAGAAGTTGAAAATACCTTTGTAAACTTCCAAAAGAAATATGATAAAATTGCAGTAAAAGTAAAAGATGACCTCTACAAAGTACCAGGAAAGTCAATTTACTTATACAAAGGAAAAAATACTGTAGATTTGAAAACTATATTGTGAGATAATGTCAAAACAGCATTTACCTTTATTACTGATAATGATATTATCATCAGATGAAATCTTGAGACCAATGCAATGATTATGACCAAAGGAACCATAGAAATTGACGCTTCATCATCTTGTAATGGTCGAAATGGACAAAATTCTACAGAAGGACAATTGTTGCAAGGAATTTTTTATGCAGGGGCTGGTTTTAAATCAGTTGGTCATGGGAATCTCAAAAATACGGTAGCAAATTTGAATGCTTCAGAGCGATGTAATTATGGAAATCTTCGTATTCTGTGAGTAGTACTAGGTGATTTGTCTAATGTTGTAGCAAATAGAAGATCAGAGCTCTATACTTGGTTTGAAGGAACTGGAGGAGGAACAGATGGAAAAGAAAAGGCTGACAAAGTACTCAATGGAGGATCAGTGGTGGTAGAATATCATCCAAATCTCTGGGGTAACTTACCTCCAGGTGCAGAAGAGTTCAATAAAGTGCTCTCCGTATATAGATAATTATTACTAAATAGAAAAGAGAAAAGGCAGCTGAGTCTGTCTTTTTCTTATATTATCATCTTTTGGAAAAAAGTCATCGATTTTTTGACTTTTTGAGTTTTTTTGACTATACTTAGATAAAGAAATTTTTATCTCACTAGAGACAAGATGAATTATCAATCATGGTCAGAATATGAACATCTCTCAAATAGCTTCCACAAATATTTTGGGGAAAGAATCATCTCTCACGATCATAAGGGAAGGAGAATTGATTTAGCTTTGGATGTTTCAAATAAAGCAAAGAGTCGTCGGATCTATGCTGGAGAAATTGCGGTGGTAGCAATCCTGGGTTTTGTTACTTTGATTTTTGGGAATGCTACAAATTTACCAAATAATTCAGAATTGGTGTATCCTTTGGATCAGGTTTCTACCTTAGAATGTAGGACTCAGACTTGGTCTGCGATGTCAGAGGAATGTAAAATTCAGCTTCCTCTCATTCAGGGTGCTAAATATTCAAACTATGTGGAAAATAAAGACTATACTGATATCTATACGGTGCTTTTCGGAGGGCATTACAAAGATGGATGGGATATCGAAAAGGGATCGCATTATGCAGTGGATATTGCCACAGCTAGAGGCACTCCTCTTTATGCGATTGCCAATGCCAAGGTTTACTTTGCAGGGGAGCAGGCAGGATATGGGAAGGTAGTCAAAATTCAATTCCTTTACAATGGGACGATGCTTTTTGCAAGTTATGCACATATGGATACTATTGATGTAGAGACTGGACAAACCCTTTCCAAAGGACAAAAAATTTGAACGGTTGGAAATTCAGGATTGACGGTTGGAGCATTGGGTGGTTATCATGTCCATTTTGAGATCAATAAGGGAGATCGAGGGAGACCAATCTATCCTTTCTACAACTGTGCAGATTCTGCAAAAGGAGGGACTGCGATCATCAATGCAGGACTCTGTAGAGAAGAAGTTTTCAAATATGCTTATGATCCGATCGTTTTCCTAGAAGGGGCACAAGCAAAACTACCTCATTCTCAGAAGACTCCTTCAACCAACCAAAACTCAAATAATCAAAACTCAAACAATCAAACTGAACATACTGTTGCTCCAGAAACATTTCCTTATCTAACACAGATGCGTCAGGATTTGATCCAGATTGCCAAATATTACCTCCAAACTCCTTATGCTCTTGGTGGAGCAGGAGGAAATCCGGGCGTTGCAACTGATTGTAGTAGATTGGTCTTTGATGTTTTTTTCTGAGCGGGAATCAATCTCAATGTCAGAAGTGCTGCGGAACAGGCGCATCTCTTTACGAGTGGTGGATTTTGGTATGACAAGATCGATAAAGCAGAGCCAGGAGATCTCTTATTCTTCAAAAATACTTATGAAACCAGCAATACAGAATCTGACATTACCCATGTGGGGATTGCTTTAGGAAATGGCTTGATGCTTCATGCAGGAGTGCAGCAGGTAGAAATTTCTAGTATCGATAGTTATCGAAAAAATCATTTCAAAGGAGTGGGATCGATCAAACAGTTTGCAAGTAAATATAATCCAGAAAAAGTAAAATTAACTATAGAAAAACTCGAACAGCTCAAAGCAGACTCAGAACATCCTAGTGCAGGAGATCCAATCCTTCCAGAAAATACTACTCCTTCTCAGCAGCCAAATATTCAGCTCGATTTCTCTAATCTCTGAGAACAGGAGAAAAAATTCTTTATGGAGCGAGATTTGCAGATCGAAGGAGCAATCCCTGATCGAGTCAAAGTTGGAAGCACTTTGGAACTCAAACTCCAGCTCAAA
>CAYIZS010000020.1:0-11254 GCA_964367985.1 uncultured Candidatus Peribacteria bacterium
CACAATACTTACTCCTACTTGAGTCAGTTTATTGACAATATCTGCATAACCTCTTGCGATGATCTCCTCATTCATGATAAAGGTCTCTCCCTGGGCCATGATTCCTGCCAAGACCATTGCACCTCCACCTCTGAGATCTGTACTAGAAACATAGCCTCCCTGGAGTGCTGTCTTTCCGATGACGATGGCCTGATGAGGATTGAGAATTTCTATCCTTGCTCAGAGATTTTCTAGTTCATTGAGATAGCCAAATCTCCCTTCATAAAGCGTTTCAAAGATTTTAGTGATACCACTAAATTGGGTAGCTAGTGCTCAGAAAATAGACTGCAAATCACTAGGAAATCCTGGGAAAATTCTGACTTCTAATTTGGTAGCTTTGTAATTAGCTTTATTAAAAGAGTCTACCTTGATCGTATTTTTGTCCAAAATTTTAAAATTGATCCCAATTTTATCTGCGATATTGTACATTGCAGAGAGATCATCTACATTTATATTTCTGATGATCAATTCACTATTATCCGCTCCAGCTCCGATTGCAAAATAGGTTCCCGCCTCGATATAATCGCTGATGATTTCAAAACTGTCTTGCTGAATATTTACCTTTTTGGGACGAACGGTGATGGTATGATCGATTCTCATCTGAATATCAGCGCCTGCTGTATTGAGGAAAGCGATCAGATTTTTGACATGAGGTTCCGTTGCCACCTGATAGATAGTGATCTCATAGTCAATATCTTCCAAAAATGCTAAATAGCTGATCAATGCCTCAGTAGCAGTCACAGAAAACTCTTGGAGCATAATATTTTTTTTGGGTTTTCAGGTTACTTTATAGATTTTTTGTTCTCCATAGCTGATATCTACTCCTGCTTTGTGGAGTGCATCATCAAAGGTGTCAAGTGGTCTTTTCCCAATTTTGCATCCACCAGATCCTACAAATCTAACTTCTCCAAATTTTCTCAGCCCTACGGGGATTAGGAGGATTGAGGCTCTAAATTTCGTAGCCAATTCTGATGTGAGATCAAAATATTCTTTGGAATCTGTGAGAGCTTGGTCAGCTAATTTTTCCATAGAGAGCACATCACTGATATGAGGCTTATTTAAGAGTTGAATTTGTTGATCGATTAAATAGTTCGTGGCTACGATGGGGAGTGCAGCATTTTTACTTCCAGAAATCAAAATCTCACCTTTGAGGTTAGGAGAGTAAGCAATTTTAAACATTATGAAATCATAAAAAAATAAAGGTTCTGATTTTTTTACTATACTTTTGACTCTCTGATAAGCAAGTCTATTTTTAAATATTTTTCTTTAGGTTTAGGTAAAATGTTTCCTCAGAAATTTGCATTTAGGAGAAAAAAAACTATACTCATAGTGTTTTATTTATCTTAAAAAAAATCGATGACCCAAACAAAAACAAAACAGGATGAAATGATGCAATCCTATGTCCAAATGGTGAAATTTGCACAAAATTCACTCAAGAAAGCAGAAATGGAACTCAAAAGGGTTAAAGCAACTTTGAGTCAGCTAGAAGCTTTCGATCCTAGCAATCCCGATTCTTTTGCAGAGTTTTTAGAAAAGAATGTCAATACTACTGCAGATCTTAAATCTTATTCAGAAGAAGGAGTTGAAGTGGTAGAAGGGATTTTTGATGGTTACTATCTCATCGCTGCGGATCAGAAAAAGTATCCAGTACCGATGAACTATTCTAGTAAAACTAAGTTGATCCCTGGAGATGTGATGAAACTCAAAATCCAGCCAGATGGTAAATTTATTTTTAAACTAATTAATCCTGCAGAGAGAATTCATATCAGAGCGACTCTTTCCAAAACAGATGACAACAAATTTACTGCCAATACTGAGGATGGAAAGGTCTTTTTTCTCAATCAAGCTGCAGTAAGCTTTTTTGCTGGAGCACCAGGTGATGAACTCTATATTATCATCAATGCTAAAGAAGAAGGTCACTATGCAGCGATTGAAGCGATTATCAAAAAATAACCTTATATCAAATTGATAGCATAAAAAAAGAGGGGAGGCTGACTTCCCTTTTTCTTAGTTAAAAAATCAGATTCTCCTAGTTGATAAAGTTTGCCTTGAGAATAATAATATTGAAATGAAAGGTTTTGATTGCTTCAAAGTGGATACGATTAGCAAACTCTTTTTCCAAAATCTCCTGTTGTCGACTCATCATTTCCAAAAACATCAGCACTTGCTTCCTACTTTCTAAATTTTCCCATTGAACAAACATCTGCCTATAGTAGTCCAACCCATCTTCTCCTCCTACAAAAGCCATCATCGGTTCTCGCTCAAGCACATTTTGAGGAGCATTAGTGAGGAAAGTATCATGAGGGATATAGGGAAGATTTGCGATGAGAATAATTTCCTTCTCGGCAAACTCCTTTTCTTTTTCGACCCAAAATTTGCAGAGATCACTCACCAAAAAATGAGTAGAATAGTCTGGTTTGATCAGGTTTTGATAATTTTTTTGTGCTACATCCAGTGCTTGAGGAGAAATATCAGTAAAAAATATCGCTTCCCAGCCTTGAGGATTTTGTAAAAGGGTTGAAATTCCTAGGACTCCACATCCAGTCCCAATATCCATGAGAACTCTATTTTCTTGACCTTTACTTTGTAGGTATTCAGAGATTCCTTGGATCATGTATTCGGTTTCTGGCCTTGGAATTAGAGTATCTTCATTGACGAAAAAATCAATTCCAAAAAAACTGACCTTCCCCAAAATATATTCCAAAGGTTTTTTTTCTACCTGGTAGGCATGATATTGCTCTTTGATTAGATTTATCAAGTCTGGTTCCAATTCCCTTTCTGACTGGAGCCAGAGTTCTTCCCTAGAGAGAGCTAGATGGTGAATGAGGAGTTTTTCTAGGATAAATTTTTGTGTAAAGTCAGGATTTTGTAATATTTCTTGGATTGTTAGCATTCTTATTCTTTGATATGATAAATAAATAGTTGAAATCTGATTGGCTTCTCAGAGAGTAAAAAAACACTTGGCTATTACAAGTGATTTCTTCTCTTTTCAAAATTCTTCCAAAATAATGATTTTAAAGAGAATCTTTGCTCAGAATTTTGAGTTGATTTTTTTGATATTGTTTTAGAGAGAGAAAATCATATAATCTTGCTATCTCATCTTTTTTTGTATCCAAATATTACTGTTGCTTGATGACCAAGGCTCTTGAAAAACTCAAATCAGAACATACCATTTTGTCAGAATTTATCCCTTTTTTGGAACACTTGGCCAAACATCCAGAGATTCAGAGGATTATACCAGGGAGGATTGCGAGAAAGCAAAAAGGTTCAGCTCTCCTAAGATGTTCGATCTCTTATCCAACCTTGACGGGACTCAAACTCAAGCTTTCCAAAGGAGCTACTGCACAAGAAGTTTTTATTGTAACCGTTCAAGATCAGGAACTTTTGTTAGCAGAACGAATCTTACAAGAATGGAAAATCTTTAGCAAAAAATAATTTTAGCTTCATCTAGCTGTGATTGATCTCATGCGAATCAAGGGAATAGGAATTTTGATCACCTTTCGAGTGATACTACGGTTTTGGATCTGGTTGCTCAATCAGCTTTTTTCTTCTCGATCCTCAAAGCAAAAATTTTCTCTCAAATCGTTGGGATTTGGAGCAGTATTGGTCGCTTTTTTGTATCTCTATAAATATGTGTTAATACGAATTGGACGAGAAAATCTTGTTTTTGTCCAAGAATTTAGTGCTAATGCATTGTGGGGTTTTGTCGGATATATTCTGCTTTTTGCTCTCCTTTTATTGTTACTTTTCCAAAATATCAAGAAAATCCCTCTTTGGATCCAGTGGATTGTGGCAGCAGTTTCACTTTTTTTAGTTGGACTTGTTGGAACCAAATCAGGGATTCAGACTACGATCATCTATTTTTTGATTTTGGCCTATGGAGAAGAGATCCTCAAAATTTCTCTCAGTAGTAATCAAACGGCTCGCCTCACTCAGCAGAGCTATTCCAAATTACTTTTCTTTTCACTGAGTATTGGTCTGGCATTTGCTTTGATAGAAAATCTCTTGAGTTTGATTGTCCAAAAAGAAGTTGGAACTCTAGTTGGGAGAGGGATTTTTTCCGTGATGCTTCATCTGGTAGCAACGGGGACAATTGCTTTGATCATCATTAGAACCAATCATACTCAGATTCCTTTGCTCTTGAGATTCTTTTTTGCATTACTGGTTGGGACTTTGATCCATGGAATATTTAATTTTGCATTAGCTCAGCAGTTGAGCTGGCTCAGTATACTGCTTTTGATGGGATCAGGAATCTGGATGAGCTATCTGCTTTTCAATACCGATGAACTTTATGAAAAACAAGCATAAAAAAATCAGAAAGCTGGAGTAGCAATCTGATTCTGTTTTTTTTGATAAATAAAGATATTACTCATTCCCTCGGATCGCATCCCCTTTGAGAAATTCTGGAATTCCTTTTTTGAAGATTGCTCTTTTTCAGAGAATAGTATTTCTAAAACTTCCAAAACTTTCAATGAGACTATTTTCTTGGGGAATCATTCCAGTTTCGTTTTTAGATTTAAGGCAAATTTCTACAGCTGCTTTGCTTTCATTTCTAATGAGATAGTAATTATTTATGTTTCAATCAGCTCTAATTTGTCTTAAATCTTTTGAACCACTAGGTTCTGCCTTGAAGGAATTCTCTGTGACGATTATTTTGATTTGAGAATTTTCAAGGTTTGCAGGATTTGGATAAACTGTTTCTACGTCTAATTGGTTTTTTTGCATATTCTTGTTTTTATCAGAAATCTTTATTAGAGCTTCTTGTATACTCTCAACTCCCTTATCTCTAAAGAGGGGAATTGCTAGTGCGACTCATGGATTTAAAACAATACGATTCTCTGCATACTCTTTATCTTCACATTGATCTCAGAATTCTCGATAATTTTGTACCACTGCAGGAGCATTTGCTTCGATTTCTAAGCTAAAATTACAATCCTCACCACAATAGATAAAGTTTCCTGTGAGTGGATTTGCTCCTTCTTCGATAGTATATTCAAATCAGATTTCGCGATTTTCTACCATTGCTAGTCCAAGTTCTAGTCCGGCTTTCATCATACTACTCGCTTTTTGGTGATGATAGATCTGACTCTGGTATACGATAAAATTTTTGAGAAAAGATCGTGCCAAAATTCCCATCAAGCTAGAAGCGGTTAGGATCAAGATTACGAGAACCAAAATATTCCCCTTTGGTTTAAAGTTGTTATTCTTCATCGGTGATATCAATATCATAAATGCTCGCTACTGGACCATTGAGCGTATAAAATATTTGTAAAGGTAATAAGGTATTATTGGTCCATTTTTTAGGTTCAAAAAACTTTCCAGCTAGTGAACCAAAGATCCAAAAACCTGGCTGTCCCATATTTAAATCTCAATCAGTATTTAAAATTTCTTTATTTGACATAAAGGGGATGACTTTAAACATCATCTTACTTTGGAGGATTCCTTGATTGGGGATCAAACTAATAATTTTACTATCATCTTGATTATTTAATTTTTGTTCCAAGACAAGTTCACAGTGATAGTTTAGAGCATCAAAATTTTCTCTCTTTTCTTCAAATCTTCGTAAAAATTCATTCATTGACAAACAATCTCCACTAGAATAAATACTTGTTCCAGCTCGTTCCCCTCCTGTGAGATGCAGAGTGCCTGTGAGTCATTTACTAGTTTCTTTGGTTAAACTATCTCCATACTTCTCATAATCGATCGTGGCTTCTGCCGCAACATTTTCCAATAGTTGAGACAAAATCAGATACTCTCTTCAGACTTCTTTTTCTTGTTCTAGTTTGAAGGTTACTTGAGAGATCGTGGTATAGGCTTGGAGAATAACTCCCATCAAAAGTGCAAAGAGCACGATAACGATGATGAGCTCTATCAAGGTAAATGCTTTATTTCTCTTCATTTATAATAACATTAGTTGCTAAATCCTTTATTTCCAATAAAAGTTTCTATGATAATTTCTCCGGTCATTCCTCCATTAACTCCTTTTTGGTATAAAACATGGGATTCGAGTTTGAGGATTTTATCTTTGGGAAGGATATTTTCATCCTCCATTATCCCAGTCAATAAGAGATATCTAGCATATTGGACAGGACGATCATCTTCAATTTTTTCTTCATTATGAGTGTATCGTGAAAAAGCATTTTTATCTTCTGATCAGATCGTTGTATCCCCACTAAATAAATAGAGTCTATAGTTATCAAAATTATCTCCAAAATTATCTGTTTCAATTTTTGCTCCTTGTTCCAAAATAAATCCTTCTTGACTACCAGAATACCCTATTTTGAAAAAATTTGCCCCTCCTGATCCAAAAAAGATTTCCTTTCCTTCATCGTAATCAAAATAGTTCCGAGGATATCCTTGAAAAAGATTATTGTCTCTATGATGAAAAAAAAGCTGAATTCCTTCGTGAGCGAGCATGCTGGCTTGCTGTTCTGTTTTGGTGTGTTGAAACATCGCTACATTATTTCCCAATAAAACTAGGGTGGATACAATTCCAATACCAAAAACTACAACTACTATGATTATTTCCAATAAGGTAAAAGCACTGTATTTTCAACGATCTTGTCACATCAGCAAGGAATCTTCAAAGAGATAAAAATATCTTGTAGCTAGTATATATCTATTGTACCATAAAAATCAACAACTTATTCTTTACAAGATTGAGAAAATCACTATACTGCATCGTACTCAAGTTTTTATCTGTATTGTATACTTTTACTCTTATGGTTCATTCAAATCTCAAACTCAAAGTTGCAGATCTTTTGCATTCCAAGATGACTGATCAGCTAACTTTAGAAAAAATATTTTTAGCAAATTTCCCAAATTTGACAGAGGAGTGAATCTCTAGTACTCTTACGCTCCAAGCATTGGATGATCGTTGAATTTTTGCAAAATTAGAAAATATTCAGGCTTCTTTTATTGAAGATTGTGAAGTTTGTTCCAATTCCTATGAAAGGGCAGTACAAATTCCAATTTATAGTGCAAATTTTTTAGATATTGTGGATCTCAATGAGATTCCTACAGGAGATGAAGAAGTTTTTTTGATTGATATGAAGGGAGCTACCATTGATATTGAAGAAATGCTCTATCATGCTATAGGTTTAGCAGAGCCATTACTAAAGCGTTGTAGTACTTGTGAAGCTCTTTTGGATAGTGCAGAGGATGCAGAAAGGGAGGATTATGAAGATCTTCGAGAATAGTAAAACAATCTTATATCATATAATTATCAAATTGAATGGTTTTGTGTAAAAAACTATTCTTTTTTTTGACAAATAAAAAAAACTGACTATACTTTGAGAGAGAAATTTATTGTTAAGTAATTATTATTGATCAATAGATGATTTTATTTATCTTTATGCGACAACTATGTGAGAATTATTTACCCCAACAGTTCCCCAAGATGATCTATGAAATAATACATTGGGAACTCCTCCAGGACCAATAAATTTAGATAATAATTTAGATAATTCAAAACCACAAGATCCGAATATTTCTGTGGATGTTAATTTAAATACTGAGAAAGAAGGCCCTGCAGATCTTTCTAAATCAAAAGATAAACCTGTAGCAGAAGTTACGGTATCAGAAGTTTCAAATTTAGAAGAAATGACTACCAAACCTCAAAATGAAGCTACTAATGATGAAAAAACTTCTCTAGAAAAGAAAGAATGATCAAAAAATTTTGGAGGAGATTTTTTATGAAACATGTTTGGTAAAGCTAAAAAATCAATTCAACAGCTTTCATCTTCTCAGACTTCCAAAGAATCTTTAGAAAAAAAAGAAAATACAGAAACTACCGATGAGGATTTGCTTTATGATTCCTTTATTTTAGATTCAAAAACAAAAACAAAAGAACAGTCTCTAATGGCTCTTCGTGGACAAAGAACTAAATCTCATTTCTTGAAAAATTATACTTCTAAATTTGGAATTAATATTGTTTTGATTGTAATTGGTATTGTATTGAGCTTTTTAACTTATAGTCTTTTGATTTACTTTCAAGAGGGAAGCAAAGCTATTATTACAAAACCTAAACATCAAGAAATTGTACAAAAAACAAGAGAACAGTACAATAAATATGGTCAAATGTTGGGAATCTTTGATTTATATCAATATGATAATCTATCATTAATAGATAATTGAGATGTTAAGGTTGTAAATTTGCTTCAAGATAAAACCCTAAATCCTATTCAAAAGAAAGATTTACTCCAAACAGCTTCTATTGACCTATGAACCAAAATTGTACAAAATTATCAAGATGCTAAAACTTTGAGAGAGTCTATGAATAAAGATTGATTTTTCCCGATTGAGTTGGTAACCATTCTTAAAGAAGAAAATAGTGTAGATTCTTTGCAAAGGAGCTTAGTCTCTCTTGAAATTGTAAAGTTTTCTAGTGCAATGAAAGTGTTTTCTTTGATGGATATGTTTGTATCTTCTTTAGCTAATTCTTTAGGATTTACAAAAGATACGGTAAAAGAGAGAATTCAAGAATTGATTCTCAGGGGAGAAAAAGATATAGAACTATATTTAAGTATGTGTTATAATAATCCCTATGAGCCTACTAGTTGTTCAGTCATTAATGATTTTGAAAATTATTATAAAAATTTTACAACCTCATCTTTAGATAAAGGGTTTGATACCAATTTTTTTAAACAGTTGATGAATTTTATTGATGTAGAATTAGAGTATTCAGATATACCGAACTTTTCTATCATTTTCAATAGCTTTAATGCCAAGAGTAGTAGTATTGGGTTTAGTATTGAGGTAAATACTTTCAAAGAAGATGAGTTGGCATTGATTGATCAAGGAGTCAAAAGTCCTCATATCTTTGTTGTCTCTGAGTTGATAAAATCTTTGAAGCAGAGTTTATATATTTTATGAAAGGCGATAGATGCTAGGGATATCAAGGTGAATGCAAAATCTGTTGCTATTGGAAGTTCTAGATACGTGGTAAATAATTCAGTTAAAAGTTTCTTCCTTCCTATTCAGAAAAATACAGAAAGAGAAATTTTCGATTTTCATTCAGAATATGATTCTCTAGTTTTAGGAGATGCGTTAGATTTAGTAAATACAGAAACTGAAGAAATCGATCTAGAAGACTATCTTTTAAACAATTCAGAAAATAGTTTATTAGATGACTTACTTTTAGAAAGTGAAGGAGCAACTGAATGAAGTTTCTTTGAAGAGGGGAATGCAACTATTCCAGATGATATCGTTGTATCTGAAGAAGACAATATTATTTATAATGAAGTAACTATTGAGTAATTGCAATACTTTTATATATCTTATTTATAATAAAAATGACAGACAAAAAAATAGAAATTGATAGATCAATTCCCGATGCAAAGGTTTGATTGCAAAAATATTTAGATATTGCTAAAGCAAGTATTCAGACTATCATGTCTAAAATGAAATGAAGTAAGGCATCAGAGGCTACCACCAAAAGCATACAATTATCTATCAATAAAGGTGGTTACTTGATTTCATTAGCTTTATTGGCGATTACTGTTTTGGTTTTCCTCTTTTTGGCAATAAAAGTTGCTACGACATATTTCACTTTAAATAAGAATATTTCTAGTCTAGAAAATACCACAAGTTATTCTTTAAATGTATTCAAAAATTCAGAATTTGTAACAGAGTTTCCAAAAAATTTATTTGAAATGATCCAAGAATACGATCAATCTTTGCAGATTAAGTCTGAACTTGAAGATGAAAGTGCATTTAGAACTAGTATTTATACGCATTTTTTGAAACATTTAACTCTACCTTCTCTCAATATCTGGAAAGATCCTTATGGTGATTCTGTTGATCTTTCTTTGATTGGGGAGAGATATTTGGATTCAGATCCTTATCAAGATATTGCACTTATTACTCAGTGGGGTTCTATTATTAGAGACAGTGGAAAGGGGGTAGGTGTAAATGATATTATGGATATGAAAATTGGAGATATTGTAGAACAAGAAGAAGGCTATTTTTATATTCCTATTTCAGTATCGTTCAAATCGGATTCCAAGAGAGCATTCTTGTTGTTGGTAGATAAAGTTTCATCTACTTCAAATCCGGTAAATATTGGTTTAATTAATGAATTTACTTATTATTTGTTTAATGCTATTAGAGATCAAAAAAAAGAAGCAATTCAGAATTTAGTGCAAGAATATTTTTCAGGAGATACTGTAGCTTTAAGTGAAATTGATAGTGGATTTTTGGGAGATGCCAATAAATTACAAGAAAATATGGCAATTGGTCGTTATCTGTACTATTATATTAAGTGAGATAATAAAGAAAATCTTTTGATAGATGAAGAAGTGATTGATCAAGCGATCAAAGAGAGTGTTGTTTGTGGAAAAGATAAATCTGATAATTATTGTTATTTTATGTTTAGAAATAAATATAGAAGCATTCCAGAACTTTCTTATGCTATTGGACTTGAGACAACGATCAATAAAGTTAGTGCATTAAAGAGTTTTTTTTCAGATCTTCCTCCTTTAATTGCGATTCAGTCTTTTACTTTTGATAAGGCAAAATCTCAAGGATTGATCCTAAATGATGATACTGAATATGTAGGTAGTATGAGTTTCAATGTCTATGGAAAAGGAATTTCAGAAGATGAATTAAATGAAATTTCAGAACTGTTGCGTGAATCTTGTTTCGGAACTAATACTCAATATGCAATGGATGCCAATGGAGCTTTAGCCCGTGTAGATAAAGCCTTGGCAGATATTGGAAGTACAGAAAACCAAAAAGATGCAATAGAAAAGACAGCCAATTATTTGCAGCTCAAAGATATTTTCTCGGCAGATAGCAATAGTTTTGCTGGATTGTCTCAATACAACAAAGTAATCAAAAAATTTGAATATTATAGAATGCTCAAAGATAGTAACCTTTGTTTCTAAGTGGATTTAGAAGATAAATAAAGAGTCCGCTTTTATTTTTAAAGTGGGCTCTTTTTTTATGGATTACTTAGGTGTTTTTTTAATAAATTTTACTTTACTTACAACTTCTCAAAAATATCTAAAATAGGTTTGAATTTCTCTCTGAAAAAAATATACATTGACTAGTATCTAGTTTATCTTTTTTATTTTCCTTACTTGTTTGAGATTATGAAAATCACTTTTGATCGTCATCAGTTGTTGGCTATTTTGGATATTGCTTCTAGATTTGTTTCCAAAAATGCTACTTTACCTATTTTACAAAATATTTATCTCAAGGCATCTATTGATAC
>CAYIZS010000021.1:0-9719 GCA_964367985.1 uncultured Candidatus Peribacteria bacterium
ATTTTGGATACAATAGTCCTTGCCAAAAAAACAAAAATAGATAAAAAATCAATAAAACAAAAAAGTGCCAGTACAGCACTTTTAGAATATTTTTTAAGGAAAAGGATTATAAATTATTACTCATCAGAGTTTTCCCTTTTTTACAAGCATTGAGCAAATCGTTTGCTTCAGCATATCTTCGATAATCTCATTTGATATCTGCAGTTTGAGAAATTGGCCATTTTTCAACCAATCCTTTGAATACCATATAGACATCACAGCTTGTTTTGGTTTTGGGGTTTGCATTATTCCCCAATAATTTTAGATCTGCTGCTGTCGCCATATAGCTATAATCTTCACTATTTTTTACCAATCCAGGAAAAGAATATTTCTGATTTTTTGATAAAGTGATCTCATTGTGAGTTATCAGATATTTAATTGCCTCTAAAAAAGTAACTTCATGCAAAGGTTCTTCGATAGCTTCTGGAATGATTTCTGGAATGATTTCTGGAATAATTTCTCAAAGACTTTCTCCAGATAAGGTAGTTTCCTCCAGCTTTTCTAAATCAGCCAACTCTCCAGAAGAAAATTCTGAATCAGTAGAAACGCTATCTTCTAGTACTAAATCATCACTTTCCTCAGCATTGATGATCACATCTGAATCCACAAGAGTATCATCTGGTTGTTCGCCTGTCCATTTTTGTAAACCAAAATCTACCTTCTCCAAAATATTTTCAACTATCAACTCTCCCTGCTGCCTAAAAGGAGCATTATCATCCAAAAATGCTGAAGCTAAAGCCACCAACATCAAGAGGAAGAAAAAGAGAAAGGAGAGATTAGACCAAATAGATTTTTTCCAAAGTCCCAATCCTTTGTAAATCAAAGTAATCAAAAAAAGCAAAAGCAAAGACCCCAATACTAGCACCCAGAAAGAAAAGATAGCCCAGAAATAATATAGCAATCGAATCAGTCCACCTAATGCTAAAATAAATAATAAGAAACGAATCCAAAATATTCATTTTTTAGTTTTTGGGTGCTCCAACGCTACGATTTTTTCTTTTAGATCCTCCACATTTTCCTTTTTTTCAGGGATCTCTTCAGTCTTTTCTAAAGTGCTTTCTTCTAATAATTGATGATTATCTTGGATAATAATGGTCTCATCTATCTCTCCAGAAACAGTATCAGACTTGATGATCCTTTTTTCATAACGACTATGAGAAAGCTGAACTGGAGCAGGAACCTTCTCCTGAGAATCTGTTTTATTGAAAAGCATATAAAGCCCCATTACAAGAAGAATCACAACAAGATTAATCCCTGCTAGAAGATAGAAACGATGATCTCACCAGAGAAGTGCAACAATCCCAAGTTGAAGTACAAAAAAATAGATCACAAAGAGCAAAAAGAGATTTTTTTTGATCATTGGATGATACTAAAAAATAAAAATCATTGTATCCTCTAAAATTTGGAGTCAGAAAAAATCCTTACCTTGCAAGAATTCTCTCAAAATTATTTGTATTTTTCTTTGAGTTTAGCAATTTTTTGTGCTTTTTCAGTAGCTTTTTTTGCTTCTCTCTCTGCTTGGATTTCTTCTTTGGTCTTTTCTACAACAGTCTCTTCTATAACTACTACTACTTCTTCTTTGATTTCTACTCCTCCCTCAGATTCAACCACAATCGGAAGTTCTTTTTGGAGATCCTCATAAGCAAAAGGAATACTAAAACTTCAGATTTCTTGGATTTTTTTCTTCATTTTGAAAAGATGTTCATCTACTTGGATCCCATATTGCTCTTGGATTTTGCTAACAAGATCTGCTACAGCAATTTTTGCATAAAGGGTTCCGTCTTTGTTGGTTTTTCTAGTCAGAACCAAAGGTCCATCATTATCTATCTTTTGGAAAAGTTCTGCTAAAGAATCTACTTTTTTAGCTTTTACTTGCTGTGCTGCCACCATTTTTTGTTCGTATTTGTTTCTATTGGCTTTGTCTGCAAGTACTGCTAAATTTTTTGGCAATAAAACATTTCTCGCAAAAATAGGTCTCACTGCAACAATATGGTATTTTTCTCAGAGATGTTTGTCATCTTGGAGTAAAATCACCTCAATGTTTCTGTTTTTTTCGCTTCTTCTTGGCATGATTGATACAAATGAAAATAATAAAAAATATGCAATAAATCTCTTTATTTATAGGAATTTGCTAGTCAATTTCAACTATAAAAAATCAGAAAAACTAGGACTGTTTTCTTTCCATTTTAATTTTCTTGATCTGAATCTCCAAGAGAGCGAGTTCTTCTTTGAGCTGTTCCCTTTGAAGTTCTTTTTCTTGCATTTTTTCAGACCCAGAAAAACCACTCATCGAGAGGGTAGCAAGCAAAGATCCCACTTCTTCAATCTCTTTCTCTTTTTTAGCATATTCTTGCTGTAAGATTTCTAGAGGAGAGCTTTGATTTTTTGCTACACTAGCAATCCCAATCTCAATATCATAAATACGAATAATTTCATAACCCTGAGGTAATTCTTTAGGAGAAAGTTGGAGTGTAAATTCTTCTACAGGACAAAGTTCAAGGAGTAAATACTGATAATGATCCAAAAGTTCTCCCACATCGGAATTTGCCTTGATCATTAGTTTGATTTTTTGATGTTTGGGGATCTGGTGTTCTTTTTTGTACTGCAAAATACTCGCCAAAAGATCGAAAAAAAGCTGAATTTTATAATCTTTTTTGAGAGAAGCAAAGGGACTTTCTAGATAAAAAGCTGGAACACTTGCTGAGGAATTGGAAATTTTTTCTAACAAATAAGCTGAAAGATCTGAAACAAAAATACCCAAAACATACACAATTTGAGAAAAAAGGAAATACTCTACATTACATTCAGGAGGACTTGCTTGTTTCTTTTTTGCCAAGAGATATCGTGAAAAAGGACCAGTCGTAAAATCCTGAAGTTTGATCAAGAAACTACGCAAACTGTCTAAATTTTTGTGCTGGAATAAGGAATTTACTAATTCATACCATAATGTCAGAATCCAAGCATCAATGCCTGTCAAAGAGAGATCTGCGAGTCAATCTTTCTTTCCTAATCACAAATCAGTTGATTTTTCAAAGAGATATTTGTAGAGATTCCAAAGATGCTTGAGATAGTTGAATTCATGTTCTCGCTCAACAGCATCGTATTTGTTGTACTTGATCAACGCTAATCTCAAAAAAGCTGTTCCATATTTTTTCTGAATCTGAAGTAATTTAGTCATATTCAATCCACTCACTGATATATCGAAGGCAATCCCTTCTAATGGAGCAGGAAGTGAATTTGTTCACAGATAGGATAAAAAGAGATAATAGTTTCTAAGATAATTTTCATCTACTCAGAAATAAGGCAAAGAATGACTTTGATCAGAGAACTGAAAAGATAGCCACAAACTCATCAAAAACTCCAAATCTAATGCAAAATAACTAATAGGATACTGCTCCGCAAAGACCTTTTTCTGCAATAAATAGTGCTCCGATTCTGGATCTCGCTGTAGCCAAGAAATCGCTGCAAAGGATTGCTCAAAAAATTCTAGCTGCTCCTCTGCATCTTTCTGAAGCAGTTGGGAAGTAAAATCCTGAATCTGATCTGCTGGATAGAATGTTGCCATCAAATTTGAGATTCCCTCCTCCCCAAAAACATACAAAAAATCTGTAAAAAGCTCTAAAGTGAAGGTAGCAGGAAGCAGCTCATGGAGCATCACTAATATCAAGAAATGCTCAAAAAGAGTTATTTTTTTATTTTGGAAAAAATCCTTTTGAAGGACACGAGGATCGGATCAAGAAAGATCCAAATAGAGATGCTGACCGAGCAAAGAAGTTTTTTGGATAGGAAAAACCAATTCTTTGAGAAACTCTGGGGTTAATGCTAAATGAGGATAGTTTTCTGAGAACCATTCCTGAAGCTCTAATGCTCTAGATCCAAGATCTAACGTTCGAACCTCAGCGATCTGTGGCAAAAGTTCTTGTTTGGTTTTTTTGGAAAAAGGTTTTTGGAGTTTGATTGTTTTTTTTGAAACCAGATTTCCTATCGTTTCAAATGCATCGATGATATTGCTTTTAAATTCAAAGATATTTTTCCCTTGAAGAGCAGAAACATTTACACTAAAGTTTGCAAAACTATCTCGATACTGCGGAGCTGGATCTAATCTATACTCTCTAGCCAACTCCATCATCTCTCTAGAAAAATGAGGATTGATTCTACGGATCCCATTTTCAGCAACAGTATCTATAGATCCATCTCCAAAAATAGGGATAGAGCGATTGATCAAAGGTAAAATAAGATTTTTTCCGACATATTTTTTGTATCTTTTGTCTTTTGGATGGACAAGTACCGCCAAATCTCCAAACAAAGAAAGAGGATCATCTACAATCAAAGTAAAAGTATCATTTTTGGTCTCTACAAAACACTTGATTTCTAGCTGAGTCTCTTTGACTTCCTGCCAGATTAGCTCATCTCCATGGACATAACTTTGAGTAGAGATATCCCAATAAAGCAATTCTTTTTGTTTTTTGAGGAAAGCATTTTCTAATAGATAATTCAAAAAATCCTGAACCTTTTGCTCTTGTAATAGAGCAACAAAATCAGGCTGTTGGATTTCACTAGCAAAGAATTCAGAAAAAATATTTTGATTTTTTTTCTCTATTTTTTTCTTTTGAGAGACTTGCAGACGGAAATTCTTGTATATTTTAGCCAGATTTTTGGAATCTACCTTTGCATCATTTTTGCTAAAAAAATGGGGAAGTTGATAAGTTTGGAAACTAATATTTTTTTGATGCGAGAGTGCCCATCTACGAATCAAAGCTTCTTGGACAATCCTCTCTAATAGCTCCTGGAAGGAAAAAACCTGAGATCCATTCTGCGAAAAGATGATAGAAAGATCAGAGACAATAGCTGGATTTTGGATTTTTATTTTCTGAGGATGGTATTTTTTTTCGATCATGCAAGCAAGATAATGAGATTAAAATGATAAGACTAGGACAAAACATTAGGAGAAAAGAGTCAGGGACAACTCAAAAGCATAGCAGAAGAACTAAAGATTTTTTATAAAAAACTAAAGACAAAAAATAGCACTCAAGACATTGCTCAAAAAAAGATTTACTAACGGATATTGTAACTATAAAATCTGTAAGCAAAAAAGAAAAGAAGCGTAGCAGACAAAATCAGCAAAAAATCTTCCATCGGCCCAACCTGCACCTTTTCTGCGTTTGCAAGCATTGCTTTACTGCCATCCTTACAAACCGCTTCGATAGAGTAATAAGCAAACTGCTCTCCAGTCACAGTTGTATCAAAAGGATATTCAAACCTAGCAATCTCTGTCTCTCCAATCAATCTTTTGATAGATTCAGGAGTTTCTGCTCTAAAAATTCTATATTTTTCTGCATGCTCTACCGCATCTCGTAACATATAATAACGAGAGCCAATCTTTTTGGTGCTAAAGTTGATATTTTTTACCATACACAAAGGATCTGTAACAATAGCATGACCAGTGATTGGATTTCCCTCTGGGCCCACTCCCGTCAAAATTGGTAAATCAAACTCCACAATATCTGAAGGTAATCCCTCAGATTCATGATTTTGGTCTAATGCCTGGATCTGAAAATAATAACGCTTTCCATGAGTCAGTCCTGTCATGGTAAGCTTGGGTTCTGTAGTAAGAACTGTCCCAGAAAGCTGATCTGCACCAGTACCATAAAATACCGCAAACTGTTCGGCCTCTCCATCCAAAACCTTCCAAGAAAGATCAATTGCTGAATAAGCGGATCCGGTAGCCTGTAGCATCACTTCTCAGATTTTGAGATGATCTTTCACCTCGAAAGACAGTACTTCTGGATAATTTCTTGCCTCTTCCATAGCAATGAGTTGTAAGTCTACAAGGATCGTACCAGTATTGAGCAAGACTAATTCTTTATCAAAGATTCCCTCTTTTTGTTTGTCCATAGGATATTCTTTACCTGAGGAAAAAATCATTTTTGCAGAAGAAACTCTCTCATCTGCAGTAAGCTCAAAACGGACTCTATCTCAGAGTTTAAGGTTTTGATTTGGAGTCATAGTAAGGGTAGAAAAAAGATTTTCTCAGAGAGGAGAATAATCAAAAGTAATAATCTCAGAGCTTCAAATTTCATGATTATCACTAGAAAATGCTTTGATTTGTAGGATATTGTTGCCTGCATTGAGTGTAATTAATGAGGCTGTAATCGTACCATCTGGAGAAGAAATAAGCTCTTCTTGCATTTTATTGTTGAGAAATAGCTGTACACGGGTATTGGGAAGTTTTTCTGATCTTGCAATGAGCTCAACTGGAGAAATTGTTTCTTTTGTTCCAGGTAATGGAGAAATAATAGAAATTGGATAAGACTCTCTATCAGTATCTGCATTGACGATAATAATGGTAGATCCTGAAATCTCTTCATTTTGAAAATCTACGATTTTGAGCTGATAGGTTCCTGGTTTTCTGAGCAAAAGCCCCTTTGAAAATTTCTTTACCCCTTGATCACTTGCAAGAAAATTACTAAATCCATCATTGGGTACGACATAATCTACATAACTAATATCCTCTCCTCCCTCTGAAGCTACATAGATAAAAAAATTAAAATCTGCATCTTTCATCACCGTATTACCTTTGAGTGCCGTTACTGTGAAATCTACTGCTTGATTGACCTGAAAAGTAGAAGGATTTACCTCGACCTGAAAAGCATCAGGGCTAGAAGCTGCAAAGCTTAGTGCTGGAAAGAAAGCAATTCCTCACAGCAATAAATACCTAAAAAAAGATTTCATCCAAATATTCTAGTGAAATAAAAAATCCGAATCCAACACATTGAGACTCCCAACAGCCAAAGGAGTTTGAGAAGAATCCTCTGAAACAGTATAAGCTTCTCCTAGTAAAAGCTGATCTTCTGCCCCTGTAAAAGTTATTGCAAACCACTCTTGGTCTAGTGCTAAATCTTGAAAATCATTAAGTTCGATCAAAACATATCCTGGCTGATCTGAAAGTATTTGAGCTTGATAAAGCGTTTCATCCCAAATCCCTAGCTGAATCTCTTCAGGATTGTAAAGAAGCTCAAACTGCAATCTTTGCTGATCTTGAACCAACTCAGACCCAAAGACTTCTAAAACTCCAGGGAAAGTTTTGTATGCGATGCCTCGTCCTTTTTGAGCAATCGTTTCTAGTTCTGATAGTTCCAAAACACTTGCCAAAAAAGAATCCCCTCCATAACGAGTGAAATAGAAAAGTCCTAATGCTAGCAATGGAGCTACAATGAGGATCATCAGATTGGAAACTATTTTTTTGGGAAGCTTTGCTGACATCACATCAGTTGATTAAAAAAAACTTATAGAGTTTACTCTCTCAGTCTATAAAAATAGCACAAAAAGTCAAATAGAAAAAAAACTAAATGCTGATTTTTATCTCCTAGATTGAAGGGGAGAAAAGACACTTTTCTAAAAAAACTCTAAACAAGAAGCTATTGTGAAATTATTGGAGATAAGTCTTTTTATTTTGATTATGCTCATCGAGATCTTTTCCGTAATGGATTTTCCCACCCTTGTCATGAAGATAGTAATAATAATTATTTGACTGTGGAGAAAGTGCTGCTTTGATACTACTCAGAGAAGGGCTATTGATCGGAGTTGGAGGGAATCCGGAAACTCTCCTAGTATTGTAAGGATTATTGGAATTATCTAAATTTTTTCTAATCACCGCTTCGCTACAATCGGCCAAAGTACTCTGCAATCCATAACAGAGAGAAATATCGGCATCCAGTCTCATCCCAGATTTTAGTCTATTGAAAAAAATCCCTGCGATCATTGCTCTATTGGACTGTGTTTTTTCCTCTGCCTCGATGATACTTGCCAAACTCAAAAGCTGATAAGGCGTGTAACTATTGTTTA
The DNA here is from genome assembly GCA_964367985.1 of uncultured Candidatus Peribacteria bacterium. Taxonomy (GTDB): domain Bacteria; phylum Patescibacteriota; class Gracilibacteria; order Absconditabacterales; family Absconditicoccaceae; genus HOT-345. The sequence continues at coordinate 7,885 of CAYIZS010000021.1, forward strand.
GGAATAACTCCTCATAAGGAATCCAGATTCTTTTTTCAAATTCTTTGAGCTGCATTTTGATTAAATTGCTTGCAAAGTCTCCTTCGTAATTGACGAAATAGGTTTCTGGATAGAGGAATCCTTCCAAAGAAGTCAGATTTGGAAAATTTGTGAGAAAAGGGAAAGAAGTCTGCATCTGCTGGATAAAGCTAGGATCCTTTGCCTGTGCAATAAAAGCTCCTGGAGCTATGTAATATTTCCTTGCCAGTCCAACATCACTATCATAGATCGACCAGCCTTCTAACAAAGTCACACGAGCATAATCTTTCTGAGGACCAGCTGCAAGATACTCAAAAAACTCTGCTTTGCTATAATTTCCCATCAAAATATAGCTTCCTTCTTGGAGATTGGGGATTTGATCAGGATGGTTTTTGACCCAATATTTGAGCATTAGCTGTTTGAGCTTGGACATCTGAGGATAGAGCTTGGAAATCGGATCTCCCTGGGCAATCTGGATACTATGAATCCCTTCGTAAGTAAGAGGTGCATGATAAGCGCGAAACAACATAACACCTACGATCATAAGCACTAGGAATGGCAAAAGTGCTCGTCCCCATTTGAAAGTAGATTTTTTTCTTTTTTGTAACATGAAATTAGGATCAAGTTAGAGAGTAAATAAAGCGAATTTTATCTTGTTGGAAGTGAGGAAATATCGTTCAAGAATCGGTTAATACCACTTCTTTTTTTTAAAAACAAAGAAAGTAATCAAAGTCAGAGAAAGCATGATTCCCATCAAAATAAAAAAAGCTGACGGATTGTTTTGGATCGGGAGATCTATATTCATCCCATAGATTCCACTGACCATCGTCATAATTCAAATCCCTACTGTCAAAACCGTGAGAATTGAGAGATTTTTATTGGTGATCATATTGGTCATGGTATTGAATACATCTGCTAGAGAGTCGATATTGTCATGCAGGATCGCAATATGTCCCAGGATTTTTCCCGTTTTGTATTCTAGATCCTCAAAATATACATCCAAATCTCCTTCATAAAACTTGGAAGTTTCGCTCTGTAGTTCGCTCAAGATCTCTTCTTGGGGAGCGAGGATATTTTTGAGCAAGACAATGTTTCTTTTTTTAATCAAAATCGCCCTCAAAAGATCTGGATTGGTAGAATTTTCCTCAAAAACCTGCTTTTCCATCTCGAGCATATCGAGACTAAATTTATTGAGTCCTAGGAGAGTTTTGTCATACATCACATCAAAAATTTTGTAGAGCAGATAGTATGGAGAAATCTTGTACTCTTCTGCATCTTCCCCTTCTTCTGCTAATTCTGCTTGATATTCTTTTCTGATTTTTTCAATATTGTTGGTAGGATATTTGGTGATCGTGAGGACAAAATTTTTCCCGAGGATGACATTCATCTCATTGGTGACATATTTCCCCGTCTTTTCATTATATTTAGGGAAATGGATAATGAGAAAAAGATATTCATCATAGACATCAATCTTGTCATGAGTAGTGGGTTCTAAAATATCTTGCTCAATCATCTCATGAAGATCTAGATCTTTGATCACTTCTTGGATTTCAGTATTGGTAGGTTTAGAAAGGTAGATCCATTTGATCTTTCAGATTTGGAGAATACTTTGACTCATTAGTAGCAAGAAAAAAAACTAAAAATCTGATTTTATATTGAAAATTATTTTTGAAGACGAAGATTCTGAAATAGCATCAACGCTAGTCTATCATCCAGAAACCTTATTTTGAAGGAAGGTAAGTAAGTAAGGAAGATAGATAAGAAGGAAGATAGATAAGAAGGAAGATAGATAAGAAGGAAGATAGATAAGAAGGAAG
>CAYIZS010000021.1:9819-11085 GCA_964367985.1 uncultured Candidatus Peribacteria bacterium
AAGGAAGATAGATAAGAAGGAAGATAGATAAGAAGGAAGATAGATAAGAAGGAAGGTAAGTAAGAAGGAAGAAGAAAGAAAAATATTAGACATTAAATTTGAAAACAATCACATCCCCATCCTGGACAATATAATCTTTTCCTTCTAGACGGAGTGCCCCCTTTTCTCTAGCTTTGGACCAAGAACCTAGCTCTAGAAGTTGAGTAGTATTGATGACCTCTGCTTTGATAAATCCCCTCTCAAAATCCGTATGGATCGCGCCTGCTGCCTGAGGAGCAGTGGAATCAAGAGGAATTGTCCAGGCTCTGGTCTCTTTTTCTCCGGTGGTAAAGTAATACATCAGCCCCAATTCTTTGAATGCTAGAGCGATCAAATCATCCAAAGTTGGCACCTTTTCGGTAGACAATTCAAAGAGTTCTGCCAAAAATTCTGCTCTCTCCTCGGGAGCTAGATCCATCATTTCAGATTCTATTTTGACACAGACTACCGCTACAGGAGCTTGGAATTTGGTTGCAAAATCCTGCTGGATTTGCTGGGCTTGGGCGAGATCTGCCTGATCAATATTGATCGCATAGACAAATGATTTGAGTGTGAGAAAATTGTAAGATTTGATCATCTTGAGCTCCTCCTCGCTCAGTTCAGCTTTGATCGTATTGGCTAGATTGCCTGCCAAAAGAGCAGTCTGAATTTTTTCCAAAATGGTGGCTAATTTTTGGTCAGCTTTGTTGTTGGCGATTCTGGCTCTCTTTTGGAGAGGAGGAAGGGTTTTTTCTAGCTGTTCGAGATCTGCAAAGATCAGCTCCGTATTAATAATTTCTCTGTCTCTCTCTGGATCTACTGTTTCCTCCACATGCACGACATCTGCATCTCTAAAATATCTCAACACCTGCACAATCACATCTACCTCTCTAATATGAGAAAGGAATTTGTTGCCTAGTCCCTCACCTTTGCTCGCTCCTCTCACCAGTCCCGCAATATCGACAAATTCAGTCGTAGCATAGATCTTTTTTTGCGTATTGGACATCGCACTGAGCTGATCGATCCTGGGATCTTTGACCTCTACAATCCCAACATTGGGCTCAATCGTACAAAAAGGAAAATTTTCTGCTGGAGCTGCATAGGATTTGGTCAGTGCATTGAAAAGGGTAGACTTTCCGACATTGGGCAGTCCAACAATACCGATTTTCATACGGGAAGAATGAAAAAAAGATAAAACAAAACTAGAAGTTAGTCTAAGGAAATAGGAGTTTTTTACAAGTAAGTTTT
>CAYIZS010000022.1:0-882 GCA_964367985.1 uncultured Candidatus Peribacteria bacterium
TTTTTAAAATATTATTCTTTTAATTTGTAACTTTTACAAGCTGGGTTTTGAGTATTTGATAAATCACCTCTATTGACTGATTTGCATCGATTTCTATCAATTTACCCAAACTTTTAAAATAGTGGATCACTGGAAGCGTCTCTTGCTCAAAAAGATCCAATCTCTGATGAATAACTTCCATTTTAAGATCATCACTGCGGTTCTGTTCTCTCGCTCTGGTCAAAATCCTCTCTAATGCCTGTTCTCTAGTGAGGTAAAAATGCACTCAGATAAAATCTCTATGAAATTCATACTCTTTACTCAAGAAAAAATACATCTGAGGAACTGTCCTTGGAAAGCCATCCAAGAGCATCAAATCATCTGATTTAACTAAATGCGCATACATATTAAAAAGGTCAAACATCAAAGAATCATCTAGCATTTTACCCTCTGCCATACGATCTTGGATATGCTGGGAAATAATATTGTCATTAGAAGTGATTGCCCTAAAAACATGCCCCGGCTCTAGATATTTCAAAAAAGGAAAATCCTGAATCAATTTATTTGCTTGAGTTCCCTTACCAGAACCTTGAATTCCGAAAAATACTAAATCTTTTCTCATCTCTACTGTATAAAAAAAATAAAACTTAGCATCAATATACAAGAAATCTCCGTAGATGCAAATCAAAAACAATCGTAAATAATTGGATCTGGAGAGATCACTACAAAGCTATATTCTAAAACAAAAAAAACTGAGCAAAAGCTAAAGATATTTCATCTCTATGCAAATCTTTGGGATAGCAAAAAAGCCTCACTCAATAAAGCGAAGCTTTCTTATAATTAGAATTTATAGTTGATAGTATAGTAGTATCATTAAAACAATAATACAACTATAATAAATAT
>CAYIZS010000022.1:982-7811 GCA_964367985.1 uncultured Candidatus Peribacteria bacterium
ATCCTGCTAGTTTTTTATATTTACCTTTATCAAGAGCAAGAGCAACAAAAACAGGGTTGATAGTATAGTAGTATCATTAAAACAATAATACAACTATAATAAATATATCCTGCTAGTTTTTTATATTTACCTTTATCAAGAGCAAGAGCAACAAAAACAGGAACAAGTGCACCAAGTGCAATAATTACGGCAATACAATTATCAACAGTAAAAGCCGTAATACTAGCTGCTACACCAGCTATAACACCAGCAACAATTCTAACCACATCATCCGTGGTAAAAACATCAGAGTCATCAGTAACAACTTTTTGTAGAATCGCCATAGAGACAATTCCAATGCAAAGTAGTAGGTGCAACCAAGAAAGTTGCCCTGCAGTACTGATCTCTAAAGAGTTCTGGGCAGCTACTGTAGCCCCCAAGGTCATCATTGAGACAACCAATACAATAAATTTTTTCATTTTTTATATTTTTTTTGAGTTTTATATTTATTTTCAATAACATAATACATATTTTACATACGAAGTCAAGTTATTTTTATCTAAAAAAAATCCTGATCTTTGTCAGGATTCTCTTTGTACCATAGCAAAAAAATTATCTTTTTGACCAAGTTGGAGCTTTTCTCGCTTTTTTGAGACCTGGCTTTTTCCTTTCCTTAATTCTAGGATCTCTTTTGAGTAATCCATGAGGTTTGAGTGTGGGTCTCAGATCAGCATTCCATTCTACCAAAGCTCTAGCAAAAGCTAGCTTGATCGCATCAGACTGACCACCAACTCCTCCTCCTTTGACTACAATATCTGCATCAAATTTTTTCAAAGTTTCAGCACCGATTGTAAGAAAAGGAGCAATAGCATTTTGGTATAAATACTCATTTCCACCGAAATATTCTTTCAAAGAATAGTCTTTACCAGTAGCCGTTTTGAGTGCAAAATCACCCTTGCCTTTGGCATATAATTTAACAATTGCAGTAGTTTCTTTTCTCCTTCCTACAGCCTGATTGTATTCTCTTTGTGTCATAGGGATTATAAAGTTATAAGTTTAAAATGATCATATTTTGTAGTAGTACCTACCACCAGCTTGAGTCTTTTCATCCTAGCATCTCTGAGTTTATTTTTTGGGAGCATTCCTCTCACAGCATACCAAAGAGCTTTACTTGGATTTTTTCTAAGCAACTCTCTCAAAGTAATAGACTTTAGATTTCCCTTGTAGCCACTATAACGATAGTAAACTTTTTGATCTAATTTTTTACCAGTAGTGAGAATCTTATCCACATTCTCTACTACCACAAAACTTCCCGCATCCCAAAAATCAGAATAATAGGCTCTATCTTTACCCATAAGTTTGATAGCAATATCCACTGCCAACCTTCCAAGAGTTTTGTCTGTAGCATCTACACGATACCACTTTCTATTTTTCTCCTGATCACTCTGTCTGACTCGGATCGTCTTATTTAAATCTTTTTGCGTAAACTCCATCTTTCTACAATAATATGATAACTAAAAAAGCTGATTTGCTATTTATACAAGTTTTAACATTACCTTTGCTGCACCATCACCGACTCTAAATCCCATTTTGTAAGAAGCAACAAATCCTGATTTTTTTCCTTCTGCAAGGTATTTTGGAAGCAAGGTTTCGATTACCTTTTTCCCGTCTTCTTCTCCATAAATAGTAGCTTTTACCATACGGATCGCTTCTCTCTGAGCATAAGCTTCATCTCCTTTTTCATAGAGAGAGAGCAGAGAAGAAAAAAACGAATCTGCATAAGCCTTGAGTACTTTTGCTCTCTTTGGAGTAGTAGTAACTTTACCATTTTTTACCAAACTAGTTAGCTGCATTCTCATAAATACTCCCTTGCTTTTGGCTCAGGTGTTTAGTTGCAAAAGTTTGTTTTGCTGATGTCTCATAATTGACTAAATATAACATATAAATTATTTAAGCATTATCCTACTAGATTTTTACCAATATTGGTGAGAGAAGTGATAATTTCATCAATTGCCTTTCTCCCCACGCCTTTCATTGAAAGCAATTCTGTTTTCTTTTTCTTTTCTAAATCTTCTACATAGAGAATATCATTTTTGATCAGAGCATTTCTGGTCCTTTCGCTTAGCGGTAAGGCATCAATAGGCATTGTTTTTACTACGATTTCTTCGATACCACTTTCCTCTACATCTTCAGCGAGATCATCATAATCTACCATTACTCCTCTATCTATATAGACATTATCAAAGACAAAGAGTTTTGCATAGCTTGCCAATACTTCTCCTGCAAACATCATAATTTGTTGAGGATTCACCAAATTACTTTTAGCTTTGAGATCTATAATGAGCGCATCTTTTACGCTACCCGAGAAGTCTTCGATCACTTCTTCTACCTGATAACGCACATAGTCTACCAAACCAAAGTCATTATCTATCAAGAGTACATTAGTATCACTTGCTTCTTGTTCTTTATCTCTCTGTCTCAAGTATTCTAGACTATAATATCCATATCCTTTTTCTATCCTCATTTCGAGGTTTACTTCTTGAGCTCCATCTGTGATCTCAAAGAGATATTCTTCTGAGTCAAGCAATTCTACTCCAGAAGGTAATTTCAGATCGCCTCCGGTATAGACACCCACACCTTTAAATCTCTGAGCAATCCACTGAGTAGATTCCAACTTGTCTCCAAACTGAAAACGAAGTTTTTTGAAGTTGAGCATAATAGTAATCACATTTTCTTTTACCCCAGAGATAATATCATATTCATGAGGCACCCCTTTGATTTTCAAACCTGTCACCGCCCCTCAAACATTATATGCCAAGATAATTCTCCTCAAGGCATTTCAAAGAGTATGTCCAAATCCCCTAGGAACGTATTTTAGTTCAAATCTTGAAGATCCATCTTCCAGTTCTGTGAACATAATTTTGGGTGCTCCCAAGAGATGTTGTATATCAAGCATAAGCTGGTGATTATAAAGATAAAATTTTATTTTATTACGAAAGACCTAGATAATTACTAATAAATGAACTAGGACTATGCTCTCGCATAAAACTCGATCACTTTTAGCAAATCTCCCAAAGGTTCTACTTCTCCTCCTTGTGGCATACTAAGGAAAGAAATACTATAATCATTTTTATCAAACTTGATCCATGAAGGAGATTTTGAAGTATTTGGTTTCAATTCTGAAAAAAGTGGAGAAGTTTTAAGCTTTTCTCTCACAGAAATCACATCTCCTGGAGAGAGAAACGTAGAAGGTACATTATGTTTTTTTCCATTGAGGAGCAAATGTCCATGTGACACCATCTGCCTAGCTTGCATAATTGTAGCAGCCAAACCTGATCTCAAAATCACTACATCCATCCTTCTTTCCAAGAATTGAAACAATACAGAATCATGACTCATGTTGTTGTTTTTGGCATATTTTGCAGAAGTTTTTTTTACAATACTAGCAAACTGCTTTTCATTGATCATATAACTTCTCTTTACCGTTTGTTTATTTCTCAGGAGCTTTCCATATTCAGAGTTTCTCTGAAGAGAAGCACCATGTTGTCCTGGGATCCCTCTCCTTTTTTTAACATTGTATTTTTCAGGTCAAAAGAGGTTAACTTGTTCTCTTCTGCACAATCTAAACTTTGGACCGGTATATCTCATCTATCTGTAATCAAAAAAATTAAAAAAAATATTCAAAAAATTAATTTCTTTTAGGTCTTTTACCTTTGCATCCTCCAAATTGGAGTGGAGTATTTTCTTTGATATATAATACATCAATTACCCCAACCTCATTGATTGCTTTAAATACTCCTTCTCTAGCCATACCTGTACCTCTAAAGATAATTCCAATCTCTTTGAGTCAGAATCCTTGAGCATCCTTGAGCATTTGTTTGGTCAATACTTCTGCAGCATAAGGAGTACTTTTTTTTGAGCCTTTATATCCAGCACCTCCAGTACCAGAACCTAGAACCTTGTTTCCCTGAGCATCTACCAAAGTAATCAAAGTATTATTGGAAGTAGTCTGTACATGCAATACTCATGTAGTAATCTTTAAATCCTTTTTTTTGCTCTTTTTTACAACTGCCATCAAATAATAAACGAAAATAGATAAAAATTATTTTTTCAAAACTGGTCTAACTCTAGATCTTCCCATCAATTTTTTTGCAGTTCTAGCATTTTTTCTCGTCAACTGCCCTCTCACGGGAAGTCCAACACTATGTCTCATTCCTCTATAGCATTTAATTTCTTGGAGTCTTTTGATCGCAGAAGAAACTTCTCTTTTAAGATCATTTTCCAAAACATGCTTTTTGAGTTCATCAGAAATCAGCTTTTGCTCTTCTTCTGTAATATCTTTTACCTTTTTCATTGGTTCAATCCCAAGTTTTTCTAGGATCTTCATAGACCTTGGTCTACCAATACCATATACCATCGTTAGGCCAATCCAAATAGACTTCTCATCTGGAAGCACATGTCACATCAATCTAAACATCAATCAAACAATTATTCAAAAATAAAAAAACTATCCTTGCCTAGCTTTATGTCTAGGATTTCTCTTGCATGTAACATAGAGTTTTCATTTTCTCTTTACCATTTGGCAATACATACATCTTTTTTTTAAGGAAGTTACAACTTTCATCTGAAACAAATATACTATATAAATCTTATTTAGCAAGGACAAGAACTACTCTGAGGTAATGATATCTTCATCCAAAGGTTTTTTATTGTACCTATAAACAATTCTTCACTGTGTCATATCATATTGATTCAACTCTACTTTGACCCAATCTCAAACAATTACTGAGATATGAGATTGCTTCATTTTACCAGATTTGTAAGAATTTACTTCTAAATCAGTATCCTTGAGTTTTATAATATATTTACCAGCAGGTAATACCTCAAGTACCTCTCCATCCCATTTCAAAACTCCAGGTTTTGCCATTAAGATGTAATTTTTTTAACAACTAAAGTAGTCTGTAGTGGTCTAAAACCAGCCTTTCTGGTATACCTTTTTTTACCTTTAAACTTAAGTATTGTGACTTTTTCACCTTTCTGACTACTCTTTACTTCAAACTCAACTTTTGCTCCTGCTATAGTAGGCGCTCCAAGCTTAAATTCAGATGCATCTTCTGAAAAAACAGTCAAAACCTGATCAGAAACGAAAGGTTTCCCATCCTCTAGATCTAATTTATCTACTACAATCTCAACTCATTCAGAAACAATATACTGATGTCCTTGGAGATTAATTACCGCATATTTCATCATTTAAACAAATGTAATATAAATTATATAAAACAAACAACTATTATACCACTTTTCCTAACTGAGCTAGAGTATTGTATTTTTTCTTGGTCTTTCTATAAGAACTTGAAACAATAGCTCTCATTCTCTGATATCTCCTAGAACTTGGAAAATCATAGCTGATAAATTTTCTATACCATTTAGTACCATAGTGTTTTTGTTTTTTTGCTTTGTCCAAAATGTGAGATGATCGCAATTCTTTTTTGTAGAAAGCGATAACCCTTTCGTTGGTATTTAAATCTCAAGTTCTCCAAACTGTAAATCCCATAACTACTATAACAAATAAATGAATAAAACTATTAGAGTGCCGAGGACCGGAATCGAACCGGCACGGGAGTATAAGTCCCAAAGGATTTTAAGTCCTTCGTGTCTACCAATTCCACCACCCCGGCAAACACTCTCCCTCAAGGGAGAAAAAACTAATCCTTTATCACCTCTTCATAAATCTTGTCAAATACCAACGGGAAAACTACCGCAATATTTGAAAGCATCTTTCTATCCAAGATAATATCTTTTTGATACATATTATTTACAAAAACAGAATATTTACCTCCCTTTTCTCTCACAGCAGCAGATAAACGCTCAATCCATAATCTCCTAAAGTCTCTTTTTTTGAGCCTTCTACTTACATAAGAGTGCTGTCCTTGTTTGACAAGAGCCGCTCTCACCTGTTTGTACACATTTTTTCTCCCCAACCTAAATCCTTTTGCTTGAGAGATAAATTTTTTATGCCTTCTTTGTCTCTGAAGACCATTGGTAACTCTAACCATCGATAAACTATAGAATTAAGAAAGTAAATTTTTAATCATTTTTGCATCTGCTCCCACAATCTCTTTACCATACAAAAACTTTTTATTATTTTTGCCTTTATTGGTCAAAAGATGATTATTACAAGATTTGCCTGTAAGAACCTTTCATGTCTTGGTAACTTTAAATCTTTTTGCAACTCCTGAATGAGTTTTTTGCTTTCTAGCCATTACTGAACAACTATTTACTAAGTAAAATAACACTATATCCATTTGCTTCTTTTTTGGGAGTACTAAACTGAGATTTTCCGTAATCCGAGAGCTCTTGTTGGACAAATTCTAATCTTTCTCTCGCCCTATCTTCATAAATCCTCTCTCTCCCTCTCAACCTAATCGAGATTTTAACATTATACCCAGATTCTAAGAATTCTATTGCTTTTTTGAGTTTGAAATTTAGATCATTATCTCCAATTCCATAACTCAATCTCAATTCTTTCATTTCATTTGTTTTCTGCTTTTTTCTCCTCTCTCTCTCATCTTTTCACTTTTGATACATATATTTACCATAATCCGTCAGTCTAACCGTTGAGAGCATTTTTTCTGGATCATAGACCATCTGCACTAGATCCAAGCCCCTTTCAGTAGCCATCTCTAGAGCAACCCTCCTAGGGAAAGTCCCTAAGTTGTTTTTTTCATCATCTACAATCATAATATTTGGCGCTTTGATTTGCTCATTGATATACGTCTGTCTCCCTAATCAACGATCCACAAATCAACTTAAACTCCTAGATCAACTTGGATTCTTAGATCAACTTGGA
>CAYIZS010000022.1:7911-10934 GCA_964367985.1 uncultured Candidatus Peribacteria bacterium
TAGATCAACTTGGATTCTTAGATCAACTTGGACTCCTAGATCATCACACTTGAGTGCCCGAAGAAAATGTTCTTTTGGGTCCTCCCGAAGAGTTTGCATTATTTCATGATCTAAAAGTTTTTTGCTCCATACACAAATACAAGTAAACTAAACTCGCTCCCGGCGGGGATCGAACCCGCGATTTCCACCGTGAGAGGGTGGCGTCCTAAACCGCTAGACCACGAGAGCCTGTATCTAAACGCCTCTTAAGATAGACCTAAAGGAACTATCCCCACCAGGGATCGAACCTGGATCCACAGCTTAGAAGGCTGTTGTTCTATCCATTGAACTATAGGGACCCATAATCACAAACAAGCAAATTACCTTAAGATTTGGGGAGAGTAGGATTCGAACCTACGTAGCCTTGCGACGTCAGATTTACAGTCTGATGCATTTAACCACTCTGCCATCTCCCCAAAAATTGGACTCTAGGGGAGTCGAACCCCTGACCTCCTGCGTGCAAAGCAGGCGCTCTACCAACTAAGCTAAGAGCCCAAATATCTAACAACACTACAACTGAGGTGCCGCCATATCCATCGGACTAGCATAACCAATCACCCCGAACATCACCAAAAATCAAACAATCATGAGCAAAAAAGATCAAATCAGAATGGCATTTTTGGTTCATCCAAGATGTTCTTCTGCCCAAGCACTTCTCCCAAACATCTGTACTAAACGAGGCGCATAATATACCCCCAAACCAGACAATCCAGAAATCAACAAACCTAATAGGATACGTCGAAACATCTCAAATGATGCAGTAATAAAAGCGGATAACGGGACTCGAACCCGTACAAACAGAGCTGAAGTCTGCTATGCTACACCAACTACATCATATCCGCGCAAATTTGTGCTATAACATACCACACGGTTTTGAAAATATATGAAAATCAAATCCAAAATCAAGAGCAATTTACCTATCATATCATTTTTTAAAGAAAGTGGTTGTTTATCTTTAAAGGTAAGATGGGAGAAATTTTTATTTAAGCGAATAAATCAAAATAAAGTATTGCCATAAATTCTAAGAAAAAAACATCTAACAGTCAGATTTATTTCTTTTTTTTGGTAGTTTTAAAGGAAGATTTTATGGTTTTTGTTTTTCAAGAAGTTCCCTCTCCAATCAGACCCAGACAATCTTCTAAGCTAAGATCTGTCGCATCCTTTCCTCCTTTGGGAATTTTGTAATTTTTTTTCTTATATTTTAGATAAGGACCATAAGGGCCATTCAGAATTTCTATCTTTTCTTTTTCATGGATAAATTCATTGATATATTTGTTGGCATCTAATGCTATTTTTTCTTGGACGAGAGGGATCGCTTCTTCTAAAGTAATACTCAGAGGCTCTAATCATGAATCTTTTTTGATAGAAACAAAAGTATCTTTACCTTGATTGGAAAATTTTAGATAAGGTCCAAATCTTCCTATTGCTGCAACGATTTCTTTTCCCTCATAAACTCCTACCACACGAGGAAGTTTAAAACAATCTAGTGCCTCCTCCAAAGTAATGGTATCAATCATTTTATCTCTCGGAAGACTTGCATAAGCTGGTTTTTCATCAGATCCTTCTACTGGCTGACCAACTTGTACCATGGGACCATATCTCCCAATTCTAACCAGTACGACCTTTCAGCTTTGGGGATCGATTCAAAGAACCCTTTCAGTATTTACCCTCCCTTCTTCTCCTGTCACAGCATCCACATTTTTTTTGAAAGGACTATAAAATTTTTGGAGCATCTGCTGCCATTGGAGCTTTCCTTCAGCAATATGATCAAATTCTTCTTCTACCTCTGCAGTAAAATTGTAATCCAGAATATTTTCAAATTTTTCTACCAAAAAATCGTTTACTACTAAACCAATATCGGTAGGAAATAGTTTTTTTCTCTCTGCTCCAGTGATCTGTGTCCTAGATAGGGAGTCAATGGTATTTGAAGGAGTCAAAGCTACCTCTCGATATTCTCTCTCTACTCCATCACGATCTTCTAGCACCACATATTCCCTTTTTTGGATCGTAGAAATCGTCGGAGCATAGGTAGAAGGCCTCCCAATTCCTTTACTTTCCAATTCTTTTACCAGACTCGCTTCAGTATATCTCGGAGGATGTTTGCTAAATTTTTCTGTGGCAGTCACCGTATCTCTTTGCAAAAGTTCCCCCTTTGCAAGTTTGGGAAGCATTCCTTTTTTGAGTTCATCTTCTCACTCATCATCCCTAGACTCAAAATATAATTTCAAAAATCCATCAAAAACAATCACCTCTCCCTCAGCAACAAACAATTCTTTGGAATCTGAAATGCTAATGTTGGCTTTAGTTTTTTCTAAAATTGCAGAAGCCATCTGGCTTGCTAGAGTCCTTTTTCGGATCAGTTCATAGAGTCTTTTTTGGCTAGGATCAGCTCCCAAACTTTTTTGAGAAAGATCAGTAGGTCTGATACATTCATGAGCTTCTTGCGCACCTTTGGATTTGGAGGTATATCTAGTGGGCTGAGAATACTTCTCGCCAAATTCTTGGCTAATCACCTTTTCTGCCTGAGCAATAGCATCTTCTGAGAGATTGACTGCATCCGTTCTCATATAGGTAATACATCCTGATTCGTACAGTTTTTGTGCTACCTGCATCGTCCTAGCAACAGAAAATCAGAGTTTTCTACTCGCTTCTTGTTGTAAAGTAGAGGTAGTAAAAGGCGCTGAGGAAGATTTTTTCCCTGGCTTGGTTTCGATCGTATCTACGAGAAAGGTGCTTTGTTTGATTGATTCCAAAAATTCAATTACTTTTTCCTTGCTCTTGAAAGATTTGCTTAGAGTAGCTTCCAAGGTATCGCCTGCTGGAGTTTGGAATACTCCTACGGTTTTGAAGCTAGATTTGGAGTCAAATTCTTGGATTTCTCTCTCCCTCTCGACAATCAACCTCACCGCAACAGACTGCACCCTCCCAGCAGAAAGTCCGGTTTTGATTTTTTTCCACAAAACAGGAGAAAGCTGAAATCCTAC
>CAYIZS010000023.1:0-10905 GCA_964367985.1 uncultured Candidatus Peribacteria bacterium
CATCATAAAAGACAATTTCCTGATAGGTACCGACATATTCCATCCTATGAGGAAGTCCTTTAAAATCCTTGATAGCTTGTTGCATCTGTTGTGGAGTAATGCCAAGCTGAGTAGCTACAGCAATCGCTGCTGAAATATTTTGCAAATTATGTTCTCAGAGTAACAGTCTTTCTTGGGTAGAAAAAAGTAGCTGATTTTCCTGATAAAAATCTCCCTCCTTTCGATAAAAACTGCCTCCCTGTCCATAGCTAATCAAATTGTCGTAACTTGCTTCTAAATAGTGATCGGCTATCGTTTTGGCCAAGACAATATTTTTTTCTGATCCTTGGAGAATTCTAAGTTTGGCTTGAATATAATGTTCCAAACCACCATGCCAATCCATATGTTCTGGAAAAATCGCTCCCAAAACAGAAATCTGATTTTTTTTGTGCAATTTTTCTAACATATAGCTTGAAAGCTCACAAACTACCCAGTCCCACTCTTCTTCAAAATCAATCAAATCTAGTACCGGAATCCCAATATTTCCCAGCAAACAACTATGATAATCAGCAGCTTTTAGTATTGCATGGATCAAAGAAGCCATCGTAGATTTACCCTTACTGGCAGTCACAGCAATCACCTTTCCTGGATAATGATCGAAAAAAAACTGCATCTGATTCGTCATCTTTTCTTCATAAGCTTGCAATGCTGGAGAATAGGGAATCCCTGGGGATTTGAAAATAATATCAAATTCACCTAAATGTTCTAGATAGTTTTCTCCTGAATGAAGATGGACCCCAGCATCGATTTGGAGATTTTCATCAGCATCCAGTACTGAGAGTTTTTTGAAAGCAAAATTGTTTGCAAGAAGAAAATTAAGGGTAGATTTTCCCTCTATTCCAAAGCCCAAAATTGCGATACTTTTGTCCTGAAAAAGATTTCTGTCTATCATTTTATTTCATTAGGAGAATAAAAGTCAGACTTTTATTTGTATCATCATAGTAAAAAGCAAAAGAACTGCAATTGTTTTTTATAAAAAAGCCATAAGTACTTATGGCTATTCTTTTAAATAAAACAGAAAACTAGCATAGTCTATTATCTCAATTTTTTATGCATACGCTTTACAAAATAAATCACGACTCCACTCATCAGACTCGCTACGATAATGAGTTCAATCACAAACACCGCTAAAATATCAACCAGATAGCCCCCAAAGATCGTGAAAAGCGAAGAACTAAATAAAGCCATCACCAATCCATCCAAAGGAATCAGTGTCGCTAAAAGCAGAATCAGCATCAATGCCAAACCGACTCCTAGAGTAATAAAGGAAATATTAAGAAAAGGTCTAATGATCTGATAACTACTTGCTCCCAAAAGCTTTTTTGCTTGAATATCGAGAGAAAAGCGTGTAAAGATACTTTTGAGGAAAAAGACAGAAAAGGTCAAAATAGCCAACAACATTACTACCACTACTGAATAAGAGAAAATCTGGATAAAATTGGACATATTGATGACATTCAAAATTCTATTTTCTTGGACTTTAACTGCATTATCTGAAAGCTCATCCATATTGAGAATCTGATTTTCATGTTGCGACAAAATGGTTCTCATCGCCTCAAACTCCCCATAATTGGAATACATCACATACAACGTTGCTGGGAGAGGATTTTTGATATCATACTTTTTCAAAGTACTCAAAAGATCTGGGACTCTCTTTTCTACGAATTTGAGTGCTTGCTCTTTGGAAGAGAACTGAACTTTGAGACCAGCAGATTCTAATTCTGATTTAACCTTGAGGACTTCTGGTTGCTGATCAGAAAAACTATCTCTCAGATACACATAGACTCCTAGTTTGCTTTTCATATCATCATTAAACTTATTTCCAGAGACCGCAATTGCGAGAAAAATATTGAGGAAAAAAAGCAAAAATCCCGTCAAAATACTGATCAAAATTAAAGGTTTTCTATATTTTTTGATCATCGCCTGAGTATCTTTTTGAATAAGATCAAAGGTAAATTCTTTTTTTGTTTTCATCGATAGAGACTAAAAGTAAATAAAAAAATCTGAATTATTTTTTGATATGAAATTTGTTTTTTGCTGCGAGAAATTTTTCAAAAAGTGAGATTTTCTTCTGATAATAACTGATCTCCTTGTCAATCACCTTGAGTGAATCAATATGCTTATTGAAATATTTGATCATTTCTTTGGCTTTTTTGTAGTCCTGTTCTAGGATATAGACTTGGATGAGATTGTAAACCACCTCTGCATCTTTAGATTCAATCGCAAAGGAATCTAAAAGGAAATCAAGCCCCTTGGATCTATTACCATACCGATATTCACAAAGTCCGTAGCATCTAACGATTTCATGATTTTTCCCCTCAGTCAGTTCCATTGCTTTGGATAAATATTTTTTGGCTTCTTTCCAGTTATTTTTCTCCATTTCTAACAAACCCTTGATATAGAGTCCGAGAGGATCATTGTGATCTCTCTTGGAGTTGAGAAAATCTACTGCTTTGTCAGCTTTGGAAATATCTCACTTTCTATACTGAATATCTGCAATCTGCAAAATAGCATCTTCATTACTCGGATCACGAGAAAGGATTTTATTGACGATCTGGATCGCTTCATCAAAATTTCAGGATTCTTTGAGATTTTCAACCTCATCAAGTAAGGATTCTGGGATGTAGACCATAGGATTATCTGGAATATCAAATAAAATTCATTTACTCTATTGTATTGATCCAGACCCCAAAGGTCAATTTTTGAGAGATTCTCTCCACACTTCAATCTTTACATTTTATAAAAAAATCAGATTTATTTTTTAACTAAATTATCTTTCCAGTCCAAGTCTGTGAGAAGCATATTTTTGAGTTGCTTTCTCCAAATACGATAGTCGGGAAGCAACTGTTCTACAAGATTCCAAAAGGCTTTTTGATGATGTTTTTCCCTCAGATGAGCAACCTCATGGACGATCACATAACGAATCAAAGGGTTCGGAAGATGAACAAGTGACTGATTGAGCAGAATCTTTTGATCGCTACTACAACTCCCCCACTTGGCCTTGAGTAAAGCAATACGGAGAGGAACATCCTGATACCCCAGCAAATTGGAATAATGATCCAAGAGTGGTCTAGCATATTCTTGTAAAGTTTGCTGAAAAAAGCTCTTCCAAGCTTTAGCTGTTTTAAAAGATTCTAAATCCTCAAAAGCAACTCTCTCACCAAAAAGCATCACTCCTGCAGGAGAAAAAATCTGAATTTGTTCTTTTTTTTGGATTTTTTGCTGGAGTTTGGCTGCTTGGAGCTGAAGCTGATCGATAAATTTTTGATCATTTCTCAAGCAATGAGGGACGGTCAGAAATACTTTTCCCTCTGCATCGATTTTTGCATAGCCATGCCTGATCCCTTTTTTGATAATAATCTGCATCTTTTGAGAGAAAATTAAAACCTCTAAATCTCTCTCTCCATCTGCTTTTTGATATCTCTCTCCTTGATAATCTGTCTTTTTTCTATCTTTCTTTTGAGCTTCCCAAATCCCAGTTTGAGCTTGATAAATCCAGATTTGGTAGCAAAGATCTCTAATGGAATCAATACCATCCCTGGCTGATCAAACATTGCAGAAATTTTTGCCAATTCTCTTTTATTTACGAGCAACTTTCTCCTCCTTTTGGGATCATAACCAGGAGCCAAGATAGGAGAAGTTTTGGAATAAAGCGGGATATCTAGATGATAAATCCAGAGTTCACGATCAGCAATTCTCACTACTGAATCCTGGATATTTGAGTGCATCGTTTTGAGTGCTTTGACTTCAAATCATTGCAAAACTACCCCAGCATCATAAGTCTTTTCGATACTGTAGTCAAAATAAGCTCTTTTATTTTTTGCAAGAATTTTCATAAAAAACTTTTTATCCAAAATTAAGAAAATTTTTAATTAAGGTTTATAATTATCAAAAGTTACACTAATTGGTAACGGCGCCCAACTCCTAACAACATCTTCACAAATAGGCATTCCTTCAATAGAGTCATGACAATTTTTACTACAAAAAGTATAACCATTAAATGCTTCTGAAATTTTTTCTATCGCCCAATCTTTACATCATTCATATGATGTAAAAATAGGTCATTGTACTATATTAGAATTCTCTAATCATCCGTCATAATGAGCTCCCTGCCAAGTATCATGCTTCTTCCCACAACCAGACAAAAATCCCAAAAAGATAATAGAAACAAAAAGTGATAATAGTAATTTTTTAGTCATTTTAACAAATAAGTAAATTAATTAAAAATGCTGAGCAATTTCTTCGATTTTAATCCTCTTTTGTTCCATTGTATCTCTATCTCTAATCGTCACCGTCCCATCTTCTAAAGTCTGATGATCTATCGTGATACAATAAGGAGTTCCAATTTCATCTTGTCTGCGATATCTTTTCCCAATCGCTCCGTTATCATCATATTCACATTTGTATTCTTTACTGAGTTTCTTGAAGAGTTCTTCAGCGATTTGTACTTGTTTTTCATCTTTTTTGATAAGAGGAAGAATAGCGAATTTCACGGGAGCGATGTTTTTATGAAATCTTGCTACGGTTCTGGTTTCTTTTTCTCCTTTTTGGTTAGTGTATTCCTCTTCATCGTAAGCATCAATCATGGTCGTTAATATCGCTCTGGTCAATCCCCAACTTGGCTCTACACAGTGAGGAACATATCTTTTTCCGGTCATAGGATCAGTATATTGGAGATCCTTTCCTGAGTAGTCCATATGCTGTTTGAGATCATAATCAGTTCTGTAGGCAATTCCTTGGAGTTCTCCTCGTCCTCGTGGGAAGAGGTATTCTACATCTCGAGTTCCTTTGCTGTAAAAGGAAAGCTCATCAGCATCATGTTCTCTGAATCTGAGTTTTTCTGGATTTATTCCGATTTTTTCTATCCATCGTTGTTCACTAGTTTCTTTCCAGTCTTGTAATCGTTGTAGTCCCTTTTCTTCATCATTCTCTAGAAAGAACTCAATTTCCATTTGTTCAAATTCTCTTACTCTAAACATAAAGTTTCCTGGAGTGATTTCATTTCTGAAAGATTTTCCAATCTGTGCAATTCCAAACGGGATTCTCATTCTGGTAGTATCGAGGATATTTTTGAAATTTACAAAGATTCCTTGGGCAGTTTCTGGTCTGAGATAGATATCTTTTCCTTCTCCCTCGATTACTCCTTGTTCTGTTTTGAACATCAGATTAAATTTTTTTGGTTCTGTTCGGTCGCAAGATCCACATTTAGGACATTTTACTTTTTGTTCATTAAGGTAATTGTATTGTTCCTCAAAGCTTCGAGATCCTGCTATCACTTCTTCTTTTGAATTGTTTTCAATAAGTTGATCAGCTCTTCCTCTATATTTACATTTTCTACAATCTACTAATGGATCAGAAAATCCTGCAACATGCCCAGAAGCTTCCCAGACTCTAGGATTCATAAGGATTGCAGCATCCATTCCTACCATATCAGATCTCTCTTGAACAAAATGTTTCCATCGTGCATCGGAGATGTTTCTTTTGAGTTCTATTCCATAAGGACCTAAATCTCGAGCATTCGCCAAACCACCGTAAATCTCTGATCCGGGGTATGCAAAGGCTCTTCTTTTTGCCCAAGCGACGATGGTTTCTAAACTATATCCTGCCATATTACTAATATTTTACTAAATTAAAAATTTATTTTATTTTGATGCTTTTTTTGAACTCTCTAAATCCCATACTAAAAAATGCTCTAATGCCACGTATTCTCGGTTTTGCACTCTCAGAAAGCGATTCAAACAAAGACTCCTCTTCTGCCTGATCTAGTTTGACAATCCCTCAGAGCAAAAGTTTAAACATTTTTTTGTGAAAACGATCTCCCAGTGACATAGCTACAACAATAAAATAAAATACCATACCTCACAAAGATAGTAATCCCTCTCAAAAAAACAAGTAAATCTGAAATCAAATTGCAAATCATTCAAATTTTCTTATCCTCTATTTTTGATGTTTTGGAAAAATTTCCAAGAATAATGATACAAATAAATCTAAACAAATCCTTTAACTAACCAAGATATTTTTGATGAAACTAACTGATTTTATCCGTTCCAATCTCAATGCAGAACAGGCCGCTGCAGCACTCCATACCAATACTTCTTCGCTCATCATTGCAGGAGCTGGGAGTGGGAAAACCAGAGTTTTAACCTATAAGATTGCTTATCTGATTTGGTGAAAAAAAATTGCTCCTCTGAAAATCTTAGGAGTAACCTTTACCAATAAAGCAGCTAATGAAATGAAAGAGAGACTCCTCCAACTAGGAGCAGAAATCTCCAATCAAAAGCGAGAATCAGAAGATTCAGCAATTCAAATAGCAAACACTTCCAAAGAATCCAATTCTGATCAGATTTTAGATTTTTTGAATCAAGTAGAAAGCCAAGAAACTTCAAATAACAACATCCACCTCACAGCTCCTGATCTCAAATGGATTGGGACTTTTCACTCTATTTTTCTCAAGATTTTGAAAGAAGATATCCAACACCTTGAGACCGCACATAGCAAAGAATTTTGAATCCTAGATAGCGATGATAGTAGCAAAATCATCAGAGAACTCTTGAAAAAATTTGCACTCAATGACACCTTCAAACCTCAGGAAGTCAAAGGATTTATTTCTAAATTAAAAAATCAAGGCACCAAAGCCGCAGATTTCTCAAAATATGCTAATGGAAATTATGAAAACATGATGGGAAAACTCTACCAAGAATATGAAAAAGATTTAGCGAGATCCAATATGCTTGATTTTGATGATTTGCTCCTTTTCCCTTATGAATTATTCAAAAAAAAACCAGAAATCCTCACAAAATGGCAAAAAAGATTTGATTATATCCTCGTAGATGAGGCACAAGATACCAATACGATCCAATTTGATCTGATCAAAATGCTGAGTGCAAATGGAGGAAATGTGACCCTCATTGGAGATGATTTTCAGAGTATTTATGGCCGGAGAGGTGCACAGATGCAAAACTTTCTCAATGTAAATACACACTGGAAAGATATCAAAATGTTCAAACTCCAAACCAACTATCGCTCCAAACCTCATATCGTCCATGCTGGGAATGCGGTCATCAAAAACAACAAATATCAGTATGAAAAAGAAGTCGTTGCTCATAGAGAAGGAAATGAAAAAATCACCATCTTTTCTCATCTCAGTGAGATGGATGAAGCAGCCAATACAATTGAGTTTCTCAAACAGATGAAAGAGAAAGACAAACTCAAAAGCTGGGGACAAGTAGCAATTTTGTACAGAACCAATGCTCAATCTGGACCCTTTGAATCTGTACTGATCCAAGAAGGAATCCCCTATAAAATACGAGGTGCCTTCAAATTTTTTGAAAGGAGAGAAGTAAAAGATATCCTCGCCTATCTCAGGATCATCATCAACCCAGAAGACAGCATTTCTCTCAGGAGAGTCCTCAATATCCCCAATAGAAAAGTCTGAAAAACTTCTGAAGACAGAATCACCGAGCGAGCAGATCTCCAAGGAATCAGCTTTTGGACTGCACTCAATAAAATAGCACACTATGAGTCAAACAAAAGCTTAGAAGAATATGAAAATCTCAAACTCACTCCTCAGGCTTATGAAGGATCCAAAGCATTTTTTCATCTGATCCAAGAGCTCATCACTGCATCCAATAATTTGGTGCCAGCAGAACTCATCAATCAAATCCTTAAAAAAATCAACTATAAAGACCATCTACTCAAAGAAGAAGGAAGTGAACAACTCGCAGAAGAAAAATACGAGAACCTTGGACAACTCATCAATATGGCAAGCAAATATGAATTTGGTAAAAGTAATGCCAACCAAGAACTCGTCAGCTCAGGGACGGATTTGCTCAGGCGATTTTTGGAAGAAGTGACTCTCATGGTCGATGTGATAGAAAATGATCAAGCAGAACAAGATGCGATCAAACTGATGACCATCCACTCCAGTAAAGGACTAGAGTTTCCCATGGTTTTTGTCGTGGGGACAGAAGATAGTGTCTTTCCTCTCGCCAATGCTATGATGGAACCAGAACTTTTGGAAGAAGAGAGAAGACTGATGTATGTTGCGATCACCAGAGCAAAAGATGTGTTATTTCTTTCTCATGCTGAGAGTAGACTGACCTGGGGACAAACGAAAATGAACCCTCCCAGCAGATTTCTCAAAGAAATTCCAGAAGAGTTAGTCAAGTTTTATGATTTGGGAAATAGTAATACGAGTAGAGTGCAATCTAGCATTTCAGAAGGAGCTACCGTAAAACATAAACTCTTTGGGACTGGTTATGTAATCGAGGTATGGAAGGATTTGGCAATCGTCAAATTTCATAATCCAAAATTCTGACTAAGAAAGGTAGAACTCAGATTTTTAGAAGAATTGTAAAAAAAACTTGACTTTAAAAAATAATTATTTATAATATATTGCATATAATATATTTATTTTTAAAATCAAAAATGTGAATAAACTCTCCTAGTGATTTCACCATCACTTATTCAGAATTCAAAAAATATACAGATACATTAAAAGCTGAATCACAAGGTGCAATAGCACATATTGAAAGTTTTTTTGATACTAAAGAAATTTTCATGAACTATTTGGATAATACCTATAAATTTTGGAAAAAAAGATCTAAAGAAGTAGACGAAGAGTATCGTATAAAAATCAAAAAAACAAAAAAAGAAAAGGGAAAAAGCAGAATTAACAGAAAAAAGAAAGAATAAGCGAAGAACAATGCTGATTATTATTTAATACAGAAAATAAAAGAAAATAATCCTTCAAAATTTCAATACTATAATCCAGATCTAGTTAAATCTACCTTTGCTTTATACTTAAACTATATAAATCATCTCAGCAAAGAAAATAAGAAAAAAATAACACCAAAGATAGATTATAACTCATCAAAAACTTCTCAAACAATAGTTCCTGTTCTAACAAACAAAGAAAATTATGCAAAATGGTGGAAACAAGGATATAGAGAAATTAATGGGGAAATATTCCCTCCTTATACAACCCCAGAAGAAATAGAACTAAGAGAAGAAAGAGAAAACCTCATTAATGAATGATATCTCAATAACAAGAAAGAGAAAGAAAAGAAAGAAATTCTAGTTAAAGAAGATGAATTAGGACAACTTTATATAGATTTTTTTTCAGAAGAACTAGATTCTGATAAATAATCTACAATTTTCCATCCAAATGCTGGTGCAGCTGTAGGACCATTTGCAGTGATAATATTTTTTGATTGTATTACTTCCTGATCTACAAAAATAGCTCCATTTTTTCTCAGATAAGCAATCTGAGTTCCGATTCCATCATCCCATCCGGTTACTTCTTTATCAATAAAAAGTCCAGTATCAGATAAAATCGTAGGAGCGATACAGATCGCAGCAATAGCCTTTGCCTGCAGAGCCAAATTTAAATATTGTTGATTTTGAAAATATTCTGCATAAGCTCCTCCTCCACCCACAAAGATCAATATCTCGTAATCTCAAACACTCACCTCATCAAAGCTCAGACTATCACTGATTTTTTCTTTTCCAAAGACTCCTTCGCACACTCCTCCTTTCCCAGAAGCAATTTTACACTGAAAACCTTGCTCAGACAAAATACGATAAGGAACTCCAAATTCATCATCCTGAAAACCGATATTTGCTACGACAAATAATACCTTTTTCATAATAACAATAAGTTAGCTTATAAAATTTTCAATTCTGAAAGAATACGATAATACTCCTCTTTTTCTCCGGGATATTGCTGAGCAATAAAGGTCTTGAGCAATTCTTTCCATCCTCCGAAACGACTCAAAGCATCCTGATCTGGACGCTCTAAATCATTCAGCAGATCCTGCATTTTTTTACTCTGTTTTTTGAGTTTGTAGTCCTTGAGACTTTGAAATAATGTCGGATCTCCGTAATCTTCCAAATGTTCATAATTCATCTGCTCTACCTTTAGATGCAAAATCGTTTTTGAAAGATCAAGCTTCTCAAAAAGAAATGTTGGTTGTTCCCAAATTTCTGATGCGAAATAAGTCTCAAAATCTGACTGCAGTTGTGCAAAAAAATCATACAAAAAATCAATACTGAGCTGTTTTTCTGCAGTCAATTCTAGATAATTAACAATCTGCGTATGATAAAAACTCAGTTGATTTGAGAGATCTCGTTTTCGTAATCCTTTGGATTGGTTGGATTCTAGAGGAGAACTAGCCCACAAGCTCCCAGTACAAAAATAATTTTTATAGATAAAAGGAGCATGCAGATGCCCAGAAATCATTTTTAAACCAGGATGATCCAAAAGCTGTTCATCCAAAGCCACATCTTTGAAACGGAAATTTGAACGATAGCCAGGAAATTTGGTATTATTGAGATAATAATGATGGACCAAAATAAGATTTGGATACTGTGAAAGATATGATCTCACAAGAAGATTGATTTTTCCAGAAAGTTGTTCATTTTTATGTTCAGACTGAAGTAATTCATCAATCAACTCAGTACTAAATTCTTGTGATTCAAGATAATCATCTACATTTAAATCTAGTACATAAGGAAGGAATAAAACATCTTTCCCCTCAATCTGAGTAAGTAATGGTTTGGTAATAAAAAAAAGTTTCCCTTGAGCTTGTTGCTTCAAAAGTAAATCAAAAACCTGTTTTCCCTCCTCAAAGACAAAACTTGATCCTAACCAATCATGATTTCCTGCCAAGACATAAAGCTGCTTGCCTTGGGAAAATAATTCCAAAAAAAGCTGGAATAATGCCAATAATGCCTCCCTATCATAATTGAAATGATAGACAAAATCACCCATAAAAATCAGATTTTTTTCCTGTGAATGTGCTGCTACAAAATCGCTAATTTGCTGTAAAATTTCAGATTTATATTTGGAAGTGATATGAATATCTC
>CAYIZS010000024.1:0-10580 GCA_964367985.1 uncultured Candidatus Peribacteria bacterium
GTGATGAAAACCTGATGAGGATCAGAGATGCTCAGAAACAGAACGGAAACCATCCAGATTATCAAAAATCTTTCTAGTATTGTAAAAAAAACTACTACCCTCCAATTTTCTATCAAAACCAGAGCCGGACTCCATGAGGCAGATAAACTACAGCAGTTAGCATTTCTCCAAAATATTGCTCCTTATTGCGATCGCATCAGTATCCATGGGAGGACACTCAAACAAGGCTATCGTGGTGATGCAGATTTTGACTTTATCCAGCAAGTAAAGAACTCTGTCAATACTCCTGTCATTGCTAATGGAGGTATCCAAAGCTACCATCATGCCCAAGAGCTACTCCAAGAGTATCCTTTTGATGGGATTATGATTGGTCAAAAAGCGATTGGAAATCCTTGGATTTTTACTCCTCATGAGCCGACCAAAGCAGAGATTTTTGCTACCATTGCCCAGCATGTGAGAGTACTGATCGCGTGTGATCTCCGATTTGAGCAGGCAAGCAAAAACATTCAGGATCATTATTTTCCTCAGCCGAGTTTGGAAGATTTGGAGCAATTACAAGATCAGATCGATCCAGATAAAGAATATCGTGAAATTGTAGAGTTTAGAAAACATCTTTTCCAATATATCAAAGGCATCCCCAACTCTCGTGAATGGAAACAGTCTATCATCCCGATCAAAACCCTCTGAGCATTGGACGAAAAACTAGCTCTTTTAGCATACTGAGACGATGAATAATGAATTATGAACTTTTTGATCATTCAGAGAAAAAAATCTTTCTGATCGATATGAGAAAAGAGCTCGATCCCTTTTTTTCTGAATTGACTAAAGGAGGACTAGAAAAATATTTCAAACTCAATAAAAAAGTCTGAATCCTCATCAATAGAAAGGGCTACGATAGTGGAGTCATCTGTAGACATTGTGGTCATATCCCTCAGTGCGATCGTTGCTCAGTAGCCATCAACTATCATCAGACTCCTGGTGGAGAAAAGCTCGGCATCTGCCATATCTGCAAAATGCAATATCCTAGTCCTGATCACTGCACTGCTTGTAGGAAATCACAACTCAAAAACTATGGACTAGGCATCCAAAAACTTGCCCAAATCCTCAGCCAAGAGTACTGAAAAGACACCATCCTTATCAGCTCTGAAACCGTCAATTCTGAGAAAAAAATCGAAAGACTCCAACAAGAGTTAGCCGATCAGAAGAAAAAAGGAAATACTCCAGTACTTTTGGGAACTTCGCTCCTCAGCACTCCAATCAAAGATCGAGATCTGGATCTGGTAGTCATCTTGGATGCAGATATTGGGCTCAATATCCCTGATTATAATGCAGCAGAGAAAAACTTTTACTTTCTCTATGAGACGCTCAGCAAACATCGTAGTCCGACTTTTTTGCTCCAAAGTTTTAATCCTGAGCATCATAGCATCCGTAATGCTTGTAAACTCGATCCTAAAAATTTTTGGGAGCAGGAACATCCTTTTAGAGCTACTCATCACTACCCTCCTTTTGGAGAAATCTGTGTCCTCCTCTACAAAGATGAGGTTGAAGAAAAAGTATTCAAAAAAATTGATACTCTCTACAAAGAACTCATCTACCTCCAGCAGAGATACCAGCTTCCAGAGATTGAAATCTATAGCACTCCTCCACTGATTTACAAGATTTTTGGTAAATATAGATACCATATCATCCTAAAAGGCGCGAATGTCAGAAGCTTTATGGATATCATCTATCCCAAGCTCGACCTCTCAAAAAGAGGATTTAAAGTAGACTGGATGGCTACTAGCAGTATATAAAAAAAACTGCAATCTGAAACCAAATCGCAGTTTTTAATAATATTTCACGGAAGAGTTTTTTTTGATATACGATACCACTTTCCGTTTATTTTTGCAGCCCCTTCTAGACTCGTTCCTTTATGGAAGAAAGAGTCTTGGATCAACAAGGTCCCTGAGGAAGTTTTTGCTCTTCCTCGTAAGGAATTAGTGCCTGATGTCCAAACAAAATCTCCCTGCTCCAGGAGAATAACCATCTCTTGGTTTCCATTTTTGAATACCCACCAACTTTGGAATTGTACTTCCTCAATTGGTAAAGATGCCGAGAAAGAGATTGTAAAATAAGTATCATTACTTATCTTGTCATACTCCGTCCCGATTTTCCAGTCAATATCCGGAGAACTAACAGTAAAACACTCTTTCTCACAGCTGCTCAAACCAAAGGCCAAACCAATGGTGAGCAAAATAAATAATTTTTTTGTTTTCATTTTATTATATTTTTTTGTTTATATTATTTTCTTTTCAGATATAAACATATCTATCTACAACAAAATGTCAAGCAAAATTTATGTTAAAAAAAAGCCCAGACAAAATCCAGGCTTTTCTTTATCTTTCAAACTCAATTATTAGCTTACAAAGTTCTGATCAGTCCTCTCATACTCATAAAGTTCTGATGGATCAAACCAATGTGCAATTTCCAAAGCTGCTTCTGCAGAATCTCCTGATGCATGGATAATATTTGGCACTCCTACTCCCTTTTCATCCGCATAGCCAAAAGACATATGAGAAAAATCTCCTCTAATTGTCCCTGGAGCAGCTGATTTAGATTCTGTAGCACCTGCCATTTTTCTCACGAGTTCTACTGCCTCTACTCCTTCCAAAACCATCGCAATCACAGGATTTCTGGACATTGCTTTGAGATTTAAATTGAATACTGCTTCTCCACGACGAGTGATCATCGTACCAATGGTTTCATAATGATGATGGAAAAAAGCTCTATCTGGTTGGAGCATTTTCATCCCAACAATTTTGAGTCCTACACGCTCAAAACGAAGCAAAACCTGACCTACCAAACCACGAGCTACCGCATCAGGTTTGAATACTACCAAAGTCCTTTCTAATTTCATAAACGAATCAATTAAAAGATAAAATCATCCTCATTGATAGGAGAATGCTCAATATTTGCAAGAGTTTTTATTCTAAAATCTCTAATCCATAATGAATCACCATATAAGCTTGCCTATTACTCACAGCAAATCCCACTCCTATTTGCTTGAAATGAGAGGACATAATTGCTTTGTAATGTGCGCCATTAGCTCCCTCAGAAAGGAATCGATCAAAAGATTTTTTGGCACTATCAAGCAATGCTTGATCGCAGTTGCTGGAACAACGATATGATCTATATCCAATACTTTCTGTAAAAGAAGTCAGTCCCCCTCCCAACTGTTCAAATTTGATGCCTAAATCAGAAAATCGATTTTGAATTTTACTATAATTGTAATAGCCATCTCCAGCAGATCTCGTATGCGTAGCTTGATTTTTCTGAGCTAATGATTTGGCCCATGCAGTAGCTGATCTCTCCAGTTCACTATGATAACGATAGGGAGCCAGTCCTGCTTTGCTCCTGGCTTGATTGTGTCGATCCAAGATGCTTTGAGCAACTTTAGTACCATCCACTCCAGCTAAATCGATCCAAGTCCTATTTTCAGAGCTTTTGATCTGTGATCCAGCATCAGATTTTTGCAATTGTTGTTGCTGGCTTTGCGCTCGAGAGTGTAAATCTACAAGTAATATTTGTAGGGATTTTTCTTTTTTGAATACTGGCATCTGGGTCACCAATACAATCTGTTCGAGATAGTTTTTTTTTGAGCTTAGATTAGATTTTTTATCTAAGTTTTTTTCTAGTGCCTGGATAAAGGGTAATGAGCTAGGATCATAGTCCGCAGAAACTCAAACCAAGCTGAATGAAAATACAGATAATAAAAGAACAAAAAGTCAGATTTTTTTTACCATCTTATCAGAGAAGAATTAAAAAAAGGGAAGTTTGAGCCCCCAAAACATAATCAAATCCTTGAAAATAATCACAATTCCCAGTCCCATCAACAATCGGAAAAAGATCGTATTGATCCAACCCTCTGCGATTGCATACTTCGTAGGTTTGATACGAAAAATCTTTTGGATCAAAATCCCAATAAATCTCCCTCCATCCAAGGCTGGAATCGGTAAAATATTGAAAAAAGCTAGAGCTAGAGATATTATTGCCATAAAACCAAGGAAAGCTAACAATCATTCTTGGAAAAAGAGAAATTCTCCTAACTTGATAATCGCAACTGGACCACTAAGTTGAGAAATAGCTTCTTTGGTCTCTTTAGATTTAAAGGAGAAAAGCTTTGGTCCCAGATTTCCAAGTGCTGTCATGGTGAGTTTCCATTCTCCTTTGATTTCCTCTAATCCTGCCCCTAGTGCTTGCACAAATGGCATCTTGATCGGCAAAACATCAACTCCTGGATAGCGATCATAGACAATACCGAGACTGCAATCTTTTCCACACTGAAAAAATACTTCTCTCTCGGTATCTCATTGATGGATCTGAATGCTATGTTCTGTATCCAATGCTAATGAAGAGAGAATAGTTGCAAGATTTTCTGTATCAAGCGCTTCTCCATTGATTGCAGTCAAAACATCTCCAGCTTGAAGTTCAAGCGATTCAGCCAGACTCCCAGCTAAAGGATCTTGGGAAAGGATCACCTGTTTTTGCCCGATATCTCCACTCAAAAAACCTTTTTCTTGTAGAAAATCAATACTTGGCATCAAATAACTCTGACTTCCTTGAGGGAATGCTTCTGAAGGAACGATAGAAATTGGTTTGATCCCCAGAGAAAAGACTACTACCAAAAGCATCCAAGCAAAAAGCAAATTGACTGCTACTCCCGCTGCTGTGATAATGAGCTTTTTTCGCCAAGCTGCCAACATAAAACTCCCTGGAGCTAATGCTTCTTTTTCATCAGTTGGATCTTCTCCTCCCAATGCTACAAATCCCCCAAGAGGAATTGCATTGATACTATATTTGGTGCCAGATTTGTCTGTCCAAAAAGTAAAAAGTCTGGGCGGAATTCCTAGTCAAAATTCTTTGACCTGGACTCCAGATTTTTTTGCAGCAATAAAATGTCCTAGTTCATGGATAATTACCAAGACCATAAACATCAAGATTCAAAGTAAGATTCAAAGCATCAAAGTAGCAAAAGGATAAAAATCTGATAAAGTATAGGGAATCTATAGAGCAATACAAGAATAAAAAAAATCGACAACACAAAATATCACAACAAAACAGATTGACTTTTCAAAAGAAAACATTACATATAAATTCATAATTTTATCCTCCTATAAATTTAACCATGCAATGAGCAGAAAAATGAGAATTCATAAACCATCCAATCTTAGAAACTTTTGAAGAAAATAGTCTAAATCTAATTGAAAAAATAGTAATTAGAGTAGCAGAGATAGAACTCGAAGAATTCGGTCCAGAAAATATATCTTTTAGTCTCACAGAAGCGCAGAATTTGGCAAAAGAGATGAGAAATTACTACAACCTACTAAAAGGAGACTTAAATAATATTGATAATGAAACAATTGCAGAAATAATACTTTTTTTCGATAAAGATATTGTACAAGAATTGATCTCACATCCCTATATTGTAGAAGAATTTGCAAATGAAATTGATAACAAAGATTTCTTTCTTTTTGATGAGAAACTAAGTGAATATTTGCTAGAGCTGAATAAAAAATTTGAAAAAAGCCAGATAACTACAATGATCCAATACAATGTAATTGAACGAAAACAAAAAATAAATAAAGTAATTGAATCTATCGATCAATTATCTCAAAAAGTCGAGGAAATCCAAAAAGAAACACAAGAACTACTATTGGAAATAGCAAAAATAAACATCACGAACTACCTTGAGGAAAACAATCTAGATCATTTGGATCGAGTACAAGAAAAAATAAAGCTAGAGTCAACTAATGCTATAGAAAATAGCAATCCAAATAGTTCAATTGATAAAACCTGAAATCATCAAAAAAGCCTGATAGAAGATTATTTGTTCCTTTTGCAAAAAAAAGATCAGTTTAGTTGCGATATTCAGAATCATCAAGAAATATTAGAAAATACTTCTGAATATATTCCTCTCAAAAAACTTAAAAAACCTCAAAAATGAGCTACTACCGATGAAAAGAAAGAACATAAAGCAGCTATTTTAGATCAGATCAATAACGATCCAAATTTCCGTATCTCTACTATAGCCACTTCAGAGAATTTTTGAATAGTTCAATCCACAGAAACCAGATTGCATTATCTACTCAATATCGAACAAGATGAGACGCTAACTCTATGAGAAAGGATTGATCAGCACTATGATCTCTGAGAGTTTCAATTTTATGTATTTTTCAAGGAAGTAGATTGGACAGAAACAGCATTACTCAAGAGACTCATAGCATTTAATAAGGATAGACCCACACAAGATCAAAACGGGAAACATTGGATTTTTATCTCAGATTTTCTAGAATTTATAGAAGAGGATTTTGCCCAAGAGCTAAAAGTGCTCACAGAGAATTGAATAAAATCTTATATTACAGTTGAAGGAAGTTTAGAAGAAATTGCTCGTTACCTTAAAAGTTATTTAAATAATGCTGCAATCAAAAGAGAGAAAAAAATCTGATTTTTGCAACAAGAAGATCAATTTTTTGAGTTGGGAGAATGGTTGGATGTCAAAAATCCAGAAACTACAAAAATACCCTATAAAGGTAAACCAGCAATTCATTTTGAAGTACTCACAAAAAAATGAAAACGAGAAAAAGTAGTCAGCAATGGAGTAAATACCGAATCTTTTGAATTGGACTAAAGGGTCAAAATAGTTTCAACTAACTCAGGAAACTCTGCTAGAGAAAAGTGACCTCTATCTTCAAATATTTTAAATGTTGCAGTTGAGAGCTGTCCAGCGATCCTTTCTGAATGATGAAAAGGTACCACAGGATCATCTTTTGAATGCCAGAGAAAAATTTTCTGAGCTTGAGGGATCAGATTTTTTACCTCAGCTAAATCATAAGCAAAATCTCCCAAATAATTATCTCATTCGGGCAAACCTACATCATCCAAAACGGGAGCTACTAAATGTAGCTGAGCAATAGAAAAAGGAAACTGATTTTCACTCAGATATTTGAGCAAAAACATCCCTCCAAGCGAATGTCAGATCAGGATCAAATGTTCTGGATCCAAATAAGGAAAATGTTTTTCAAATCGCAATTTCCAAATTTTATAAGAAGCAAATAACTTATTTGGCATCTCTGGAATAATAATCTGAAAGTCTGGTAATTTTTCTGCGAAAGTATTTATCCATCTTTGTTTAAGCTCAAAAGGATTAACTTCCCAAGTTTGCATCAACTCAAAAAGCGTATCCAGATCTTTGCTTAAAGTGCCTCAGTGGATATACAAGACTTGCTTCATAAATGCTCAGATAATTATAAAACTACTCCTCTTCTAGATGTTCTTCATCCGAAAAAAATTGCTGATACTGATCGATCGCCTCCATTCAGCTTTCTTTTTTATTTTCTAAGGATTTGCTCAAATATTCTTCGATACTTTCGATACTAAATCCTGTTTCTTTTTTGAGTAGTCATAAAATCCCTAGAGCTACTGGAGCCATTTGATAGAGACAAAGCTGAATAATTTTTTCCTCGATATCCAATACTTCATGCAAAAGTTTGATCGCTTGATTTTCTTTGTGCAACAAAAGATGCTCCAAAATCCCTTCAGAATTGAGTGTATCTTGGTTTGCATCGATTTCTTTGCCCTGAAAGTAATCCTCCAGTTCTTCTAACAATGCTCCATCATGGTCTGAACTCAAAGCATCATCCAAATGCTCTACTCTCTCAGGATCCTGAATATTTTTGATCAATCCTGCATAGAGAAAATAAAGAATATGATTGAGCAATTCTGAACTCTCATCATAATCAATGTCATACTCTTTGGCAACGATTGTAATAATCTGAGGAGTAATCACTTGTTTTGAAAACTCGACAAAATCCATTCTATCTGATAAATTTTAAGGATAAAACATCTGCAGTGTAAAAGATTCCAAACAGATTTCAAGTAAAAGTTGAAAGAAAAACTTCATCCCTTTTTTGGATAGCAATAGATCTTAGTAAGCACAAATCCCATCTACATTACAATTGAATCAGTTTTCTCACATATTAAATATAAGATTAAACTTCACAGATGATTTAAAAAAGAGAGAAAAAAAATTAATTTTGAGTCTTCTGAAATATTAATCCAGCCACGCCTTTTTTACAATTATGCCCATTAAGCCAATTTATTTGGAGTAGTATTTTAAAAGAGATAAAAAAGAGACAAAACAAAAAAGACTGAACGATACTTCAATCTTTTTTTTGTTTTTTTCTTTTTCTCTCAGAAATCAACTTTCACTGTTCTTGTCTCCAATACTGCCATTACTTTCCCATCAAAAATGACTTCTTGATAAAAACAGTAAAAATGTTTTCTCTCTTCTCTTACATAAGTTCTGATCTGAAAACCTTCTGCAGGAGGAATTGTTCCATAGTAAGAAACTTTTAGTTCTCTTACCCATAAAGCAGTACTAAACTCATCCTTCATTTTATAGAAGTTAGGTTGTCCTGTGAATTTTTCCGATCCCCATTTTCCCCAAACTAAAGCAGGCTTTGATTTAATCTTGGAAATAAAGAGATGGGAATCTTTATTGAAATCATCAGGATCTGCTGCATCTTCTGCCTCAATCCTTTTGGTGGAAATATATTGATAAAGTCCTTCAATAATAGGATTGATTCCTTTATATTCAGGTCTTGTTCCCAATTGTAAATCCACAACAGTAGCCAATGCTTTATTGAGCCGAAGATTTCCTTTTATATTAATGATATCATCTTGTTCATATACATTGAGATGATAATTAATATTACTTCCTTTTGGAATTTCTTTCTTGAAGGTAAAATTTTCCCTAATTAAGGAGGTTTCAAAAGTTACATAATCACTCTTTAGTTTCCTTTGGATATCGGGAAGGACATCACGTTCTTTTAAAATTCTTCGAATAATGCGGGCATAATGTCCATTGTGGAGATGCCCAAAGATGTCTATTTTATGAATAGACACTTTAAACTCTCCTAATAACTCTCTTTTTAATGTTTCTTTTTCCATTTTTTTCTGTTTTTTGATTATTTTTTATTTTCGGTAGCTTGCATTGTATGCAATTGAGGGTAAGAAATCAAGCTGATTCTCAAAAAAAAAAGAAGCACAAGGCTTCTTTATTCTAGATAAAAATATGCTATTATGTTATAGGGTTTTCTGCTCTGATTTGTATTTTTTCTATAGTTTTTTTTACAATCAAGAACAGCATATCGTTGATTGGTTTAAAGCATTCAATTTCTCTAAAACCTAAATTAGGAACAAGATATCAATTTTTAAAACAACAAACTAATAAGCACTAATCCCATCTACATCACAGTTGAGAGGATCCTCAATACATTTGTCCAATGCAGTAGTTCTTTTGGCTCTCTCCTCTGCTACTTTGAGTGCCGTACTGAATGTGGCATCTGTGATTTTGGAAACGGTACTACCAAATACTGGTACATACTCTGTCACTGCGGTTAGTCCATTTTGGAGCAACACAGCCCCTTTGAGGACATGAGCTTTATTTGCATCAATTTTTCCTTGAGCTACCAAAGTATCAAATTTATCCATCTGTGCAGAAATCTCCATGATTTGATCATAAGTAGCTTTGAGTTTTTGGTATTTTTCATTGATAGCGTCGTATTCTTCTGAAGCTTCGTCATACTTGTCTTTGAGTCGTTCCATCCTTTCCAAACTTCGTTTGAGGCTATCTCCTCCATTTTCTTTGATCCAATCACTGGCTTTTTCTTTCATCATATCAGTAACGGCATCTTGCCCCTGCTGAGCAAAATCCATCATCTGATCTTTGATAGTATCTACAAGCATATTCGCATCTTCATCCAAATTTTTCAAGGTTTGCTGTTTTTTGGCTATCGTTTCCATTTTATCGAGCTGATTGAGGATATTTTCATCAGGATTGTTTCTTTTGTATTCATTGTACTCTCTAGCAATGGCAAGTTTTACCTCTTCATCATAGATATCTTCCATGAGATTTTCTCTAAATTCTTTGACATATTGTGATTGATCTTCTGAAGGAAGATAGTTGAAAAGCTCTTTTTTTGAGTTCATCGCTTTCTCTAGTTCTTGTTTGAGCTCTGCATTCTCAGGATCGTTTTTTATCCTTTCGGTCAAATCATCAATAATCTGATCTTTCATCGCTATCGTATTGATCGAACGGAAAGTCTCATAACATTCAGATTTTGATGAATCTTTGAGGCGATCACATCAGCTTGGATCATCGTTTTTGCTAATCACTTCAAAAACACAGTCTTCTTTGGTATAGGACATTTCTCCTCCTTTGATCTGGTCGCAAAGATTATAGTTGTTGGTCTCTGCGGCTACCATCATATAACATTTGTCTCTAGGAGGATTGGAGCCATATTGCTTAAATTCTTTACCATCGATTTTTTTACAGAGAGAAGCATCTCCAGCAGCGACAGCTTCTGCTTGATAGCAATGTTTCGCATCTGGGTCACTGGCACAAGGATCAGATTTGAAAAGACTATCTCGATCACATCCAGCGAGGAAAAGCACTGGAATAGTCAAGAAAGAGAGTGTAAGAATTTTTTTCATGGTGGGAGGGGTGAAAAAAATAAAACTAACTAATCTAAGAGATAATC
>CAYIZS010000025.1:0-10484 GCA_964367985.1 uncultured Candidatus Peribacteria bacterium
GAAACCTGAAAATATCCCATCAGTTTTTTGGGACTATAAGGGTTGTAGATAGAAGGACCATTTGGGATTGAAGCAATAACTGCTGATTCTACAATATTGAGCTCTTTGGCAGATTTGTTGAAATACATCTTGCTAGCTGCCTGAGCTCCATAGCTATTATTTCCTAGGAAAACATAATTGAGATAAAGTTCAAGGATTTTCCTTTTCATCTCTACCTTTACTTCAGCACTAGAGAGTTTTTTGTTTTCGTCTCTAATCTGTTTTTGGAGGGTGGTATTGAGTTTTTTGGAAAGAACAATTTGCTTGAGTTTGTAGTTGATCTTTGCAAAAAATCCGTTACCAATACCTCTTTTGAGATTGAATACATTGGTAATGAGCTGCTGAGGAATCGTAGAAGCTCCTCCTCCTTTTTTACCCAGCATGGTTTTGATCCCAGCTCTAAAAATCCCCATTGGATCTAATCCTTCATGATCTCGATATCTTTGATCTTCGATCGCTATAATAGCATTGATCAGATTGGGATTGATATCATCGATACTGACATATTCTCTATTTTCATCAAAAATTTTATAAAGCTCTACTCCGTTTTTGTCAGTGATAACAGTTGCCTGAGAAAAAATCATATTTTTTACCTGACTGACATCTGGGAGATCTTTGAGTACCTGAGTCTGAAAATAACCAATCACAAAAACAATTCCAAAGAGGAAAAGGAAAGCAAACGAGAGAAGGATCCATTTTTTGATCTGTTCTTTTTTTTCACTGGATCGTTTGTTTGTTTTCTTTTTTGGTCCAAAAGAATATTTAGAAACAGATCTAGGAGTATATGCTTGCATTGGATTTTTTTGCATCCTGAATCATCATAAGCTAAAACTAAAATCAGTTTAAGGATTTCGGCTCAAAAAACAAGCTGTATCAATGACATAAAAGCCAGGATTAGATAAATATTTTTCCGCTTGAGATCAAGATTTTCTTTCAAATCTGAAGCCAAAAAAAACCCCAAAACTAAGTTTGAGGTTCTTGGATCAAGAATAGGTTGATATGAGAATAGGTTATAAAACTAGTGATAAATATATCCGATAATTTTTGAATTGCTGATAGAATCTCGTCTCTGAGTCACTACATATTTTGAAGAGTAGTTCATATCTTCTACCAAAATCTTACCAGAGTCTGGATAATATGCTAGTACGATTCCTACATGCCCAGCATAACTGGTCAAAGGTCCATAGACGATAATACCTCCTACCACTGGAGTAGCTTTACTGGTTTTGATCCCAGCATCTTTTGCCTTTTGAGTCTGTGCGTTGGAATATCGGTCTTTGGCATTCCCTCAGAAAAGTCTTTGACCATCTTGGAACATCCAAGGAGATTTGTATGCTGCATACCAAGTACAGTTTCCTGGAGCAAAAGAATTGGATACCTTAGGATTGAAATATCGTTGTTTTTCAATATTTGCTTTTTTACTGGTAGTCACCACTGGCTGAGCAGCTGTTGTGGTAGTTTTAGTTGCTGAAGTTGAAGTAGCTTTTTTTGCAGGTGTAGCTTTTTTGACAGGAACCACATCTTTTGGTAATACTGGCTGTGCTTTTTCAAAAAGTCCTACATCAAAAGCTCTCTGTTCGGTGATATTGATAAAAATCTCTTGGCCAGGGAAAAGCATCTCACTTTTATCTGAGATATAATTGAGGGTCATCAAATCCTCGATATTGAGTCCATAAAATTCTGAAAAAAGCTTGAGTGATCGAGATTTTTCTACCACATAAAGGATCCCATCTTCCTCATTACTCACGATGAGCTTGTCTCAGATTTTGGGTTCTCAAGAGATTTTGTTGATCTTTTTGAGCTCTTCGATAGTAACTCAAAAATCTTTGGAAATAGATTCCAAAGTATCTCATGCCTGTACGATATAACTGATTACAGGCGCTTCTCGATCGATATCTTGGGTCAGACTAATATTGTCTGGATTGATTCCAAAGGAACGTTCTTCACTTCAAATAAAAGCAGGATTGACTGCGAGTGTCTGGTGATTGCTAAAGCTTCAGAAAGCATCAGCATAGACGATCAGTGCTACAAAACCAAAGATAAATGCAAACGATAAACCAGCTTTGGCTTTGGATGTTGCTTGTTTTCTCATAGAAGGAAAAAAACCTAAATGGCGGAGGGGGTGGGATTCGAACCCACGGTCCAATTGCTCGGACAACAGTTTTCAAGACTGTCGCATTCAACCGCTCTGCCACCCCTCCACAAAGACAAACTCATATTTGAGCTGTCCTGGGTTGAATGACTAATTGCAATTTTAATTATACTAAATTTCTATTGATTTTCAAGTTTAAAGAAGTATACCTAGCAAGAGCACTTGACAATTATCCTCTAATTGAAATTTAAGACAAAAGATGCCCGATTTTTAGAAATTATTTGTATTGATGTCACCAAACTGATCCAATCCTCTGAGTATATTTTATCCACTACAACTAGGAGCTGACAATCCTTTTTTGAGAAAAGTCTCAGAACCAGTTGAAAAATTTGATCCCTCTATAGCAGAATTTGCTGAAAATTTACTAGAGCTCATGCGAGAATACGAAGGAGTCTGACTTGCGGCTCCTCAAATTGGTCAAAATATCAGGATCATCGCTACTACTCAGTGGAAAAAAATGCCAACTTCTGACACCATGGAACAAGATTTCATCTCAGAAACAATCTTGATCAATCCACAGATCATCTGGAAATCTGAAAGGTTTCAAAGTTCTCAAGAAGGATGCCTGTCTTTGCCAGGACTCCAAGGAAGAGTTCAAAGACATATTGCTGTGGAAGTAGAATACTACACTCCTCAAGGGCAGAAAAAAAAGAAAAAGTTTTCAGGGTACAATGCAGCCATTGTGCAGCATGAGATCGACCATTTAGATGGGATTTTGTTTACCGACAAGGTTATCGAGGGGAGCTTGAAAGAGTTTTAAACATGTTGTTTATCATAAAGAAAGTGAAAAAAATATTCTGATTATAATATAGAATCGAAAATTTCTTTTGCTCTTTTTTCGTATCAGGTAAACAAAGAAACTTTGTTATATTGCATATTTTCATATCAAGACAGAAAATAGAAGTCATGAAATTCTTTACATAGAAAAATAGATTGTTCTTGATCAAGATAGTGATTGAGAGGATTTAGTATATTGTTATCCCATAGTATATTTTGTTGTATTTCTTGATCATCAATGTATTGTTGTTTACATCACTGTTTTATTTCTTCTTCACCGAGAGATTCTATTTTCTTAAATGAGGGATGTAGTACATAAAAAGAATAAAGTTTTTCAATATGGAGGAAAAAATCTTTTATAAAAACTCTTTGAATTAGATAATTGAGGTTTTGGGCATCTCAATCTTCTGAAAGAATAAAAAGTTCCTTCTCTCAAGCTCTGCTTGTTATGAGTTTTCTTTGAGCAAAGGGAAGTAATGTTCACGAGTTTTGAAGATGAATATTAAAGAGTTCTTCTGATTTTTGAAAGTTTTGTTGATGTAAAGACAATAAAAAATCTAATATCAAAAATTCAGAAACTTCTCTTTTTTTAAATCAATACATCAAATAAGAATCTAGAGGAATTCTTTCATTTAGACATTGTAAGGAGACAGTATGAAAATCAGTAGGAAGATATCAAAGATTATAGCTAAATCATTTAGGCAAATCTCCTGCAGAATTAATTAAAAATTCCTCTGCTGTGTGAGGAGCATTTTCCCAAAGAGAATTATAATCATCATAGATAGAAATGTCGTAATTTTTATAATATCTCTCTATTGAAGAACAAGGGAAATGAGAACCCCCGGCAGGTATATAGATAGTATCTTTTGAAAAATCTTTTGGAGAACATCCTGCAAAAACAATAAATGAAGTGCAAAAAAAGAATAGCAAGGTTTTTTTCATAATAATTTGAACTTAAAAAATAAAAAACAATCCCATTACAAAATAATGGGATTGTAATAAAAAATTTCTTAAACAACAACATTATATATGTTGGAATAGTAAAATAGAGTTTTGATTATAGCTACTTGTTCTTTTATTGGATAAAACAAGTCTCTCCAGAGTACATTTTTTTTCAATTCCAGAATTCTCTAAACAATCCCTATATCTAATAATTTCTACTCCATTGGTTGTTTCTATTCCTGTCAAGATAAGAAAATGTCCCCATCTTTCAGGAATATTAATAGTTTCATCTACCACATAACATATAGAATGAGGATAAGAAGCGTAAGCACTACCATCATATTGAGTTGCATTTTGAATATTTCCTGGTCTTACAACAACAGGGATCAAGATCACATTATAGGCTATATTATCTATAATGTATTGTTTTGCTGCTGTTGTGGAAGAAAAATTCTTATAATAAGCATTTGTATGTGGATACACACTTCTATCAATATTAGAGAAATAGTTTTGTAAATTTCCAACACTTGGACTATTGCCCCCCGAATAGTTTGTTTTAATATAAGTGTCTATTGAAGTAGCTTTCGCTGAGGAAACAGGATATGTTTTATTATGATATCCTTGATTTCTTGTGTAATCTACAATCATATCCATAGCAACAACATAACTTGCTGCAGCACAAGTATTAACTGGCTGTTTAAGATGAGTATAGTACAATAAATATGGTATTGATACATTTGTTCTCATTTGAAGAATGTCAGAATTTAAATCCGATATTTCTTCAATGGTAACAACATCTTCTACATCATTATTACACGACACAAGCACATTTGCGATAAAAAACATCGCAACCAGCGTAGCGAAAGCACCTAATGCTCTCAAGCTACCATTTTTTAAAATAGATTTCATTTAAATAAATTTTTAGTTTTTATTTTTTTGCTTTTTTACAAGGTCTGCTTCCTTGAGTGTGATTGAGTGACAGAGTTCAACACCATTACTCCGGAAAATAAATCTAGTATCCTAGATAAATTTACTTTTTATTTTTATTTACAAGCACTGAATCTAGTGAACTAAAACCCAAATGCAAACAAATAATTTATGATTTATAAAAAGCTTTACTCAAAATCCCTCAACTTTTCACATACGGATCTAAAGCTACAACTCTCGCATCTACTTTTTTTACTAGTACGAGAAAAATGCGTATGAGGAAGTGGAATATTTTTGCTCGGATCTTGATCTACCAAAAAAGTTTTCTGAAACTGAGTATCCTGAGCGATTTTTTCGATAATATCATCGATATCCATCTGGGAAATTTCTCCTCCATATTCTTGGGTACTCGGTAGATAAACCTCGTAAGCACTGATCTGATAATCCTCTAATTGAGTGTTTTTTTTGGCATTAACGAGGAGTTTGAGTGAATAGACTTTGAGCTGATCAGAAAGTCCAAAATTACTATTGGATTCTTTACCAGATTTTCGATCGAGGATAAAATATCTGTTGTTACCAAAGATGACTCCAAAATCCGGACTAGCCATAACACTAATCTCTTTGAGTTCTGGGATATTGTGGGTATTGATTTTCATACTCTCAAAATCAGGATTTTTTGGTTTTTCTATATAAACAATGTGAGTTCAATTCATCATTTCGAGGATTTTTTGATGCCAAGGAGAAGCAATCAATGCATCCAGATTTTGGATCACTTTTTGAATTGTAGGTTCCAAAAGATCATCGACCTCTTGTTGATAAAAGTGTTCTGAGAGTCCTGCTCTATCATTGTAGTCAAAAACCTGATAGTCTTTATTTTTTGATGCCTTAAATTCCTCGTGCATCATCTCGGAAAGCTCATCTTTGAGTCCGTCTAGCTCCTCAGGAGTAACGGATCCGTTCTTTTGGAGGAGGTGGAGATAGTTTGATACCAAGATGTGGGTTTTTTCTCCCATCCACATTTCCATACTTTTGAGATATTTGAGGATCATCGTTTCCTCTCGAAGTGTTGGATCGATTTTTTTGAGCGCAAAGCTGTAATAATTGAAAAAATACTTTTTCTCACAATACTCCAAAAGAGTAATCCTAGTATTGGATCGAGCTAGTCCTGGTTTGGAATGAGATTTTCTAGGCATCATCAAGATATGTTAGCAAATAAATGCTGATTCATTTTCTATACTAGTATTGTTTTGACAAAAAGCAAGGATTTTTTAGG
This sequence comes from uncultured Candidatus Peribacteria bacterium, assembly GCA_964367985.1. GTDB lineage: Bacteria > Patescibacteriota > Gracilibacteria > Absconditabacterales > Absconditicoccaceae > HOT-345. Next base: position 6,111 of record CAYIZS010000025.1, read on the forward strand.
ATCGCTTTATTTTCTAGTCAGATTTCTCACTAAATAATCCAAATCTCCAGCACTAAAAACTACTACAATTTCATCTTTCTCCCTCTCATCAAAAAAAGCAGGCAATCATTCTGAGCTTGCAAGATAAGTTGCATCAGCTTTCTGAGCAAAAAAGTTTCCTAATGCCTCAAAAGAATCAAAGTGATGCTCTTGAAAAAGATGAGTTTGGGTAAAATTTTGGAGCTGTTCTCTAGCAGTATAGAGTTGGTAAATACATCTCTGATCATAGAGCTGAATGGCTTGGAGAAAATCATCCCATCCATCTACAACCCTTTTGGCCTGATGAGGCTGAAAAAGGAGGGTAATTTTTTGATCAGGAAATCTTTCTCTGAGCGTATCATATCCAAGTGCCAAAGAGGAAGCAATATGCCCATAATCACTAAAGACCTTTGCTCCTTTGCGAGTAGTTCCAAGATATTCCATCCTCCTCCAAGTTCCATGAAAATCTTTCAAAACCTGTTCCATCTTTGCTGAATCAATGCTTGGATCAAAACTTTGGAGCATCGCTGTCACCAAAGAAATATTGTGGTCCGTATGCCTCCCTCGAAGATGATTGAGCTGAAAATGCTGCGTTGGAACGATCTGAAATTTGTCAGATTTTTGTAAGAGCTGAACACTTGGCTCATCTGCGAGAAGAAAGACTTTTTGATTGGTTTTTGTAACTCTGGCATCAAATGCTGAGAGATAATCTTTCTCATCCTGGAAATAATCCGTATGATCTAGCTCTAAATTGCTGATCAGGAGATAATCAATATCTAGAAGGAGGAAGTGTCTACGATATTCACAAGCTTCGATAAAAAAAAGATATTTTTTGACGAGCTCATAAGGGAGCTGTTTGCCACTGAGGATAAAAGAAAAAATCTGACGAAGTTCTGAATTTTTAGAAGAATCGAGATAGTAACCTTGATTGTTTAAATCTGGAATCAATGCTCCGAGAATCCCTAAGGCAAAATCTGGGAGGAGTTGCTGAGCAGCAAAGATTCCGATACTGGTTGAGCTGCTTTTGCCATTGGTCCCAGCAAATCCCACCGTAGTGAAATATTTGGAAATCTCTCCTAAAAACTGAAAATAGTTCCAGATTTTGAGCGGAAGTTGTTTTTCTTTTTTGAGCTGGAAAGCACGAAGTACTTCTGGACTCTCTTTGGCTGCTTGTGAGTAGATGAGAATATCCTCTGCCTGCACCTGATACTGTTCATGACCAACGATCGTTTTGATCCCTTTGTTTTTTAGTTTTTCCAAAAGCTCGCTTTCACTACTATCAATGGCAATAAGATTTTGCCATCCTAGTTCTCGTAAAATATGAACCAAATTGGACATTCCCGTACCTCCTGCACCGACAAAGACTATTTGCATCTCAATGTTTTCAATATAGAATAAAAATCAGATTTTTTTATGGAAAGATATTTTAGTCCAAAAGCTGGTTCCAAATTTGTTTTTTGGCAGTGGCAATCAGACTTTTTCTATCTTTTGTTTGGAAGCTTTTTTTGTAATGACGATGAGCTAAAAGTTGAGCTGTTAGCTGAGGAATAAAATCCTCTGACCTCTGATCAAAAAGCATCCCTCCATGATGCTCTACATACCACTGAGCATTATCAAACTGATCATGGGTCCAAGGAATTGGTACCATAAAAAGCTTGAGATCAAAAAGCTCCTGCTCTGCTAATGCAGTAGTCCCAGCCCTCGTGATTGCGAGATCTGAAGTACAATAAAGTGCACCAATTGCTGATTGAGAAGCAAAATCAATCGTCTCTACATGAGAAAAATCTTTGAAATGCTCAGCTAACTCATGATTGAGCTTGCCCAATAAAATCGTGAAATGCATCTCAGCAAGCTCTGGATTTTCGGCTAAAATCTTTGCTAATCCTAGATACAAATCTCTCGATCCCTGAGAACCTCCCATCACCAAGACCTGAGTCTGAGGATCAACTGCTGAAGAGTTAAGTTCAGCTTCTCCTTGGAGGATTTCATCAGAGAGAATCTGTCCGATCACTTCTGCTCACTCAAAGACCCCATCAAATCCTGTGAAACGATGTTTTGCAAACTTATTTGCGATACGATTGACCAATCCAGGAAGAACATCTGACTCATGAACTAAGATTGGCTTTCCGAGTATTTTGGCTGCGATGACCACCGGCAATGCCACATAACCTCCCTTGCAAAAGAGGATATCTGCTTTGATCTGCCACAGCTTGAACATACTCACTAGCACTCCCCAGAGGAAAATAAAAAGATCTCTCACATTAAGTAGTAAGGATTTGAAACTCTTTTCTCTACGAAATTTGCCAGAAACAATGGGAATAAAAAACAGATTTTTTTGTTTTTTTTGGAGCTCTATACAGTTTTCTTCTTCGAGAGAATTTTTGGTACCAAATCGGTAAATAGCTTGCACCTGCTGAGCCAAATCAGGATGCTCCTGCTGATAGAGGATTAGACTTTTGATCGGAAAGACATGTCCTCCCGTACCCCCTCCTGCCATAACAATGGTTTTTTTCTGCATCTGCATCAAGATGATAAAAAATAAAGTTAGTGATTTGAAAGTATAGACAAATCTGAAAGGTTTTCCATGCTTTTAGCCGAAGTAGTTCAAGAGAAAAGACCCACTAGCAAAAATCAGAATATGTACAACATAAATCAATAATGCGTGCTTTGAAATAAACAGTGCTAGAGCATCTCGCCAAGTGTTGGTACGAAGTGAATAATTATTTTTTCTAAGGACAGAAAAACCTGTAAAGAGCAAGAGAGTAATTCCAAGCAGAATCATCGGCATCAAGAGCTTTCCACTACGAAAACCAAAATCAAAAATCCCAATCGTTTGGATCAAAAAGAGAAGAAAAATCCAGATTCCATAAGCTATAAAGGTCCAATTTTTGGACTGATGTTTGGCTAGATATCCTCGTAATGCAAAAAAGACCGAAAAAGAACCATAATCCATTCACTCATAAAACCATGGATGAAAAAGGAGAAAGCTGAGATTGATCAGAATAAAAATAATCACTGTAGGCTTTTGATCAAAAAGACGAAGCACCAATCTCGCTACGAGAATAGAAATCAGAATATTGAAATTGAAATCTAGAGATCCTTGCCAAAATCCAAACAAAAGCTGAGCGATCCAGAGCACCAATCCCCAGATCAACAGATCCCATCTCCATTTGTAAGATCCAGAAAATCCTACCAGAAAAAGAAACAGCGGAAATGCGATCCTCCCAATCAACCTCAACCAAAGGATTTCTGGAAAAAAATAATAACCTACATGATCGATAATCATGGTCAAGATAGCAAGGATTTTGAGGTAATCATAGAGATTGGGTCTGAGGTTGATCATAAATACTGAGCTTTGGTTGCAAAATAAAGATAAAAAACTATAGTATTTGATGTAAAAGGTCTCTCAAAGATCATAAGAGACTCAAGCATAAGTTTTTAATCTTCAAAATCAAAACAAATGCAAATCAAAAAAATCAGATCATCACTGATGATAGCTTTTCTCGGAATCCTGATCGGAATACTAGGAGTTTTATTGGTTCAACAGTGGATGAGTCCCCAAGGAACAAATACTACCCTCTCTCCAATAGAAGCGCTCAAATCCAAATCTCAAAATGCGATCTCTAGTGTAGAAAAAATCCTTACAAAAGAGTATTTTGATGATCAGAAACTTGTAGATCAAAAAGAAGCTATGGAACTAGGAGCAATCAAAGGATTTGTTGATGCACTCAATGACCCCTATACCCTCTATCTCGATGCAGAACAAATGTCTGGACTGAGTCAAGAATTGGAAGGAGAAACAGATTTTGAAGGGATCGGTGCAGTGATAGAAAAAAAAGAATACTATATCCAGGTAGCAGAAGTGCTCAAAAACTCTCCTGCATTCAAAGCAGGAATCCAACCTCTAGATAGAATCGTAATGATCAATACCGGAGAAACGAGAGAGATTGATATTTATGAAGCAGTCAGAAGGATTGCTGGACCTCAAGGGACTACCGTAGATCTTATGATTGAAAGACTCGATAAAGAAGGAGAAAAATCCTATCTCACCGTAACGGTAACTAGAGAACTTATCCAGATCCCTTCCCTCAAATATCGTATCGAAAAAGTACAAAATCAGTCAATCTGATTTATTGAAATCTTGGTCTTTGGAGAAAAGACAGAGGCACTCCTCAATGCTGCAATCAGAGAATTTATTGATACAGGGATCGATGGCATTGTCCTAGACCTGAGAGGAAACGGAGGAGGGCTGATGCTCAGTGCCGTAGATATCGCAAAACACTTTCTGGAGAGAGGAAAACTTGTCGTATCTGCACAGTATCGCCGCTATGAAGATATGAACTACTATGCTAATGG
>CAYIZS010000026.1:0-10317 GCA_964367985.1 uncultured Candidatus Peribacteria bacterium
ATATAAATGTTTCCTTGGCATATTCAATAATAATTTCTAAATATTTTTTCAAGAGTAGTTTTAGCTTAAATTTATTTTTTAAATAAAAAAAAAGCTACTAAAAAGTAGCTTTAATAAATATGATAATATTTTCCATCCTAATAATCAAATGGATTTCCTTCTTTAAATCTCTGCACTCCAAAGCCAAGTTTCGTAGTATCATCTGCATAGAGCGTACAAAGTGGCTCTCCTTTTTTTACAGGATCTCCGATTTTTTTGTGTAAGTACATTCCCGCCTCATCAATGATTGGGCAACCTAGCTTTCTACAAACAAGGTTTACATCATGGAGATTGATTGCAGTAACTTTTCCATCTTTCTCCGCAAGCATCTCTTGAGTAGCTTTTCAGAGCTCTAAAGTTTCAGAAGTAACTTCAGGGTTTCCTCTCTGCACTTGGATAATTTCTTGCATTTTTGCTCGAGCTTTACCAGAACTGAGCTGTTCTTTTGCCAATTTATAGGCAGCTTTCCCTTTTGCTATACCAACCATTTCAATAATATCCTGAGCTAGCAACAAGGTCTTTTCTTCCAAATCTTTTGGTCTCAAAGGATGTTGTTGTAATACTCTCAATACTTCACGAACCTGCAATTTTGCCCCTACTCCGTTTCAGATCACCTCATTTGCTGGAGTAATCGCAACTTTAGTCAAGATTCAGAGTTTTTTACCTACATATTCAAATTTCTTTTTCCAATCCTTTGCTTCTTCCATGGTAGTAACTTTAGCAGTTGGTCCAACAGGGACATCTATGAGCAAGTGAGTGATTCCCATCGCATATTTTTTGGCCATAATCGAACTTACTACTTTTGCTCTTGATTGCATGGAGAGAGGGTACTGCACTTTGATGAGTTTATCATCCGCAGGTGCTAATGCCAATCCTCCTCATCGAACTAAACAACAATTTAAATCCTGAATTAGTTTTTTTATTTCTGGTTTATTGAAAGAAATATCCATCAAAACATTTACACATTCTCCCGTAGCTGCTGGAGAGGTAATGGATTTGGAAAAGTTTTTAGGAATTTTGATCCCCAAGCTAGCAATCAAAGGAATCAAGATCATCGTTGTTTCATTTCCAGGCACTCCTCCAATACAGTGCTTGTCCGCAACAATTTCTCCTTTAGGGTAGCTGAAGGTTTCTCCTGTCTCTGCCATCGCTTTAGCGGTCTGATACATTTCTAGATCTGTCGTAGGATAGAAAAAACTTGATGCTACATAATAGGTCATCATAATTTCATCTAGCTTATTTTCTGAAATATCTTTGATAATCGCAAACATTTCCTCATAAGAAATATCCTCTCCTTTCATTTTTTTCCTGATAGCATTATTGGCTACACTTGAGCTTTCTGCCAATTTGATAGCAATCACTTCATTGTTTTTAAAAGAAATCTGCTCTGCAACATCAGAAAAGAGCGCCACATATCACTCAGCAACAGCAGATGAAAAACCAACTTCTACTACAAGTTCTTCGTCATTTTCTCTGATCAAGCTCACTCTATCATGGATATTGATCCCAAAAGCGGTAGCTTGTTTGGGATTGAGGAGGACGATTTTTTTTTCTCCATCTCTGATATCTAGGAGCTGAACTTTCGCTAAATAAAAAGATTCTGATGCTTCATTGAATCCATTTTTCACCATTTTTTGTTTGTTTGTTTTTGCAACCATCACTTTGATATAAAAAATAAAATAAAACTTTCAGTATCAAGTATATGCAAAGTTTTTTTCTTGTCAAAAAAAAGAGACTGAATAGCACAATCTCTCTTTACTTTTTTCAAAACACTACTACATCAAAACTATCTAGCTCTCAAAGATTTTTTAAGCTTAGTTCTCACCCAACCAGAAGCAGGTAAAGAAACCATTTCTGAACCTCCAGAAGGGGTTCTGATATATCTATATCCATCTGGATCAATTCTCATCCTAGTTTCCCAGCAGACTTTTCTTCCTCTCAAAAACCAGTTGTAGGTAGCTCATCTAGGATTAACCCATTCTCCAACGACTCAAAGCATTTTTGCTTCTTCTAAATCCAATTTTCTCCTAGGATAATCAAATCTTTTCGCTCCCTTTAGTCTACTTGCTTGTTTTTGCTGTTGAGCTTTCTTTTTTGCAATTCCTTGTTTATTGGTCCTACTTGCCATAGATAGCAATTTAAAAAAAATAAATTCTGAATTATTTAGAAATAATTTGTGGTTTATCTTTGTGAAAAATACTATCCCATTTTGCTCTGAGCAAAACTCTATACTGAATACCATACTGTACAATACTAAATACTGAAGTAGTGAGAATATAGATTCCTACTGCTGATTCTACAGAATACACAAAAGTTGCCATCATCGCAGTCATCATAATATTCATCATTCCCATCATTTTTGACATATCTGGCATTTTTACTCCAGGGATATTTGAATTTTGCGCTGGAGTATTTTTTTGAGTGAGACTCGTCAATTGAAACTGAATATAATTGAGGATAGCAACTAGTCCTGTGAGGATCCAGTTTCCACTTTCAAAAAGATTAATTCCCAAAAAATTGGCATTGATATTTGCAACATCTAGATACTTATTTCCAAAACTCCAAAAAAAGCTATAAAGCCAATCTGCAGGAACAGTCCCTGCCACAAATTGTCTAACCACAAAAAAAAGTCAGATAAATACTGGTAATTGTATCAACATTCCTAGACACCCTTTGAGTGGAGCTCCTCCTTCTTTTTTGAGAAGTTTCATCGTTTCTTCTGAAATTTTTTCTGGATTATCCGCATATTTTTCTTGAATTTCCTCCATTTTTGGTTGGATTTTGGACATTCCTGCTCCCATATTTGCTCCAGCAATACTAGTCTTGACCAAAGCAAATCTCACCACTAAGGTAAGAAAAACAATTGCAAGTCCCAAATTTCCACCAAAAATTGCTAGAAAAATTACCAATAAGTTGAAGATCGGGCGATAAAGGATTTCTGCCCAAAGAATCTTGAATCGATTCATCTATTTTGTATCAAAAAAGAATAAAAAATTATAACTTCATCACTTCTTCAGATTTTACTTTTATTAGCTCATCTACTTTGAGGTTCATTTTTTTAGTCAGATTTTCAATATTATTTTCATTTACCTTGTGAGCATCTTCTGAGATTTCTTTATCTCCAAAAAGTTTTTTGGAAACAGACATCGCATCCTGTCTCACCAATCTAATTTGTGCTTTGGTATCCTCCCCCATTGCTTTAACTTGCTTGGTAATTGCTTCTCTCCTCTCTTGAGTCAATGCTGGAATTTTTACCAAAATATGAGATCCTTGATTATCAACTCCTACTCCGAGATTTGCTTCATAAATTGCATTGGTAATAGACTTTGCATTGCTTTTGTCTCGCGGCTCTATCTTGAGGGTCGTTGTATCCATAACGGTAATATGCGCCAAAGCATTGAGTTTCATAGTCCCATAATCAGTATCTACATTGAGATTTTCTACCAATCAACCCGTAGCTCTCCCAACCTGTAATCCAGAAAACTCACGCAAGAGAAAATCTAAAGCTTTTTGCATCGCTTGCTCGTAATTTTTCAAATCCATAATAATGTATTATTTACTTGATAAAAAGAATCATATTTGTATATAATTAAAATACTCTTTTTTTCAAGAGATAAAAGCGGTAAATCAAAAAAAGCATAATTTAATATTGAATTTGTTTGATGCAAAGAAAAAAAATAGGAGTCTGGTTGATTATGACCATTATTTTGTTGGGGAATATCGTTCCCTATCCTATTTTTGCTCAAAGCCAAAATTCCAATATCAATGATTATCCACTGGTTTGTTCGAGTACTCCAGAATCAATGCAGCTTTTTCTGGATTTTCAAAGAGAAGCTATTAACCTCATTGCCAAAAAAACATTTCCTCTTGAGAGTGCCAATATTGGACAACTAGAATCTGGATTGTTTAGTCATGGAGTTTTACAACTAAAATCCAACAATACTATCACCAATATCCTTGCTCATATAGGGAATAGTACTAGTAAGCTCCTGATTCAAACAGCTACTACAAGCCTTTTATTTGCAGTAAGTGCGGTAACTACAGCGATTAGTTCACCCTTTTCAACAATTAAAATACTCTTTGCTGAAAGGCCTATCGTCAGAGATCGAGCAAAAATAATGGATCTGGAACGAGAAGTCAGTAAACTTATCTACTATATATGAAAAGATGATCTTCTCACTAGGAAAATATCTAATACTCAAGAATTTCAACAATTGATAGAGTATTACAAACAACAAGGATTATTTTCAAACAATAGCAATTTTAACAATAACACAAGTTATGCGAATTTGCTTTCTTTTCTGGGACGACAAAATACCAAAGTAAAATACTTTCTCTTGCGAGGAATATCTTTGGAACCAGATGAAAAGATGCTCCTAAAAGGAACCGAAACCGAAGCTGAAAGTGAAGATAAACCTGATTTTACAATTTATTTTCATCCAGATCGGGCTAATAAAATAAAAAATGATTATATCGGAACCAGAGCATGATTTGGATTTAAGTGTAATAAATCTTTTCAAAAATTTTCTACCAATACCAAAGGAATCTTTAAAAATTTCTGAGAAGAAACAACCAACTCTCGAGGAATAATCAAGCAAGCAGGGATTAATCTTCGGGAAGCATTGATGCTCACTCCAAAAGGAGTTTGGAATAATATCAAAGGAAAAGACACAGAACCCTATCTAACCGAAAGAGAAAAAGAGTTACTAAGAAGTGTTTATGGCCTCAAAACCTCCCAGATGACGAGAGAAACTAAAACATCAATTTTGAACATATCCAAACAAACAAGAAACAATTTCTTGGATATGAAGAACAATCTTTATAATATAAGAAACAGTAGTATTACGGCGGCCAACCACATCCAAGATACGGCTAAAATTTTTGCAAAGAATTCAAGTCAATCATGGGCTAATGTCAAAAAAACATTCAAAAATTTTAGAGCAGGAACTGCTAGTATTCTGAAAAAAGGAGATAAAATATCAAAAAAAGATCTAGAAAAACAATTAATAAAAGATTTATCCCTTCAAGAAGCCAATTCAATTATCAGTTTGATAGAACAAAGAAATGCCCAAGATATTTTAAATAAATTCCAAGAAGAGTTTCCAAACGAATCTGCCAAAGATTCTTTTAATCTAGCAATGATTAGCTGACTTTTAAGATTACAGCAGGAGCAAAATTTAGATAAATATTATAGCCAAGACACCCTCCCAGCAGGGATTACCTTTAAATTCTGAGAACTCTCCAATAGCATCAAACGTGTTATTTATAGTATTGGAAATAAAGACCATGGACTCAGATATGTATTAAACCAACGATGTACTTTTCAAGCACAAAATAAAGGGACAAAAGGATGTTATATTCCATAAAATCTATACCATATTTAGCGCCCAAAATACAAAGATGAAAAAACTACAATTTAGTTTAATCACCCTACTTATTCTAGGATTGGTAAGTAACAATCTAAGTTTTTCTTTTGACTATGATCTTTCAAATAGTTTTTCATTTTCTTACCTTATCAACGAAATAAATACTCAATTAGTAAGAGGGAAAAATAGGTCAGTTGGTAAAAAAAATCTAATTAATGACTATTGCGAAACAATGTTGGATCCAAACCATCTTAACCAAATTGGTTCTAGATACCGAAATTATGATGCAAGGCAGTCTGTGTTTTTGTATCTTTTGTGTAATAATCAGGGACTCAAACACCAAGAAAAATTTTCAGATTTTTTGGGGGAATCTGAAGAACAATATCTCAAATATAGCAAATTCATTAAACTATGATATGAAGATTATTGTCCAGAGAAATATCAAGAAACTTGTAATATCCCTCTCATAACTAACAAAATTCTGAATGATGTTTTAGAAGAACTCTTTATTCTCCAGCAAGCTCGTAGTATTGGATTAACTCTTATTGCTACAGACAATAAAGAGATACAAAAAAAAATAGATGATTTAGCTTACGAATCATTTATGATCCAAGGGTTTTGTAGTGATAAAACCCACAATTATCCTAAAACTTGCAACATTTGGGAGGGGCATATCAAATGATTTTACACTAGTTTAAAACAACTAAAAATCTTTAATGTTGATAATCTTTTGAAACAAGCCCAAAAGAGAGAAAAAGGTATCGCGCTAAGAACTTGTGATCTTGAAAAATATCCAGATGAATATGATATTATTTTATGCTGAACGGTAGGAGAGACTGAAAGCTGATTAAAACCTTTTATAAATCTAATTTATAATGAAGTACTTCGATATCAACTCTTCTTATCTTATTATAATCAATACATTTCTGATAGAGAACCAAACAATATTACTAATCTAGAACAACAAGAATTGATTGAAATTCCAAATAATTTGAATGTAGTCTATAGGACAATTCATGCAAGCATTAGGGATCTCTTAGATTTTCATAATGCTTATATGATCCATATCGGATTACTAAGTCACCAAGAAGATCTTTTGCGTATGAGAGATAAATGAATGAGCAAACTGATCACTCCTTTTTATAATATCTACGAAAAAGTAAGAAATGTCCAAATTCAAGACAAATAAGAAAAAATTCTGACTTCTTTTTGGGATCATCCTCGTATGTGGAATAATTTTTACACAACCAATAAATGCGCAGAAAAACATCAATGGACTTTTTAAAGAACGAAGCGAAACCTATCAAGAAAACGAAGATAATAAGAATATTATCAACAATCGCATACAATTTAATATTTTCAAACAAAATCTTGAAAGTAATCAACGAACATCCATAAAAAAACTCTTATACTGAGTCGAATTTGCCCAAACAAGAATCGAGGAAATTTTCCCATCTTGTGCTCAAAATTTTTCTAATATTGCAACGATCCTCTATTTTAGCAATAATAATTTTCAAAAAAAAATTGATCTGGAACTAGAAAAAAAATACATAGAAAACTTCAAAACTCCTCAATGAAAAGATTATTTAAAGATTTGCAATCAAATAAGTAATTGTATCCAGGGTTCTCCAAGTGAACTTTTATCATTTGACTGTAATTATACTGTCAACAATTTCTATCTTCAGGGAATTAGCTATTTTGAAAATCAAGAAAACATTAATGATAGCAACAAATGAATGGATAAATACCTTAACAATAGTATTGAAGATAGCCCTTTTGATATCCTCTATGATATCATTCATATCAAAAAAATACTTTTTGGAGAAGAGGGTAAGGAAGATTTAGAACTTGTTTTTTATAGAACTCCCCTTTTTTCATCAAACCAATCTTCTTCTCAATGAAGTTCAGAAGGGGGAATAACTACTGACTCCTCAGGTAGCAGTAATAATCAAGGAAGTAGTTGATGAGAAAATAAAACAACTACAAACAAAGAAAATCTAAATAATTTCTGAGAAAATAATAAAGATAAGGAGATCTTTCAAGATCCAGAAATTAATGATTTTTTGGAGGAAATTAGCTGAGAATCGACAAATGGAATAAATAATTCTGATGGTCCATTTCTTCCTAATCAGTGTGATATCCCAGAAAATCAAGATCCTTTTTTCTTAGAAGAAGAAATTCCAAGTTTAGATCAGTTTTCAGAAAACGAATTAGAAGAATATTTACTCAATTTAATACAAGAAAACGATCGAATAGAACAACTAAAATATAATTTTTCTCCTAAAACTTCTACCAATAAATGATCTTCTACAACTAACCTTACAACAAGTCCCGAAGAACAAAAAGATCAGCTAGAAGACTTGAACAAATGTTCAGAAAAATGTGATAACCTAGCATTAGACCTTAAATTGGTATGTAGATTGGACTGTCTCTGTTCCTTATTAATCTCACCATCACTTCCAAATCCTCCGGATCCTTTTGCATTACTTGAAGAGTGAGCTTTTAGACTCAGATTCTGTACCATTCCTAGCGAACCAGTAGTTTTAGATAAAGGTACAAAAACACTCTATGGAATTAATAGTTTTATAGAAGAAATTTACTCTGTAGTAAAAAATCTCATAGAAAAATGAGAACTTTCAACCAGAAATAGGAAAAGAGAATTTTTGGATAGCAGTCTTAAAACTTTCAAATTTTCAGAGATTACCTCATTTGTATTCAATATCGTACAATCACCTATCAGCAATGATCTTACACAAAAAAAACAACAACAAAGACAAGAAACCTTTGACAACATCAACTATTCTCAGAGTAAAATAATAAACCCATCTTTAAATAAAAATCAATACATCGTTTGATGGGATCACAATGAAAGGATCCAATATCCTACTCCAACAGAAACAATAAAACTTGATACCTTTCAAACAGAACAAGAACTCTACATAGATAAATTATTATACAAAGAGAAAGATCTTGATTACTGGCTCAATATCCGAGATTTTTTGGAAAAAAGTGCAATATTTTTAGAACACCTCAATGATGCTATTGTTGAGCGAACCAGCATTATCAATGGAGTTTTAGAAAAGCCCAGGGCATAAAATAATTATCAAATTCTTTAAAACTAATCATGTCTAATGGTAAAAAAGTTACCACTGATCTTTGGGAAGTAAGGTGGTTCAAGTACCAAAATATTTTTCTACGACCGTAGGATTTATCTTTTTTATCGTGGCCAAAGGATCAAAAATAAAGGAATTGATTTTTTCTAATTCATCCTTTGAAAAAGCTAACTCAAAATTCTTAATCACTACTCAATCTTTCCAAACTCAAACATCAAATCCAACCTGAGATAGAATATTTTTTGATAAATCATATCTTGCAATAAATTTAACACTTTGAACGGTAAAATAAACTCTGATAATACCATGATCATGGACAATATCATCAGGTTCAACATCCAAATAAGTTCTAAATGAATCTAGAACCTGTAAACTAGCTCTGATTCCATATCCCTCTTCCTCATCTTCTATTGTATAAGAAAAGATACTATGAATCCATACTTTAGAATTTGTTGCTGTAATTTCAGAAAATTCAATACTTGCCAAAATCTGCTTTTCCAAAATCTTATCAGAGATGTTTAGTCCGACTAATTTATTGTTTGTTAAATGAAAAGTATAGGAAACATCTTCTTCATTTTTTAAAACTAAAGTAGTTGGAGAACAAGAAAACAAAAATTCTGAATATTTTTCCTTCATCTCTACACATAAAGAACTTTTTTCAACTTCCCCTATTGCAATATCTTGATGCTCTTCTATTAAACCTAAAACTCTTGTAAGAGTATAACGATTATTTTTCAATAAGATGTTAAGATAATCTGCAAGCTTTTCATTTGAAGTAACCTCAATTTTTTCAACATACAAAATATTTCATTCAAACTTTAATTGTAAAATTAAATCTAATTCTGACTTTTTATCAATTCCTACAACTTTCAAGTAATTACCTCATGATTGTAGGGTAGAAGAATGTAATACAAACTGAGGTGGGAGATAATTATCTTTAAATAATTTTTCCAAATCAAAAGAAGGAGTTTCAGTACTTTTGTTTTGATCTGTATTGGCAATAACATCTCCCTCAATACTACTTTGCAATCAAACAAATCCCATACTTTTATTTCAGTTATTAATGATAAGAATATCATTTAGTAGTGCACTTTTTTGTTCTTTAGTAATTTTAGAACTTTCATTATTTAATACTGGTAATAAAATTTGATTATTAAACCAATAAGTAAGTCCTTTATAAAAAGATCAGAAAAAATTTCCTTCTTTTGAAGCAGCATCCTTGATTAAAAATTCTTTTAAAAAAGATAAATAAGAAGATAATAGAGATGCAATAGACTCTCATCCTCTTATCTGTTTCAAAAGTAATTGTTGGCTGGAAAGTAGCTTATAATAATTGAGAAAAGAATTTGCATATATAGCATTATTGATATAACCAATACTTAATCATTTTTTAATCTCTTCAAAATCATTCCACAAAAGATACTCATTTCTATAACCATCTTCACAATCATAAACAATATTTCTCAAAAAAGTATCTGGTTCTGCTCATAATTGCAACATTTTATTTATTCAAAAACAGATTTTTTGATGATAAATAGGGTTTGAGGAAAAATGAGAAACAATATTTTTAAAATCTAAATAATGGGCATCTAATTTATAATATGGGAATGTATCTAAAAATTCATTGACATAAAACTTACAAATTGGAGAATTTTTGCTTGAATTTTCCAAACAATCTAGAGAAAAATTTGACCTAATGTTTCATTTTAAGTAAAGTTTAGATAAATCTAGTGACTTAACTTCTGGTGGATTAACTAAGGGATAAAGCATAACCTCTTTATAAAACGTATCTATAATAC
>CAYIZS010000027.1:0-10249 GCA_964367985.1 uncultured Candidatus Peribacteria bacterium
GTTTGCAAAATATAAAATTCTGATTATACTTGATATACTGCCTATAGTGAGAATTGCTATAGCAAACAGTGTTTTTATTCTATAAATATAACAACAAAAATGACAAAAAGAAATGATGCTAGAGAGCTTTTGGCTACACTCAATGAACACCAACTAGCTTATGTAAACATGGACCTTCCCAATCCAAAAAATGGGGAATATATGCTCTTGGCCACACACCTTGTGCCAGGCAAAAGTCTCAATATTTTGCAAGCAGCTTGTGAGGTTGCGGCTGAGTCTTCTACAGGGACCAACTTTTTGGTAAATACCGAAACTCCTTTTTCTAAACAAATGAATGCTTTGGTTTATCAAGTAGATGTAGAAAAAGAGCTTGTATGGATCGCTTATCCTTGGAGACTTTTTGATAGAGGAGGGAATGTGCAAAATATCCTGACCTTTATCGCAGGGAATCCATTTGGAATGAAAGAGGTAAAAACTCTGAAACATTTGGATGTATGGTTTCCACCAGCAATGCTAGAACAATACGATGGACCAAGTTATAGCCTAGATGATATGAGAAAATACCTAGATGTCTACGAGAGACCAATCCTTGGAACGATTATCAAACCCAAAATGGGACTTACTTCTGCTGAATATGCAGAGGTTTGCTATGACTTTTGGGTAGGAGGAGGAGATTTTGTAAAAAATGATGAACCTCAAGCAAATCAGGATTTTTCTCCTTATGATAAAATGGTAAAACATGTCAAAGAGGCAATGGACAAAGCGGTCAAAGAAACCGGAAGAAAAAAAGTACACTCTTTCAATGTCTCAGCAGCTGACTTTGATACCATGATCGAAAGATGTGAAATGATCGTGAATGCAGGATTTGAGCCAGGAAGTTATGCATTTCTAATCGATGGAATCACTGCAGGATGGATGGCAGTACAAACCCTTAGGAGAAGATATCCCGATGTCTTTATCCATTTCCATAGAGCAGGACATGGAGCATTTACCAGACCAGAAAACCCCATTGGATTCTCAGTATTGGTACTTTCAAAATTTGCAAGACTAGCAGGAGCTAGTGGAATCCATACGGGAACTGCAGGAGTAGGGAAAATGCAAGGAAGCAAAGCAGAAGATGTGACTGCAGCTGAAAATATCAGATATATGAAAAAAACTGGACATATCTTCGATCAATCTTGGGGAACTATTCCTGAGCATGATCAAGACTTCCTCGATATTGTAGAAAAAGATGCAAATAATGATGTAGTCCTCACTGATGATAGTTGGAGAGGATTTAAAGCTTGCGTTCCAATCATCTCAGGAGGACTCAATCCTACCCTTCTCAGACCATTTATCGATGTAATGGGGAATATTGATTTTATCACTACCATGGGAGCAGGATGTCATGCTCATCCAAAAGGAACTCAAGTAGGAGCTAGAGCTTTAGTACAAGCATGCGAAGCATATCAGAAAGGGATAAGTATTGAAGAGTATGCAAAAGACAAACGAGAACTAGCTGAAGCAATTGAATTTTTTCAAAAACCTCAAATAAAAGAAGGACTCAAAACCCTCAGACTTGCTGCATAACTAGCAAACAAGAAACAAAAACAGAAACAAAAATTTTTTATCTTTTATCATCATAACATGAGCACAGCAACACCCTTACTTACTCAATCTGTAGAAAAAGGAATCGCCAAACTCCTCGATCATTTCAAAGAGCAATATGGAGGAATGATTTTTATCCCACTAGGGGTAACCAGCAAAACTCCAGCTAAACTCGCACCTGGAATCGCAGAATCCATTCAGCAGCATCTTTTGGAGAAAGGAGATGAAGGAATTAGTATTCTAACAGAAGAAAAAAGGATTGGGATTGTCTTTGATAGTTTTATCGATAGTTTTTTTAATTCACTCAATTTTATCACAAAAGGAGTGATGAAAACACTTGGGATGAAACTTTCTTGGAATGATTTTTACAAAAAATTTGAAGAATACAAGGTCAATGATCTCAAAGCCTTTGAAAGATGGAAAAAAAATCTGACAACTGTTTTGGTGGTACTTTTCAAAGAAGTAATTTTGGGATATCAACAAAATGGAGAAAAAGTTTTTATCAAAAGTGGAGAGCAATATTTTGCTAGTATCGAAGATGCTATTGCAAACCTAGAACTTTTCAAAAATCAATAAACTCTAAATAAAGAACCGAATAAAAGCAATAAATACACTAAATGTTTATTGCTTTTTTCTAATAACAAATGCTTGACATTCTATGTAAAATAATTATATTATATCAAATAACAAAACTTAAAAACCAAAAAAAATATGAAAACATTAAAAGAAAAACTAGGGATCATCTTAATCGTATTAGGAGTAGTTTCGATCATTTTTGGGATTTTAGCACTAGCTTTAGGTCCCAAAGCAAACTTTGAAGACGGAGAATTTAATTATATTCCTTCTTATGAGGAATATAAAGTAGACAATCCTAACTCATCGAAAATCCAGTACGAATTGGGATATAGAGCAATATACCAAGAAGATCTAGACGATCTAGATTTAAATGCAAATCTAGTTCCGCTTGGATATTTTATTCTCACTGTACTATCCGTCCTTTTAGGACTATTGGGGATTGGTAATGAGAAAAAGATCAAACTTTGGCATTTGGTCGCTTACGCCATATTTTTTATAGGAATGCTTTTCTTTCCTATAAAAGAACTAATATGGTATCTATTAAATTAACGGGGTTAAACTCCGTTTTTTTTATTTCAAATATCCATTTTTAAAACTCTGAAAGTCCATTGCTTTTTTTCCTTCAGGCTTAAGAGAAATTTCTAAAATTGCAGGATTGAGATGAAAATTTTGATCTCGCAATAGTTCTCCTTGATAAGTTTCAAAATTCACTGGATCTAAAATCAGATGTTCAATGGTGATTTGTTTTCCTTCCCAAAAGAAGTAAGTTTTTGGCCAAAGTTTGTAGGCACGATATTTAGCATAAATTGCTCATAAGGAATCTTTCTCTAACTCAATACTACCATCAGGTTTTTCTATTTTTTGACAATAACTCGCAAGAGAATTATCCTGAGTTTGTTCGCTCAGTTCTGCTTTTGCATAGGACCATAAAGTATCATTGAGGAAATCTGGTCAATGCTTTTGGATCGCACTAATCAAATCCTGACTGGTCCAATCAAAAGCAATCTTGAAAGCAAGCTGATCCACCACTGCTCCGGTATCCATCCCTTCATCCATATGCATAATGGAAATTCCTGTTTTTTCTTCATTTGCCAAAAATACTGACTGGAGAGGACTCGCTCCACGATATTTGGGAAGTAGAGAACCATGGACATTGATCGCACCAAATGGAGCTAGATCCAAAAGAGCTTTAGGTAAGATTTTCCCATAAGCGATCACAACAAGATAATCTGGCTTGAGTGCCAGCAGCCAATCGTAGAAATTTTTAGCTTCCAGAGATTTTTCTGGATTAATTTTGCTAGGAGTCTGAATTTGGTCTTCCGAAAGTCCCAAATTTTGAGCAGTAGTTTTGATGATATTGGGAGTGAGTTTGAGTCCTCTACCCACAGGTTTATCTGCCTGTGTCACGACTCCCACAAGTTCATATCTCGGATCTTTTGAAAGTTTTTCTAGAAAAGGAACCCCTATTGCTGCTGAAGAAAAAAATACTACACGATAATATTCAGGATCATAAATTTTTTGCATACTGGGTTTACAAGATAAAACTCTATCTGAGACTTTGGACAATCCATGCCAAAATCCGTATCTTTTGAGCACTCTAATGCCGTATTCACTACAATGAGGTTCATGAGAACAGACTCTCCCCTTGAGGAAAAAAGAAAGGATTCCTTTGTCTGGAGAGAGTGTCGCTTGATAGAGACGAATCAATCCAATCATCAGCCAAGCCAAGCCAGCATCTATTCTTTTAAGCATTTGGGAGAACATTCTTGGGATTTTTATTTGGAACTAAAGCAGTTGGTCGTCCGATACTCAATCCATAGAGGATAAAAAACCAATAATTGACCATACTATCTTCAAAAACATGCAACAACATCCCCATCAACAAAAAAGCCAGAAGTCCCTGTTGGAGCGGGATCAGCATTTGCAAGAAAGGATCTTTTGAAAATTCTTTAGCTGAAATCTCTTGGCTACAGCGATAGTGAGACCAAAAAAGTAAAAACATAACTCCACATCGCAGCATAAATCCAAAAACTCCAATATCTAACATCAACTGAAGATAATAGTTTTCTGGTAGGAGGAGTCCCTGATGATGAATTGCTGGTCCTGCAGTCCCCAATCCATAGCCCAATGGAGACGCAATCACCTGATCAATCCCTCCAAACTTTGCCTGTAGATGTCCTAGAGTAGATTCCCATTTGAGCAAGGAAAGTCCTAGTCCTAACAAAATAATCCCTCATAGTAAAGGAAGGACTATTCTTTTATTTTTACACAAAAATGGGAAATAAACCAAAAATCACACGACCAACATTCCAAGCAATGCTGTCCTAGATAAAGTAGCTAGAATGGTAATAATCCACAAAAGGACAAAGCTCCAGTTTTTCCAATCTTGCTGAGTATAATTTTTGAATTTCAAAGAGCGAATCGGAAATAATTTGAGGATCAAAGGAAAAAATAAAACCAGGAAATAACCATAATTGTTTGGTCCTGCAAAAATTCCTTGCCATCTTAAAGTACCTTCATATCCCGTTAGATAATAAATCGGAGGCTGTACCCCAAAAGCAAAATCATCCAATTTACCATATCCGATAGAAAAAAAGAAGTCTGGGAATATGAGCTTGAGGAGCTGCCATATCCGTCAAATAACGACGATCCAGATCAAAATATTGCCCAATTTAGGTAAAAAATCTGAAACTTTTTGATATTTTTTCTGGGCAAAAAATCCTAATCCACTTGCCATCAAAAAAATCACCAAATATCGTAAGCCATATTTGATCCCAATCAAAAGATCCCCCAAACTTTTGTGAAAACCAAAATAAGAGAGAGAAACTCCAAAAAACAGAAGAACTACTATCCCTAGCCAGATTTTCCAAAATTTTTGAAAATAAGCTTTGAGCTGTTTAAGATTGAGCAAAAAAATTAAAGCAGTCAAAATAATTCGAGAAGCATCTCTCAATATCGCTAAAAGAGAAGGATCAATCCAATTGAGTCCATAAGCAAAAACTGTCACGATCAAGTGATAAAAAATCTGAAATACCAAAAATCCAATAACCACTCCAAACATCTTTGCAGAGAAAAAAAAATAACAAAAACTAGCCAGAGTATGCCAATATCTACAAAAAATACAAGAGAAAAACTATAAGTTTTAAAAAAACAAAAAAGAGCCATTTTGAGCCCTTTGTTTTGTACTAATTACCTAGAGCGGGACTTGAACCCGCACGGCCGTGAAGCCACCAGATTTTGAGTCTAGCATGTCTACCAGTTCCATCACCTAGGCATTTTTAGACCAATGAAATATACATATTATCCTCCAAAAATCAATGGATTTTATTTGGAGCGAGTGACGGGATTCGAACCCGCTGCCTCTTCCTTGGCAAGGAAGCGCTCTAGCCAGATGAGCTACACCCGCAAAAAGAGCCAAAAGCTCTAAAAGAATAATAGAATACAAATATTCTGATTTTTTATTTTTGATTATCAACTTAACGAAGGTCAACTTATACTTCAATGATTTCAACATCTCTTTCTGCAATCATGTTTTTGATTTTTTTGCCTACGAGGAGGTTGGTCGGTCCTGTGATCAAGATAAACACTCCCAAAATGCTTCCAATATCTCAGATATACACTCCATTGATCGGATCATTTGCCAAAATTACTTTGGAAATCATAATCACTGCCAATCCTATCACAAAAAGCGTTGCTCTAGAAAATTTGACCTTGATGGGATAAATCCCATAAAATACAGAAATATAGACCGACAAGGAGATCAAGATAATATTGAGGAAAAGATTGTAATCTCTATATCCTGCAGATACAATGGGGCTTTTATTGATCAAAAGATAGACCAAATAGGAAATAAAGAGTCCAAAAATAATCACGACTGTTATTCTTTTGATCGCATCACCACGAGAAGATTTCATGAAGCAATAATGATAAATAAATAATTGAGATATTTCTGAAAGCAGAACGAAATTTATTTCAAAATCTCATATTTTCATATATAAATAAATCGCTCAACTTATCAAGAGGATTTCAAAATCTTTTTCCCCCTAAAATTTGCTTTTAGTAAAAATCACTATTACAGTATTTTATCTCAGAACTTTTAAAAAAATCTGACTATTCTAGCAAGGAAATTTCTGTACTGTTCCAAATAATTTGTCCTTCTTTGCTCATTTCTTGGAGGATTTTTTTGAGATTTTTGTGAGGAAATGTTTCCTGAAGTTTGGAGTAGGGGAAATTTCCTTTTTCTTTGATCAATGTTCTGATGATCCAACCTCTGACTTGTCTATCTGAACCTTCAAATTTACTCTGAGTATTCAGCGATCTGATTTTGGTTTTTTGTGCAGTCAGATGCAATGCTCCATAATCCATCAAAGCATTATGCCAGTCTCTACTCCTCCCCTGAGGGATCAAATCCTGAGCAATCTCCGTCAGCTCTTTGAGAGAAATCTTTGAATCTAATTTGAGCAAAAAGATCAAAACTCTCCTGATATTGGTATCAATGACTGCTTCTTCTTGATTCCAAGCAAAAGCACAAATCGCACTCGCAGTATAAGATCCAATCCCTGGAAGTTCTAACAATAACGATTTTGACTGAGGTAATGTTCCTTGATATTTTTCCATCACTTCTTGAGCTGCGGTTTGGAGTCTGAGTGCTCTAGAATTAAAGCCCAATCCTGACCACAAAGAAAGGAGCTCAAGTTTTGAGACCTCTGCCAAACTCTGATAATCTGGCAAAACTTGGATCCAAGTTTCTCGATATTTGAGAACACGATCAATCTGGGTTTGTTGAGACATCACTTCTGAAATATGGATCAAATAAGGATCCTGAGTCTCTCTCCAGGGAAACTTTCTCCCATGCTGAACATATCGATCCAAAATTTGATTCTGAACTTGAATTTTATTTGAGAGCATAGATTTTTTAAAACTAAGTCTAAAGTGTTTTGGAAGTATATTATTTTCTCAAAGAATATCAAGTAGAGGAATCTTGAATTTATTACATCGAATTTAATAAAATACTAAGATAGTATCTCAAAAAAATCCCTTGACTAAAACAAAGAAATAATTATTTTCTAGGTTAGAATAAGGCATCGATATTTAAAGTCTTCTCTCAAAATTTTTATCTCCCCCATAAATCATCATGGAACAAATTCCAAATTGTTTTTATAGAGTCAGTGCAAAAGCACTTATTTTAGACAAAGAAAAAAGAGTACTTCTAGAAAAAGAAGATAATGGATCTTGGGAATTGCTAGGAGGTTGATTGGACTTTTGAGAAAATCCGCAAGAAACAATTAAAAGAGAACTCTGGGAAGAAGTTGGGATTCAAACAAAAGAAATAAAAAAAATACCTTCTTATTTCATTAGCTCTAAAAATCCAAAAGGTTTCTGGATTGCAAATATCATTTATGAAGTTCAAATTGATTTCCAAGAAATACAAAAATTTGTTCCATCAGAAGAATACCAAGAGCTAAGATTTTTTACAAAAGAAGAAGCAGAAAAAGAAAAACTCTATCCTAATGTCATAGCTTTTTTCAAAGATTTTGATCCTGAAAATCATTAAAAATAATCTTTTATCTCTCGAATGGATAAAATGATCATTCCTCCTAAACTACAACAAGGTGATGAAATCAGAATTATTGCCCCTTCTAGGAGTTGAGAGCTTCTCGGTCCTCAAAATACTGCACTTGCTATCCAAAAACTAGAACAACAAGGTTTCAAAGTTTCTTTTTCAAAAAATTTTAAAGAAAAGGATCTTTTTGTCTCTTCTTCTATAGCTTCTAGAGTTGCAGATATTCATGAGGCCTTTGCAGACAAAGAAGTAAAAGCTATTTTTACCGCAATTTGAGGATTTAATGCCAACCAACTTTTAAAGTATCTAGACTATGATTTGATCAAACAAAATCCAAAAATTTTGTGTGGATATTCAGATATTACAGCTCTCTCAAATGCAATCACTACCAAAATCTGACTCATCACTTATTCTGGATTACATTTTTCTACTTGGGCAATGCAAAAAGAGTTTGATTATAATCTAGAATATTTCAAAAAGTGTTTAGTAAATCAGGAAAATTTCTCTGTAGAAAGTTCAAAAACTTGGTCTGATGATGCACGATATAAAGATCAAGAGCAGAGAGATATCCAAACAAACGAAGGATTCTGGATCATCAATGAAGGAGAAGCTGAAGGAAAAATTTTTGGAGGAAATCTTTGCACTTTCAATCTTTTACAAGGAACTGAATTTATGCCAGATCTCTCAGATACTATTATTTTTATTGAAGAAAATAATGTTATGGGGGAATACTTTGCACGAGAATTTGATAGGGATTTACAATCTCTCATTCATCAGCCAAATTTTGATAAAGTCAGAGCTTTGCTTATCGGTAGGTTTCAAAAAAACACTGGGATGAATTTGAAAATATTACAAACCATTTTGGCAAATAAAGCTGAATTAAAAAACCTTCCAATCCTAGCGAATGTTGATTTTGGTCATACCAATCCGATGATCACTTTCCCAATCTGAGGAACCGCAAAAGTTTCAATTAAAAAAGAGGAAGTAAACCTGAAAATTCTTGAGCATTAAAAAAAGAAGAACTAAAAGCAAAGTATTCTTTTAACATTCTTCCTTTAAAAAAAGATTAGCAATAAAGCAATTAGAAATTTTCTAGATCCAGAGATTCTTTGAGGATATTTCCATATAAATCTTCTACTTCTACGACAATTTCTTTGGCAGTAGTATTGAAATTTGCGATCTGCATTTTGAAAGTATGGATTGCTTTATCTGATCCAGCAGCAAAAATTTTTCCTCCCTTTACACTAGAAGCATTATCTGAGAAGAAAAGAACCACCTGATAGCCTTCATCTTCATTCTGAGTGATAAAACTTTTATCTTTCACTAGAACTGGAGCTTCATGATCTTCTGAAATTAGATTTATTGAGATTTTTTTACTATTGATCTGCCGATTTTCATCCATAACGATAAGTTCTAGATCATGTTTTCCTTCTGAAAAATTAGAAAGATCTACATTGATACTCTCAAAAACCTCTCTCCCAGAAACGGTCTTGGATCCTACATTTGTACCATCCACATTGATCGTCAATTTTTTGATAATTGCTTCAGATTCATTGGATTTTACTGAAACAATCACGGTATTTTTGGGAGCAAAATTTTGTCCATTTTGTAATTCAATAAACTCTAGAGTCAGATCTTCATTGATCATAGGAGTTCTATTTTCACAGTATTCTTTGGGTTCTTCGTTGAAGATAATGAGTCCTTCAATCTTGGTCTGATTTTCTCCAGTGGAGAGATAGCTAGCTTTGTTCCATTCTTTGATATCTTCTAGATCCATATTGTTGGGCATAAAAGAGCTCGGAGAAATCAGATATCCTTTTAGAATATTTTCAGCAGGAGTGAGAGGGCTCGCCTTTCCAAAACAACTATTATCGATCTCTATCTGAGAGATAGGACCCTCGATTGCTGCTGGCAAATGACCATTCCAACCAAAACTAGAAACAACTAAATCCTGAGGTGTTGTTTCTCCAGCAAGTTTCCCAGAAACACGAGAAATGTTTACACTAGAAATATTTTTCATCGGGATCTCTTCGTTGCTAATATAGTTTTGTTCCAAGAGTTTACTCCAGAATAGTTTGATACTTTTTTCATGAATATTCCCTCCATAAGCACTCCTATTCATTGGACTTGCATCTGCATTTCCTGCCCACATCAAAACAACCTTGCTCGGAGTATAACCAGCAAGCCATCCATCTCTAGGACGAGAACCATTTTCTGTCACAACATTGGAAGTTCAACTTTTGAGAGCATAATTGAATCCTGCTACATTAAATTTACCAACCCAGCCTGCTAGTCTATTGCTCGGAGTAGCTAAAATTTTCCAAAGCAAGGAAATCACTCCAGCATCAATAGTTTTTTCTTGGAATTTTGTCTCTTTTTCATAGAGGATCTTGCCATCAGAAGTCCTGATTTCCAAAATAGGATCTATCACCGCAGGCTCTTCTCTCGTGAGATGAGCATAAGCACCAGCAAGTTCAAGCATACTAACCTCTCCAGCTCCTAATGAAAGGGGATATCCGTATT
>CAYIZS010000028.1:0-10207 GCA_964367985.1 uncultured Candidatus Peribacteria bacterium
AAACAAATATTATGGATTATCTGGATTCTGAGGATTTACTTTTAGCTAGAGATGTAAAAAATACTAGAGATCCTCTTGATTCAGTTACAGAAACTCACGAAGAAACTGATTCTTGTGGATTTAATTACAATGAAGCTCTCTTGGTCTTTGATATCGAAACAATGACTTCTCCCTGGGTTGAGGGATTAAAATGTTGGTGGGCTGATATACAAAAAAAACCATTTGAACTTACTTTGAGTTGGAATAATGCAAATATCCTTGCTCCAGGACTTGATGATTCTCTTTTTTTTTCTGGAGCTAAAAATTATATCAAAGATCGAGCAGAAAATGATTGGAAGGATTTTGCCACCAAAGGAAAAGATTATTTAGACGATCTCAAAATTTTCCCAAATATCTTTAATTTTCCAAAATCTGAAAATAACGAAAATAATAATTCCAAGATCAATGAAATATTTGAATATACTCAGATTTGATTTGAAAATCAAAAAATTTCTCTAGAATCTGGTACAGGAAAAATACTCTTTTGATCTTCAAAAGATCTCTGAAATATTACACTCAGAGTTACAACTACAGGAGACAATTGTTTGTCTATTGGTGGTAAAAATAGTTGTAATGGACCAATATCTTTGAATGTAAATCCTTTTAAAAAGGAGGAATTATGAATTAAATTAATGAAAAATACTGCAGGAATTATTTATGTTATTATAGAGTTTTGTGAATCAGGAACTTGCTCAGCTAGAACTCATATGATTCCAGTAGCTCCTGGGAAACCTCATTCTTTTTCTTTATTATTCCCTTACAAAGATATTTTAGCTGGAATTTATACACCAATAGACTTGGAAGTAAAAGATCGTTTTTGAAATGCACTCTCTAGAGATATAGAGTTTTATACTATTGCTGTAGATCAAGGATATTTATTTTTATGATGAGAAGAAAAATCTGAATTTCAAATCAATGATTTCCAAAATGCAAACCTTGGATATCGCATCCCTTATGGTGCAAATTGAGTTGTAGAGTTTAAAATTACTGATCACTATTGAACAGGTATGCATGGTGCAGCTCCGATTATTCAGACCATGAAAGTTGTGAATGGAAAATTGGAAATGATAGAATCTACTGACATAGAACAAAAAACAGAACCCTTAATTTTAGGATCTGGCCCTGGAGCAAAGCTCAATCCTCTTGTCGCTAAAAAAATTGATATTAAATATATAGATGAATGAGGTAGTCCGATCCCAGTTGATATTAAGGTTTTGATGAATTCAGAAGAAGCTATTTTATATCCTTATGCTTTAAAGGAAAAGATTTATGAAAATGGAGTAGAAGAGAGTCTAAAGAAAATAAAACGACTTGATCTGAAATCTGGAATTGGAAGTTTTTGGATTGTTGCAGGAAAAAAAACAGGGATAGAGACTATTAAGGCATTTATTCCAGGACTTCCTGAAAAACAGCTGAAGGTGTTAGTTTTCTGAGAAGAGATTGTTGAAGAAGAGCCAGAAGAAGAAAAAGAAAAATTTTTTCTAAATAATGCGATCGACTCCTGATTAAATATAATGTATTTAAACCTTTTTGGATCTGATTGGTGAAATCAGTGGTCTTATTTATCTGAAAATAAAAAATTTTCTGAAGATATTATTTGAAAATCTTCTCGTACATTATCTGTGACTACAAATCTTGTAATTCCGAATAAAGTAATGAAAAGTTCGGTTGTTGTCGATTCGAGTGGTTTGGTTTCCAACAATAATAATTTAGTACTTAATACTCATGTAGATAAGAGCTGAATTTTTATAGATTTTGACAATTATGCGACTCTGAAAATACCTAATTTTAATCCACAAATAAATATTTTTCTCTGAGAGAAATCAGAAGAAGATGTTAAAAAAATTATTGCAACTAGTGATACAAAAGCACTTCTTATCTATTCTCCTGTGATAGAAATGAGGCATCAAGATGCTAAACTTTTAGATAAAAATGATGAAATAGTTTGGGACCAAAAAGAATGATCAGATTTGAGAATAACTAATGAATATCTTGATGGACATAATGTTTGGGGATTGTTTCATAAAGGAGAAAGGATTGCTAGTGTCGTTTTGATTAATATCGAAATGGATGCAGATACTGTGATCAAAAATCTGATAAATAATACTGAATATGATATTACAAAAATATTTAATAGTGGATCTTCCCATCAACAAAAATCAATAGCCCTTTTTTCAAAGACAGAAACTTTGGACCAAGTTTTTGAAAACTTTCCTTCTATAGAAAATAGTCATTATCCAGAAG
Source organism: uncultured Candidatus Peribacteria bacterium (assembly GCA_964367985.1). Lineage (GTDB taxonomy): Bacteria > Patescibacteriota > Gracilibacteria > Absconditabacterales > Absconditicoccaceae > HOT-345. Next base: position 2,284 of record CAYIZS010000028.1, read on the forward strand.
AATATCTCTGATTTAGAGGAAATTTTAAAAATATTACTCTTTTTGGAGGAGGACAGAGTGTAGGAGAAGCCACAATTCCTTTTGGATCAGAATTTTTGATAAATATTGGAGATCCTGGACTGAGAAGGATAGATACGAATCCTAATATAGAAAAGAAAGAGAGGGCGAAAAAAGTGCCTGTAATTGAATGAGATTTAGGATGAGATGCAGAAGAAGAGACTATAACTTCTTTGTATCATGGAGGTTTGGGACAGGTTATTTATAACTCCCCTACTAAAGATATCTTCAAAGTACAAGATATTGATTACAATGCAGATGGCCTCAGAGATTTAATTATCATGTATAACGATGGAACAGTCGACCTCTTAAAACAATATGTAAACTGAGAATTTGTAGATATGAAGACCTTGTTGCTAACTTCTGAATGAGTAGACAAGATTTTTGCAGGAGATGTGGATGGAAATGGATACGAAGACATTATCATCAAAAATACCAAAAATCAGATGAGAGTATATACCAATACTGCTTGAGAGTTTGATGTAGATGGATATCCGGTTTGTTTAAATGTAACGAGAGAATCTATTGAAGATGAAATGAGTTTGCGAGGAGTACAACAAATTTTTATGGAAGATATGGACAAGGATGGGGCAATAGATATTATTGTTGTAGATAGACTAGGATTTGTGAAAGTATTTTATGGAGGGAAAGATGCTTATATCAGTAAAGAAAAAAATAAGTGTGATAAGGGTTGGAAATCTAGACAAATAGAGGTATTGGTAGACCAAATAAAGGTAGTAAAAAAATCTGCATTTATCAATGATACTACTGATGTTATGGAAGAAGTGGATGTTTCAAATAGTGAATTTGATCCTACCGAATTACTTTCACCTCCACCACTTCAACCTATTCTTTCTCCAGGATTTTGAACTAAAGAAGAGGATATAGAAGATACGATAGAAAGGTTAGAAAAGGTATTGGATCTAGAAGAAGCAGGAAGAGATATGGTGGAAGTGGATGCTCCTATCCAAGCAAATAATGTACCAAATCCTCTTTTCCCAGATAGAATTTTTATTGAAGATGTACATGCACCAAATTTTAAGCCAGAATTTGTTTTGCAAATAGAAAAAGATGACTATTTGGATATCACTATTGTTTCAGAAGATGGATGTGATAAGGTGAAAAAAACTTATTTCAATAATGGATGATGAGCTAGAAGTTTTTCTAAAGATACTGCAGATTTACAATATTTAGCATACTTAGAAACGGTTGGGAGAGAGACTGCAAATGTAGAAGCAAATGAAGAATTAAATAAACAAATGTGAGAGTCACAAAAAGAACAAAATCCAGATAGTATCCCATTTTTAGATCAAATAAAAGAAGTTTTTAGAAATGTTAAAATTATTGCAAAAGATAGCAAAGTACTTGATTGATTGAAAATAGCAGACTTATTTAGCGAAGAAATTGGAAAATATGAAAAAGAAATCCAAGATATTGCAGATGGACTCTGTCATGGATTTGTGTTTGGTAAAAAATATGATGCTTGTGAAGGACTTCCTATCCCTTTTAATCAGGCTTTTTTAGCTCCTGGAGAGTATCATGTAATGTGATGTTTTCCATTACCTCCTTTGACTAATATTTTAGGTAAATGATTCCCTATTTTTTCTATCCCAACAACAGGTCCGTTAAATGTTGCTTGAGTTCCAATTCCTCCTTTTTGGCCAATAAATTTTAATGGAGCATGAGGAATTTTTTGAGGAAATACATCACAATTTAGAATTTATGTAGCCCCTACCTTAACCGCCCAAGTAGGTGTTGCACTTTGTTTTTGACCTTATGGGGTAGCATCTAAAATAAAATGATTTGCTGGAGAGATTGCGGGAAATTGTATTGTAACTTCTTTTCCTCTTCCATGTAAAAATAATGAAGAAGAGGAAGAAATTGAAGATCCAGATAATATTGCTTATACTACTTGGGCAGCTGATTATGGAAATACTAAAACTTGTAATGCTTCAAATTATGATTTTGATGAAATCTTGATCCCAGATGATGAACCATTCCCTCTGAATCCTGATGAAAAACTCAAAGAAGCAATGACAACCTTTATTCCAAATCCAAACTCTACACGAGGTACTTCTTTATGAAATAGTGACAAACAAGGAGTGGAGATAACCATTGATGGAGTTAAAATATTGGGAGGATCTACCACTCCAAATAAAATCTTGGCAGGTTTAGAGAGAGGGATCCAACAAAAAATCATGGGCTGGCTAGATAAACAAGTAGAGTATATCAAACATAATTTATTGAGATTTAGTCTGACGATAAAACTTCCTTATCTAGGAGGGATGACTCAGAGTTTTTCTCAAATCAATTCTGCTTTAGATGATTTTGTATTGGATACTGATAGTAGTAAGTGGCTTTCTCCAACAAATACTATCAAATCCTATTCCGAAAGTATCAAAAATGCGGGAACAGATTTAGGTGAATGAGCATCCAATGCTTGGGATGAAATTCTTACTCCTTTTAGAAAAACTCAAAGTTCATGAAAAGATGGGATCAAAACCTTGTTGTCAGAGAAAGATTTCTCTGCAGAAACAATAGATCAGATTGCAAATCCTTACCAACAAGAAAGTGCCTTTGATACGCTAAAAAGAGCATTAAATGCTACAGACTTAGTTTCTGTTAGTACTAAAAACATCAATATTAGAGTACCTTGGATTTATCCAGAAGAGATTGAAGCCTATGCAAATTATCTTAGAATTTGGATGGAAACGAATGCAAGTATTTTGAAAGATTGGGGTGCACTGATAGAATCTACAATTTCATCTTGCAACGTAGATAGAACCCAACGATCAGAAGAAGAGAATGCAAAATGTTTGGCTGTACAAAAGGCACAGCAAAAATATCTACAATTGATCAATGATTTTGATAAACTAAACGAACAAATTTTTAAAAATATTGAGGTTTTGGAAAAATATAAAAAATTTCCATTAGAGATTTATGAACGGCTACATGTCTCAGAGAGGTATTTGTCAGAAATATCTGGAATTATTTCTAATACCTTTGGATATTTGAGTTATTGGTTTAACCTTTTTGCTAGTAGAATTTCTCAATGGTCAGATGCTTTGATTACAATCATTTCTGTCATAAAAACTTATCAAGTATTAATCGATTTTTCGGTCAATCGAAATCAGAAATGTGGTAAATGTAGAGTAGATACCTATGATCAGTATTCTTGTAAATTTAATGCATTATTGCCAGATTTACCTTTGTTAGAGATACCAAATATTAAAATTCCAAGTCTGATTTTAGATTTTTCTCATATTAATCTAGGGATGGATTTGGTTTTACCAAGATTCAACTTTATTCCAGAAAATATTCATTTACCTACATTAGCAAATCTTCCTACTCCTCCAGCGGTACTTTTGGGTATTAACTTTGAACTTCCCGATATTCCAATTTTGCCAGATCCACCGACATTACCAGATTTACCATCGTTTATTCCTACAGTAAATCTCAGTATTCCCAATTTACCTCCTCCCCCAGAAATTCCAGAATTCCCAAATAAATTGAGTAAAATGATTCAGATTTTGCAAAAAATTGCTAAAATTTATTGTATCATCAAATCTGGGGTGGGTATGGTGGCAGAGCCTGCTGTAAAGTCTAGAATCGAACAAATGACCCAGAGAAATTATTTGGTTCCATGGGTAGATAGCTTGGATATGACGAGATTATTTAGGCCAACGATGTTACAATGAGTAGATTATGCGATAGATAGTTATGTGGACATTGAATACAACTTTGAATGAATTTATAGTTTGCTAAATAATATGGCAAATGATTTAAATAATTGGACATACAAAAATATTACAAATCCAATCAATACAACTTCTGACAATTTCCAAGATTCTGTAAGTGATGGTATGCAAGGTGCACAGGATTTTGTAGACCAATGAAATATTAATCTACATTTTGAGCTTGATCTAACGTATGAAAAAGGATTAACTAAAAGTAAAATTCTGACTCAATTGAAGGAAGCCGAGACTTTATTGGAAAACAGTAGTGAAAAACAAAAACTTGATGAGGTACTACAGTTAGCAAAAGTAGATTCTTCTATCATGATCAATAAAGAAAACTTTTCTAATACTGAATCCACAATTCAGACAAAAATTAAAGAACAACAACAAAATATTTCTAATATTTCTTTCTTGATCAAAGAGGATTATCCAAGATTTTTAGCAAATATAGAACAACAAAATCAGCAACAGCAGCCCTTACAGCTTACTTTTTCAGGAAATCTTTTTGAATCTAGTCCTCAGTTGAACAATATTTTGGCAAATAATGCTAATAATCCTTATAGTATCTTGCTAGAAAGCAAAGAGAATAGACTCAACCAAAGTTTAGAAGAAATAAAAAATGATAGTTCACTTTTTGCCAGTGAGAGAGCAGTATATTATGAGAAAATTTTTGCTATGAAAAAAGCACTAGCTAGCTATAAATCAATTGTAGTGAGAGAATATGCTGGTCAAGAAATTTTGACTTCTAAAGACGGTAGTATCCAAAAACCTCTTCTAGCACAGATTATAGGAAATCCAGCAATCATAGAAACTGCAAGTACTGATTACAGTAATCATATCAAATGAATTATTATAGATAGAATAAATATCATCAATTCTGAGTATAATGCTGAAAAATTCTTGGGTTACTATCAAGTAGATCTCAATAGAGATGGCGATTTAGACTTTATTGCTTGGGATGCTCGTAATGTTTATTATAAAATTGCTGGAGATGCACAAAAAAAAGGACAAGCTGCAGCTCTCAGTGTGGTTACTCCCAATTTAGATCAAATACAAAAAGATAAGGACAAATATACTACTACCCAAAAATCATTGTTTGGATCCAATGAGAAAGTAAAAACAATGGATGAATCTTGGGAAGTTAAGAATTTTAAAATTATTGGTCAGACTTTTGATTCTTTATCCTTTTCACGAGATAATAGTCTGATTGAAAATAATAGTGGCTATCTTGTGAGACTGAGTGAAAATATAGCAAAAAATTATGAAAAAACAGAAAAAGATTCAAAATATGTACTAATTCTTCCTTATGATACGAGTATTGAATGAAAGAATCTCATCATCGAAGAAAAGAAAAAATCAATAGAGACAATGCTAGGTTCTACGATTCATGAAATCAAATACTTTAACCCTTCACATCCTTTAGCAAAAGCTTCTCTAGTAGAAGTACCGAGAAAGTGGCAGTATCTTCAAATATCTGCTTTGGCTTTAGATGGAGATGATTATAAGGTTCGTTCTCCTTGGAGTAATCAAATCGTAGCAGGAAGGCAACTAATCGCAGACAATCAACCTCCAATTCCAAGTGTTTCACTCTTGAGAAAAAAGGTTCCAGAAACAGTAGCAGAGTGAACATATCTAAAAGGATATGTTTGAACCTATTATGATTTGATTATCGATCGAGAGGATAATATTGAGGTAAAAAAGGCAGCTATTATCCAGGATGGTAAGCTTTTGGTAGAAGTTGATATCAATAAACAAAGATGAACAATAAGTCTGAATGATCTCTTTTATACTCAGAAAACGAATGAAAAATACCTTATTTGGGCGATTGATGCAGAAGGAAATCAAGTGATGGATACGATAACCTTAGATATCATTACTCCCAAAATTAAAATTACTGATATCCAACAATATTCATGATGGAAAGAAGGACTCAATAGCCCGCTCAAAATTACTTCGGAATGGGATATGGATATTGATAAATGACATGTAACTATTCAGAGATTAAGGAATGGAATCATTTCTGATATTGAAGGAATTGAAAATGGATTTGCTACGATAACAAGTGCGATCTCTATCTGACAAACAACATTGGATAGACAACGGGTGGATTATTGAAATATGATAGGAATGTATGATCAAAACAATAATCTATTGATTCAATTAGATCCAAATACTTGAGAACTTATTATTTTACCTGAATACTTAGATCAAGTGGAATTAGAAGTAGATTTTTCTAATGGTTATCCACTAGTAAAGGTCTTGGATATTCAAACAAGGAAACTATTATTTGATCTCTTTTTGCAAGCAGAAGAGCTCAAAAATATTGTTCTAAAAAAAGGAGAATTGGTAGCTCTCGAAGGGAGAAGTTATGGTATTTATGATGGGGGTTATGCTTATTTGTTAAATAATACTCCTCTCCTCTATATCTCAAAAACAGGACATATTGGTACTTTAGACAAATCTCTCCGTGGAAAATATAGCTACAATAGAGAAAAAGGAGAAACCACGATTACTATTTTAGAAAATGCTTTTTGAGAAGAACTACTCCAAGTGGTTTTTACTGTCAAATCTTATAGTAAAAAATAATCTAAAAATCAGATTTTCTCTTTAGAAAAACTTGCATTTTTTGCAAAAGAAGTTATAATAGAGAGTATATATTTATTTGAAAAATAATGATGAAAAAACATAAACTATTGCTTACTGTATTAATCTTGTCTGGGATTTTTGTCTCCACTTTTTCAAGTGCTCATGAATGTCATTTAGTAGGAGATTGGTCGTTATCAACGTTATATAATTCATCATTGATGACAACTTTTAAAAATAGTCTTATGCAAAGCGTTTATCCAAAAGAAAACTTTAAAAGAGCATTGATCAATATGAAGGCCTATTGTTGTAGAGAAACTCTTCTCAACACTCCTAAAAGTATTGAGAGTTGTAAAGAGGATAGATTTCTACGAGGAGATAAAGATAGTTTCCCTTTTTCTCCCATGCTCTTTGATCAATTATTAGATGTTTCTTTGAGAGCTTTAGAGTGAAATAACAAACAAATTTATTCAGATGCTATGCTTGAAAAGCAGGCAAAAGAATGGAGAGATTTGATGCATGAGTTTGGTGCAATGACAGGTGGGGTTGTGCCCCAAACTATCCAGGAAAAGTATGCTGAATATTGGGAAAATCAACCAGAATTTGAACTGATTAAATATCAAGGAGAAGAACTTTCTAGATTTATGAATGGAATTGTATTGCAAGAAAAAGAAAAAGGCATTATCAAAAATTATGCTGAATGGAGTCTCTATACCAAATATCAAAATATTTGTTCTATCAATTTATATATTACCTTTATGTTTAACAAAGATCTGAATGCAAATGATGCATTGACTTTATTTGATGCTTGTAATAAAAATCTTATTCCAAAAATTATAGATCAAGAAACATCTTATATCAAAAATACCATTATTTCCAAATCAAATCTTTTGCTTGCTAATGGTATGCAAAATCAGATAGATTATACCTTTGAGGTGAGAGGAAAAAGTCTCCAAAATATTTTTCAACAGATCTCAACCTATCTTACTCAGATTTATAGATCTATTCCTAGATTGGTAAATAAAACTAGTTAAGAAACATTTATTTATTATAGCTTCATTATGAAAAAAATTATTCTCTTATTCTCATTATCAATCTTGATGATTGCTCCTACTTTTGCAGGAAATACTACACTAGAACAAAATGATTTTCATATCATTCCCAAGGCAAACGAGTCAGGTGGTTCAGAAGCTGCAGACATTATTTCTACAATAGCAGATACTACTTCAGGAAAAAATGTAATAGATAATTATAAAGAAGAATATCAAAAACTTAAATGAAAAAATATTGGTATGCAGATGGCAACAGGAGTAATGGGACGATCTACGATCTTGGATTATATTGTTTATTTGGTCAGATTTTTGTCTCAAGTAGGGATTCTGATCGGTGGAGTAATGGTCATCTATGCAGGGTATCTCTATGGAACTAATATCTTTGCTGGGAAAGCAGGAGATGGTAAAAAAGCTATCAAAAATGCAATTATTGGTATTTTGATCGTTATTTTTTCTTATGTTATCATAAAAACTTTGACTAGTATGTTTTTGGAG
>CAYIZS010000029.1:0-10148 GCA_964367985.1 uncultured Candidatus Peribacteria bacterium
GTCTTAGATTTTTTAGAAAAAGAAAAATCTAGCTTTAAAAATATTTTAAAATAATTTTTTTTGATCTCAAAGATACTATGGCCAAAACTAAAGATACGAATAAGTCAAAAAATTAGACAATAAGGAAGCATTCAAATTTTAACTTCAAAAATACTATATCATCATGCTTTTTCACCTTACCGGAATCAAAGAAGCAGCAGGAAAAAATTATACACTAGATTTTCTCATCCAAGAACCTGACATTTCAAAGATAAAAAACTTTTTCAGCGAACAAAAAGTGGTGGTAATCTGACTTGAAAATTATTTCCAACCACTAGAATCTTTTGGGAAAACGCATGCACTGCTAGAAGGGGAAAAATCTCAACAAATGAGAATCATTAGCAATATCGAAACGATTGATAGTCTTTTGGCCTTTCTATTGAGATTAGAATTTAAAGTATTGCAAATCAACGATCTTGCCAATACCTTATCTCTAGAAGAGAGTCAAGCAATCATCCAAAAACATCTACTGGAAGAACAGCGTTATATTGAAGCCAAGAAAAAAGAAGAAGAAAAAAAGGATCAATCTCAAAAAAGTTCTTTTTATAATAAGAAACTCAAAAAAGCTCATCAGACTATTGATGAAGTCATTGACCAGTTTGATCAAATTACCTCAATCGCAGGAAATAGCATCCAGCCGGACTTACTCAAAAAACTAGATGATACTAGAGCAAATATTAGTAAACTCAGACTTGCAACCAATTATGATAAAATATTGGAAGAATTGGACCATGGACTTAAACTCATCATCGAAAGCCAGAATATCATCTTGAGCAAAATAGATCCTGGGAAAGTCTTTGTTATTACAGAAGGGAGCTTGATATCCAATATCGATATCATCAAAGAACAAACCAAACTGACAAGGATCAAACTCATGGGAGATCTCGGAGCTCAGCTCAATACAGATGAAGGAGTCTCTTATTCTCTCAAAATCATTAGACCTTTGATGGAGTTTCTCCAAAAAGATATCAAATCTGCTATGCAAAATAAACTCAAAATCTGGGAAAATATCTTTGCAATCCTGAGTTTTCTTTTGCTTTTTGTGATTATCGAACTTTCTTTTTTAAATATTTATTTAGGAGATAGTTTTGGAAATGATCGTTATGGATTACTTCTCCTCTATTTTGGACTCTTTGCCATCATTCTCTCTCTAGCACAGCAAAAACTTCGTCCAAAGAATGTCAAATCATATATCGGAATACTATTTGGAGTCGTTGCGGTTTATGCAATTCTCCTCTATCTCCTAAAAATCTTTTTAGTAATCTAAAAGCTGGAATAAAAGTGCTGGTTTTGATTTTATCTAGTGTGGTTGCTGCCTTTGTGGGATATTTTTATCTTTTAGGGCTTTGGTATCTGGGATTGATACCTCTTTTTTTATTACTTTTTTTCCTCTTTCAGCTCTTTTCTGAGACACAAAATTTACTGAGTAAACATGATTTTTTCAATAACTATGGACTTTATCTAGTTACTTTTTTGGCATTTTTAGGGATTGGAGGGATTAGTAGTTTTTTAGGTTTTTCTGAAAATAGCATTATTAGTATCCTAGGGATTGTATTCTGGATTCTTTGGTATCTTTCCTATATTATTCCCTATCCTGATGGAAAAAAGCTTTTTGGGAATTTTTTTGCGCTCAGTATTGTTTTGTGGATTTTGAGTAGTATTTTTGGAGGATTTGATCGAAGCATTTGGACAACATTATTGATAGGAAATAGCATCGCTCTAGTAGCACTCCTAGCGCTGATTTTTATCATTGGGAAACTCTATAGTTTTGAGACTAAATTTAATAACCTGACCATCATCCTCTCTCTGAGCTGGATATTGTTACTCATTATGAATCTGGTCGATGCTCCCCTCCTAGCCCTCAACATCAATCTAGCTATTTATCTAGGATTTTTGCTTCTCTTGGATTATATCAAAAAACTCAAAACTACTGTAGAAAAAGAAGAAAGTATCGGGATCAGAGAGCTTTTGGATGGGAAAAGAATCTTGGGAAAAGCTAAAGTCAAAAAAAATACTTTTTGGGATTTTTTACTCACCCTCAAAGACAATAGCCCAGCACTCAATGTTAGTTTTGAGGGGATCAATATCTGATTATTATTTCTGTTGATTGCATTGTATTTTTCAGAACTCTTGTCTGGTAATTTACCCTTTGGAGGATATTACTGGATAGGAATTGGACTGTTTATCTGAAATGGGATCCTCCTCAAAAAAAATCAGATTTTTGGGAATCTTTCTAGATTTTCTATCGCATTGATCATCAATTTTTCTATCCTTCTAGGAATCATCTTGGCAAAAAACAATAGTACCCAGCTCATGCTTCCTCGACTCATTGCATGGAATATTTTTTGTGGAGTGCTGATTTTTTACTCTCAGCTCAGAGGGATCAAACCCTATATCAAAAAAATTGATCTGATCTCCTGGATTATCGCTACGGGGATGGCTACCTTGGTCAATCTTTTCCTCCTCTCTCAGGCACAGCTCTCAGGACAATTGCTCTTTTCTCTAGGATTTTTCTATCTAGGAGTCCAAGGGTTTATCAGCTACTATGCGATCAAATTGATCATCAATTTCAAAGAAGTTGAAAAATCTGATCCTCAAATATTAGGAGAATCCTCTCTTTGAACTAGCAGCGATTCTTCAAGTCATCCTAAAGATTCTCTTGATCAGCTTTTGATGGAAACCTTGCGTAAAGAATTGTAAGAAGATCTCAAGTAAACAAGCAAACAAAGAATTAAGCTTCTGTCGGAACATAAATCGTCTCTACACTTTCCTTGATCGATCTAATATTGGGATTGACTAAATTGTCCCAATTTTCTTTATTTTTCTGGATAATCTCTAGTCTAATAATATCTGATTTTGCCTGGCTGGTATTGAGCTGACTTGTAGAAAGTCTGAGAAAATATCCTCTCGTAGAAGCCAAATTGATAAAAATCAAAAAAATTAAAGCAAAAAAAGCTAATCCCAAAAAAAGGATTCAGATTTTGATAAAATTTCGCATATCCTGCTTTTTCCTATAAGAGATCAGCCATCCTTGATAACTTTTGTGAAAAGATTGTACCGTATTATTTACAAAAGTCTCAAAGGGCTTTTCTGGATTGAAATAACTTTTGATCTCGGGATCCTGCATAAAAAAATAATAACTAGTTGGAATAAAAGAAAAGTCTAACGAGTGAATAAAGCTTTGAGCTAAGGACTTGGAATGCTAAAAAACCAAGAAGAAGTTTAATTGATTTTTTCAATAATTCTGAGTTTTGCACTCCTAGCAGCTTTATTTGCTTGAACTTCTGTATAGTGAGGAACGATTACTTTTTTATTGATCAGCTGGAAGTCTCCTCCTGTAGCCAATTCTTTGAATACATTTTTTACCATCCTATCCTCAATACTATGATATGTAATAATGAGGCATCTTCAAGATTTTTTGAGTGTCTCAGAAAATTTCTCCAGAAAGATCTCTAGCTGAATCAATTCTTGATTGACCATAATTCTAATTACTTGGAATATTACTGCAATCTTTTTTTGACTGAAATGATGCGAAAGGAGAAAATCTTTGAGTTCAAAAGTAGTTTTAAATTCAGATTTTTTTCTCTGCTCTAATAATGCTTTGCTAAGGTATTCGGTTGTTTTGGGACTAAAATCTCAATAGTTGATCAAAGCTACCTGTAAATCATCTGATTTGACGGTTTGAAGTCGCTCAGAAGCCGTTTGGATATTTTTTTGCTGGTCAAATCTCATATCTAGTGGTGCATCACCCTTGATCGAAAACCCACGACTTGTATCTTTGAAATGTTCTAGATTGACCCCCAGATCTAATAGATGAAAATCAAAAAGTCAGAATTTAACTGCAATCTGATCAATATTGGCATAAGAATCGTGCAAAATCTGGATATAGTCCTGATAGTGCTGAGTCAAAAGCTCTGCCTTGCTGATCATCGCAGTATCAATATCCGTTCCAATAATTTGGAGCTGATCCAGAGCGCCAGATTTTTTTCTTTGATCCAAAAAATACTCTGCATGCCCTCCATGTCCAAAGGTTCCATCAAATCCTAATTTCCACCCTCAAGGTAAATACTCATAAATCTCTTTTGCAAGTACGGGGATATGGCGCAACATCTCAGTCGTAAGTTTCTCAAAAAATAAAAACTATGCTTTTTTTACAAACTCAGATTTGAGTCCCATCGCACCAATCCCATCAATTCTACAGTCAATATCATGATCTGCATCTACTAGTTTGATATTTTTTACTTTAGTACCTTTTTTGACTACTCCTCCTTTGAATTTGAGATCTTTGATCACAATAATCGTATCTCCATCCTGGAGAGGTGTCCCATTACTATCAACAATAGTTAAACCAGAATCAGTCTCCGCATTTGCATCTCGCTGATGTGCACAGTTGGAGCAAATTCGTAAATCATTTTCTGCATAAGGAAATTCAAATCCACATGCTGGACAATGAGGTAATTCCATTTAGTAAGTAAGATAAATAACTAAAAATTCAAATTTCTTTGAATCAGATGCTGATAGTTTATCTTTTCAGACATAGTTTTGCAAGCCAATTCTCTTTCTAACTAAAGACAAAAAAACTTTGATTGTATCAGTTTTTTTACTTGATTACAATAAAGTGATCTTTGAAATCCTATAAGAGGACTTCTTAAGATGTTTGAGAAACAAAAGATAAGCAATCTTTTTTAGAATCAAATTCCACCTTTAAATATTCTCTACTCAGAAATTCTCCCTCGATAATTTTCATCGCTAAAGGATCTAATACATATTTTTGTAATGCTCTCTTCAAAGGTCTTGCTCCAAAAAGGGGATCTCGTCCCTTTTCTGCCAAAAATTCTTTTGCATTCTCAGTAAATGTCAGTTTTATTCATTTTTCTTTATCAACCATTTTTTGATAAATTTCCAGCTGAATATCTACAATATCTAAAAGCATTTTTTTACTAATTGGATTAAACATTACTATGTCATCTAACCTATTAATAAATTCTGGTCTAAAATACTCTTGTAATCTTGGTAATATTTCTTTTTCCATATCCACCGATTCTCACTCTTGCATTTTCTCCATAATCACATCACTAGCAATATTAGAAGTCAAAATGATAATCGTATTTTTAAAATCTACCGTCCTTCCTTTACTATCAGTTAATCTCCCATCATCTAAAAGCTGTAACAAGGTATTGAAAACATCTGGATGAGCTTTTTCTACCTCATCAAAAAGAATAACACTATAAGGCCTTTTTCTTACCACTTCTGTCAATTGTCCCCCTTCTTCATATCCAATATATCCTGGAGGAGATCCGATTAATTTTGAGACTGATTGTTTTTCCATATACTCAGACATATCAATCCTAATCAAAGATTTTTCATTATCAAAAAGCAAAAGAGCCAACTGTTTTGCAAGTTCCGTTTTTCCCACCCCAGTAGGTCAAAGAAAAAGAAAACTCCCAATCGGCTTATTAGGATCTTTGAGTCCTGCTCTGGATCTCCTAACAGCATTTGCAACAATACTTACAGCTTGTTTTTGCCCAATAATCTTTTTTTCTAGATATTTTTCTAGTTGACTCAGCTTTTCTATTTCACTTTCCACTAATTTATTCACTGGAATTCCTGTCCATTTTCCTACAATAGCAGCAATATCTTGATCATCCACAATATCTTTTATAATAAGGTTTCCGTCATTTTTTGCCGTTTCAATATTTTCTTCTATCTGCTGAATTTCCCTTTCTAAGGTAGGAATTTCTCCATAACTAATCTCTGCTGCTCTAGTATAATCTGCCTGTTTTTCTGCTATCTGTGCCTGATGAACAAGCTGATTTTTTTGCTCTTTTATCTCTTTTAGCCTATCAAAAAGTTTTCTATCTGTTTCCCAACGCAACTTAGCTGACTCATAACGTTCTTTGATATCTACAATTTTTTTATCTATAGTTGCAATTTCCTTTTCTTTCCCCTTTTCCGCTCCTAATGCATATCTTTGGATCTCCAAGCTAGAAATCTCTTTTTGCATTGCAGTGATTTCTTCTGGCATACTCGTCATAGCCATTTTTACACTAGCACAAGCTTCATCCATCAGATCGATTGCTTTATCTGGCAACCTTCTTTCAGAAAGATACTTACTAGAGAGTTCTACAGCTGTAATAACCGCACTATCAGCAATTGTCACCCCATGATGCATTTCATAAACCCCCTTGATACCTTTCAAAATCGCAATACTATCTTCTTTACTAGGTTCTTGGACAATAACTGGCTGAAATCTCCTCTCTAATGCTGCATCTTTTTCAATTAACTTGTACTCATCCAAGGTCGTAGCTCATATCACTTTAATAGTTCCTCTAGCAAGCACAGGTTTGAGCATATTTCCCATATCCATCGAACCTTCTGTTTTTCCAGCTCCTACAACAGTATGAATTTCATCAATAAAAAGAATAATCTGACCATTGGAATCCTCTACTGTCTTAAGAATTGCTTTCAGTCTTTCTTCAAAGTCTCCTCTATATTTACTACCTGCCATCAAAGCTCCCATATCAAGCTCAACAATCTTTTTTTGCTTTAAGCTATCTGGAACCTCTCCTTTTATAATCTGCTGAGCTAAGAGCTCGATAATTGCCGTCTTTCCAACTCATGGTTCTCCAATAAGCACTGGATTATTTTTAATTCTTCTACTAAGAATCTGAATGGTTCTTCTAGTTTCTTCCTCTCTTCCAATAACGGGATCCAACTTACCTTTTTCAGCTAATGCAGTAATATCTCTTCCAAATTTTTCTAATACTTCTAGATTAATCTCAGGATCAGCTGAACTAATAGTTTCTCCATTTCTAATAAGCTCTACCGCTTCTTTTGCTACTCAAAGATCTATTCCCGAAAAAACTTCTTGATAAGAACTGTTATTTTGAATTCCAGCTAAAAAAAGATGCTGAGTTGATAAATAACTATCTCCCAGAGATTTCATAACTTGTTCTGCCTCTAGCAAAAGTTTTTCTAAACTTGGGGCAATAGTAATTTGATAACTCCCTTCTAAACTTGGATAAGTAACCAGTTTATTGATAATCTTAGTCTTTATTTCTTCTAAAGAAAGCTTGAGCTGTTTTAAAATAGAGGGAAGATAGCCATCTTTTTGCTCAATCATTGCATACAACAGATGTAATTCATCCAGTTTACTGTGTTTTTTGTTGCGCACCAGAGTATGAGCATCCTGTAATGCCTCACTTAACTTGTGAGTAAAAAAATCATAATTCATAACTCATTTTTTTATATGATAAAAATACTTCTCTACTCTTAGTATAATCATTTTTTTTCTTTTTTCAAGAAAACATAGCACTATTTCACAAAAGGTGCTATATAGATATTTTGTAATAAAACAAATGCCCTTAAATCAGAGGCTCAACTAAGAAATTAGGAATTCATTTTAAGTATTCTCTCCAAAAGACGCTGATAATCTATTTTTTCAGCTAGAGCATTACAAGCTAATGCTTTATCAAAACTCTCTGTCTCCTCCCCAATCCTATCAAAAGGTACCTTGAGTATCAAACGAGGCAACCTCAACTGATCTGCAACCCACTCAAATCCTCGCGACTCCATATCTACATAACCACTTGGGTCAGTACTAGGTGCTGTAGTCATAACTAGTTCTCCAGACCAGATACTCTCAATAGGCGCAAAATGAAAAGGCAAAGGAGGTAAAAGTTCTCTGGAGGTATGGAGATTTTTGATTCTCCCTATCTGGATCAGATCAGGAGCAGGAGAGCCTATATTCCAATAGCCACAAACTCCTAGATTGAGCAAAAAAAGATCTGGATTTTTTTCTTGAGCCAAAAAATTACTGAGCGTAAAAATCGTAGCATAGTTTCCTATCCCAGTACACAGATAATGGATATCTAAAGATTGCTTGAGATCCAGGGATTTGATCTGAGTTTTAGCTGCTTTGAGCTCTCCAGGAGTAGCACAGCAAAGGATAATTTTCATAAAAAAAGAGCATCAAAAAAAGTAAAAGCTAAAAAAAAAGAGAAAAAAATACTACATATTTTTGATGATTTTTTTGACTACTCCGATGATTTTAGTTTCATCATAAGGAGAGATTTCTACCTTGTCAAAGAAGCGATTGATGGATTCTAACTGATATTTTCCCTGTTCATCTTTGATAATTTTTTTGAGTTTAGGAAGTTGGTTGTGCAAAACAAAGACAAAATCAGACTCTGAATAAGTGGTTTGTTGGCGGATGAGGACTAGGTCTCCATCTTGGATCTTTGGCTCCATACTATTACCTTTGGCTCTGACGAAAAAACAGTTTTGGATATTACTAGTTCCGACAAATCAAATCGTAACTGGCATTTTTTCTTGGGAATATTCATCGATAATTTGTTTACCTTTGTTTCCACACTGAGCAAATCCATAGATTGGAAGCTGAATAATATCTTCTAATTGGTTGCCAATCTCCTCTCTCACCAGACGAAAACCTTTGTCATCTTTGAGAAAATATCCCTTGAGTACGAGTTGGTTGAGTTTATTTAAAACCGTCTGAGGATGATTTGCACCTACTTCGTTGGCAATTTCTCTGAGGGTAAGGCCCTCTTGGTCAGTGTTTTGTTTAAAAAAAGCAATCAGTTTTTTCTGTAAATCATCTAATTTAAGCGATTTCATAGGACAAGAAAAACAAAATAAAAATCTGAACATTGAAATACTAAGGATTTGCGATTCTTTGTCAAATCTTTTTTGACAAAATCAACCACTTTTTTGACAATTTTTAAAATACAGTAGCTGATAGAGAAAAAATGACTTGATTTTTGTTTTTTTTTCATTAAACACATCCACAGTTGCTCCTGCAAATTAAATTTTGTGGGAGCAGCGACAAAAAAAAGACGACTCCGTCTGATCAAAAAGTTTTTATACCTTATACATATAACACAGATGACAAATGCCAAAGACAACAAAACTCTCAAAGAAGCTTTTATGAATATCGAAAAGCAATTTGGAAAAGGAGCCGTGATGAGAATGGGAGATCATGCCAATTTTGGACTGGTAAATACCTTTCATAGTGGATCCTATGTACTCGATCTCATTCTCTGAGGAGGGTATCCTGAAGGGAGAGTTATCGAGATTTACGGACCAGAATCCTCTGGTAAAACTACTATTGCACTCCATGCGATTGCTGAGATTCAGAAAAAATGAGAAAATGCTGCTTTTATCGATGCTGAACATGCCTTAGATCCTCATTATGCTAGGAAACTCGGAGTAAATACAGATGAACTCATCCTCTCTCAACCAGACTATGGAGAACAAGCTCTCCAAATCGCAGAAGAACTTGCAAAAACAGGTGCAGTAAAGCTGATCGTGATTGATTCCGTAGCTGCCCTGACTCCTAGAGCAGAAGTAGAAGGAGATATGGGAGATTCTCATATGGGACTCCAAGCTAGGATGATGTCCCAAGGACTCAGAAAACTTGCATCTATCCTTGCAAAGACTGGCACTAGCTGCATCTTTATCAATCAAATCAGGATGAAAATCGGTATCATGTTTGGTAATCCAGAAACTACCACAGGAGGAAATGCTCTCAAATTTTTTGCTTCCCAGAGGATTGAAATCAGAAAAGGAGATAAGATAGAAGAAAACAAAGAACAAATCTGATATTTTGCCAGAGTAAAAATTGCCAAAAATAAAATTGCAGCTCCTTTCAAAACTGCAGAACTCCCTGTAAAATGGGGAATCGGGTACGATCAAATCCTAGATAGTATCGAAGCTGCTATGATTCTCAAACTCATTAGCAGAGCTGGAGCATTTTATAGCGTAGGATCAGAAAAAATCCAAGGGAAAGAGAAACTGATTCAGTATTTTATCGATAATCCCAAAATCCTTGATAAGCTCCAAAAAGACATCCAAGAACAAATCAATGATCTCAGAATGGGAAAAAAAGTTCTAGCAGATGAAGCTTTGGATAAAATAGAAAGTATTTTGGATGAAGAAGACCAAAGCCTAGAAAGTGATACATAAAAAATGCTAAATAAAGTTAAAAAAAACAGAGGAGAGAACAAGCTCTCCTTTTTTTAATTTCAAATAAATCTATGGCTTAATATGTAAAAATGTGTTGCTAAAGAATAAGAGATTATTAGATAATAAGT
>CAYIZS010000030.1:0-5920 GCA_964367985.1 uncultured Candidatus Peribacteria bacterium
TCGCTTGGATTGGTATCAAAAAGTTCGATATTTGCTACTTCTGGAGAGATATTCTCTACTCCTGGTATATTTTCCATCGCATCTTCTATTTCATCTTCTTTTTCTATTTCCTCCTGCTCTCCTGCAGGGGGAACAATCTCTGGATCTTGATTTTCTGGATCTAGTTGCTCTGTAGAGGAGTCTCCATCTTCTCAAAGATCAGAATCTACTGTTTCAACTACATCAGATGTATCAGATTCAGCTTGAGTGCTTTGAGTAGCATCTACATCATCGACTATCTCATCTGCATGCTCTAGCATCTCTCCAGAGATGATACTAGGTTCTCCTCAGAAAGAACTTTCTGCAGCATAGATGAATCCTGGTGCAGCATTGCTAAAAATTAGCAAGAATGTAAATATTAGTGCTAAAATTTTGTTTTTTCTCATCTTTTTTTCTTTGATAAAAAATAAAATCGATCTAATTATAGTTTTAATATTTTTTTTGTCAAAAAAATGCAAAGATTTTTAGAGTAATCTTTTTCTGATTTGGTATTGATTTTCTTTCTGTTTTGACTACTCTGTCAATAAGTTGGTTGTTAGTACTATTTTTTATTTTTTATCTTTATTTTTTGGGATGAAGGCGGTCTATCATCATTTAGCATATCTCGATGAAGAGAGAATCTATCATTTTTCTGAAATCATTTCTGAAAATCTCCAAATCGATCTCTATGTCCAGATCTATAGCGAAAAATTTATCGAATATCAAAAAGAGATTTTCCAAGAGTTTATCGCAAGTTTTATCGAAAAGATGAGAGATCCTGATCTGATCTACTCAGACCTCCATCTCCTCATCGAACAGCATCTCCAAATGCTCAATGAAAAGCTCAAGAATTTTTCTAGCAAGCTCCGTGATATGCCTCCACTAGAACTCAAAGGATATCTCCAAGTGATCGCCGATCAGGTTTTGATCTCTAGTATGGTAGGAGATACGAGTCTCGTGATTTTCCGTGATGAGAAGCTCTACTATAGTCTAGCAAATAGCCCCGAAAAAGGAGCAGAATTGGATCTTTTTTCTGATATTGTAGAAGGAGAAGTGCAGATGAAAGACTGTATTGTCTATGCAGGGACCAAGATCAAAGATAGCTTCAATCAGCATGATTTTGAGGAGTTGGAACAGTTCCTCAGTGATGATACTCCAGAAGCTATGCTCAAACATTTTGGAACAACCCTTTCTAGTAGAATTCCCCAAGAACACATTTGATTCCTCGCATCTTATTCAATCAACTTACTGAAGGTTACTCGTCGCTTTGTCGCAGATCAGTCCTATCT
Source organism: uncultured Candidatus Peribacteria bacterium (assembly GCA_964367985.1). Taxonomy (GTDB): domain Bacteria; phylum Patescibacteriota; class Gracilibacteria; order Absconditabacterales; family Absconditicoccaceae; genus HOT-345. The sequence goes on from CAYIZS010000030.1 coordinate 1,308, forward strand.
CCACAAAATCTCGTCTAAACTCAAGATCAAACAAGCCAGCCAAAAAGCTAAAAAGTTTTTTTCACTCAATAGTTACTACACGATGGTGGGAGTACTAGTTTTATTGGTACTTTTTTTGATCTATATCGTTTCTTCTCAGCTAGGAATCATCAATTCACAGTCCGTCCTCTATGTCGATACAAATGGTAAAGAAATCCAGCTAACGATTGATGATATCAAAAAAGATATCTATGCTTTTCAAACACTCGACCCTTCCTCCAATGAAAAATCACTCAAATATAGTGAGATCTTGGATAAGCTCTGAGCATTAGAAAAAAATGAAAAATGGCTAGCAGATACTCAAGTCTTGAGGACAACCCTTGATGACATTTACAACCAAGGATTCCGCATCATTACAATCAAAAGTCTCTCAGATTTTGACGATCCAATCAATGCTACCACTACCAGAACACTAACTTTCAATAATTCAGAAAAATCAACTATGGGCAATCCTGTGAGTATCCAAGTAGGAGAAGGGGTACATATCTGAGGAAGCAAAGGAGGAATCATTGGATCTCTCAATGATAGCAATAGAGGTTCTTTAGTTGAATTTAATATGGGTTCTGAAGTAGAAGACTGTAGCCTGAGTTTAAGCAGTAGAGGTCTTTTTTGCTATACCAATCTAGGAGCAATCTTTAATGTGACCAAAGTCGGAGTAGAAAATATGGAATCAGCAGCTGGAGACTGGTCTACCAAAGATATCTGAGGAATTGGGACCTACAACAAGACCAATTTCTATGTCTTCCAAAAAAATGCCAATAATTTTGCTTCTGTCTTTGTAACCAGATATCGCAATATCCCTGGATCAGAGATGAACTATCAAGTAGGACAAAACTATAGTCTACTCCAAAATACTGGGATGACGGTACCAAGTAGTTTTAATGGATTCAGCATTGATGGAAATTTTATGGCATGGGGAGATGGGAAACTTTACCAACTCTATAGGACTACCAGTTCATCAAATGTCTTGGATATGAGAGAGGTAGAACTCAGAGGAGGAGATCAAACCACGTCTAATTATTCTAGTAAAGTAAAAGTGATTGCTAGTCAAAATTCTCCTTATGTCTATCTCTTTGACAAAAACAATCAAACTTTTACCGTGTATGATTCTAGTCCAATCAAAACGCATGAAAACTATACCAAAACCTTTAATCTCTACTATCTCTTTAGATTCAAATTTGATCTAGGAATCTCCAAAGATGGAAATAAGTTAACCATTTTGGATGCGGCAATCCCTGCAGATAGTGGAACGATCCCTGAGCTCTATCTCCTCACCAACGAAGGAGTAAATAAAATTAAACTTCATGAATTTATCGATAGTCTCAAAGACAATAAAAATCTAAAAAGTCTGAGTAATTAGTATTTTTCTGTCATTATGTATTCTAACAATTAGTTGGGTCATCATTGCTACTATTCAGATTTTTAGAATCCTTATTCTAAAACTTTTAACTACTAAGATATTCTATTATTTCTCATGCAATCTCTAAGTTCTCAAGAAATCAGACAACAACGAACTACCTTTCGAAGCCAAAAACAACATCAACATCTAGCAGAAGTCTCTCTCATCGCAGAAAAAGAAGCTACTGCACTTTTTAATGTTGCTGGGATGCAACCTCTCATCCCCTATCTCATGGGAAAGGAACATCCTCTAGGACAAAGACTCTTTAATATCCAAAAATGTGTGAGAACCGTAGATATCGATGAAGTGGGAGATGATTCTCATCTGACTTTTTTTGAGATGATGGGAAACTGGTCTCTAGGAGATTATTTCAAAAAAGAAGCGATCAGCTGGAGCTATGAATTTTTGGTAGAATATCTCCATTTTGATCCTCGTAAACTCGCAGTTACCGTCTTTGCTGGCAATCAGGATGCTCCTAGAGATGAACTCAGTGCACAGATTTGGAGAGAGGTGGGACTACCTGAAGAGAGGATTTCTTATCTCGCAGCTAAACACAATTGGCGAAGCCCTGGACCAGTAGGACCCTGTGGACCGGATACAGAGATTTTTTATTGGGTATGAGAAAGTGAATTTCCTCCTGCAGGCAGTAATGTAGAAAATGATGAAGATCATTGGCTAGAAATTTGGAATAATGTTTTTATGGAATTTTATAGAGATGAATCAGGGAAACTCACCCAGCTCAGCCAACAAAATGTAGATACGGGAATGGGACTAGAAAGAATGTGTAAAGTGTTGCAAAATAAAGTAAGTTTATATGAGACCGACCTTTTTGCTCCTTTTATCCAGACTTTAGAGAAATTTACAGGACTAAAATATACTCAACATCAGAGAAGATTTAGGATCATCGCAGATCATCTCAGAACCTCATATATGCTGATCAATGATGGGCTCACTCCTTCCAATGTCGCTGCTGGCTATGTTTTGAGGATGATCATCAGAAGAGCCTACTACAACCTCTTTTTGCTCAAAAAATTTGATGAACATCAGCTCAATGCTTTTATCGATCAGACTTTTGAGGCATTTAAAGGATTGAGAGAGTTTGATGAAGCGATGATCAAAAGAGTTTTGATCCAAGAAATCAAACAATTTGAAAAGACTATCCACCATGGGGAAAAAATCCTGAATGAACTCCTCCACTCAATCCTTCAAAAAGGAGAGAAAGAACTCCCAGGAGAACAGATTTTTATGCTTTATGATAGCTATGGTTTCCCATTAGAAATCACCAAAGAAATCGCAACGCAACAAGGGATCCAGCTAGATCTCGCAGGATATGAAAAAGCACTAGCTCTTGCCAGAGAAAAATCCAAACAAGGAAGCAAAGCGATGTTTCAGAAAGGAACCGACTGGTCCAAATATTTACAGGGAATCCCAGCTACAAGATTTACCGGTTATGATAATATGGAACTGGAACAAATAAAGCTTTTAAAAGAAATCGATACTGAATCAGGACAAAAGGTACTCATTTTTGATCAAACTCCTTTCTATCCTGAGATGGGAGGGCAAAACTGAGATTCTGGGATAATTGAGCTCGATGATGGGAGAGTATTTAAAGTCCTGGATGTGCAAAAGACTGCAGAGGTGATCCTCCATTTTGTGGAGTAAAAAATTAGAACAACTTATATACAATGCGATATCAAAATAACCTAACAAAATTTTTCAGATTTTTCTTTTTTGATGATGAAAATTAGCTCCGCAAAATTTATAAAATCTGCTTCAAAAGTTTCTGAATGCCCTGCTCCAGACTATCCTGAGATTGCTATCGTCGGAAGATCTAATGTTGGGAAATCCACCTTGATCAATTTTCTCCTAGAAAGACCGCTTGCCAAAGCTTCTGATAAACCAGGAAAAACTCAGCTGATCAATTATTTTCTCATCAATGATCGCCGATATTTTGTAGATTTACCGGGGTATGGGTATGCCAAAAGTAGTAGGACCAGTAGAGCAGAATGGATCGATACTACCCAAGAGTATTTTCTCTCTAGGAGACCGCATATTTTACTGTTGATCGATGGATCGATTCCTCCTCAAGAAATTGATCTGGCTTTTATCCAAGCATTGGAAGAGGAAGATTTAGACTTTACGATCATTCTGAGCAAAATAGACAAATGCAATCAAAAAACTCTGCATCAAAACAGTAAGCAGTTGGAATTGGCATTACAAGAAAGTATTGGCAGAATTCCAATGATTTTAAGATCTTCTAGTATCAAAAAATTTGGGAGAGCAAAGGTTTTGGAGTTGATTGAGGAGAAGATACAACAATAAAAAAACATCCTTTGACTTGCTCTAGGATTTGATTATACTTATTTCTTGGATTTTTTAGGTATTTTTTTATTATGATGAAAAAGATTGTTACACTAGTCAAAAATGCATTTCACTGGCTCTGGTCACACAAACGATGGAGCTTGGGAGGATTGATAGTGATTGTGGTAGGAGGATTTTTTCTCATCCAAAAATTTTGAGGGAAAAACTCTGAAATCATGTATATGAGTAATGAATATACGGTAGAAAAGTGAGATATCATCCAAAACCTCAATCTCGCTGGAACGACTCAATTTGCAAACTCTCAGAAACTCGGTTTTGTCACAGAAGGGAAAGTAACTGCCGTCTATGTCAAAGTAGGTGATCAAGTCAGAAAAGATGAAGTTTTGGCGGTGATTTCTGCAGAGAGTCTGGATAGAGAGATCAATAATATGAGAAAAAATATCAACAAAAGTAAAGAAGATTATGATAAAATGATCAGAGAAAATAATGAAAACAGAGATTTTGATATCAAACAAGCAGAAATTGCTCAGCAAACTGCGATCACAGAACTAGCTGCACTCCCCGCTAGACAAAAAATCGAAGTAGAAAATATTGAACAAAATATCAAAGAAAAGAAAGAAAATTATGACAAAAAGTATGCTAAATGGATCGGAGATGCAGATAATCCAAAAACTCAAATTGAAAAAGAAAAAGAAGACAGAATCAGAGAAAAAGGACATCTAGAACTCATCAGAAAACTCAGAAATGATGCCGATAAACTGGATAATTTACTCGATGATTATGATCAGCTTTTTCATATCAGTGATAAATATGAAGGAGAGGCAAATCCTTATATCGGAGCAAAAAATCATGC
>CAYIZS010000030.1:6020-9711 GCA_964367985.1 uncultured Candidatus Peribacteria bacterium
CAAATCCTAGCAGACTATACTCGAACAGATGCTCTCGCAAATGCTCGTGACACCCTTCGTGATCTGGATGATGAAATCCCTACCGGAAGTACTAAAGAAGAGGAACTTGCCAAACTCAAAAGAGAATTGGATCAAGCAATGCTAGATTATCAAGCAAAACTTCTCGCTCACCAAGCAGAAATTGTGAAAGCAGAAAAAGCAATTCTCGATGCCAAATATAATTTGGAAGAAGTGGTAAAAGAAGGAGGGAAGAAAGCCCAACTAGATAACCTCAAAACTGCAATCGAAGATCAAGAACTCGCACTAGAAAATCTCATCGATAGATACGAAGATTATCAGATTCTTTCAAACTTTGATGGACTGGTAACCAAAGTAAATATGCAACTTGGAGATGCTATCAAATCCTCCACTAATACAGATGATGCCAAATATATCTCTGTAGAAACCCCAAATCTTTTGCAGGTAAATCTCGATATTGATCAGATTGATATCATCAAAATCCAAATTGGAATGCCAGTCAAAGTATCCGTAGATGCAATCCCTGGTAGTATGTATTCTGGATACTTTTCAGAAATTGATACCACTCCAGATGGCAATATCTACAAAGCTAAGGTTGTTTTCCAAAAAAATGATGAAAATGAAAAAGTACTTGGAGGAATGAATGCAAGTGTAGGAGTACTGATCAATGAACTCAGAGATATTCTCCTCATCCCAAACACTGCCATCGCAGATACTGAAATGGGAGAAAAGATCGTCCGCCTCAAAAAAGGAGCAGAATGGATTGATCAAATAGTAGAGATCGGGATGAGTGATGATTTTTATATAGAAATTTTGAGTGGACTCAAAGAAGGGGATACTATCAAAGAACTCTATATCAATGAAGAATCATTAAATTTTGCAGGACTCAATAAAAATGGAAATGAATTTGATGGCATGGCAAGACCGATGAGATAATTTCATCAGCTACAAGTTTGCTTGGATATTTCTCCAAAAAAAATCCTGCATACCTCTAAAAAAACTTTATCTCTTTCTCAATCCATGTCTGAATTTATTGAATTAAAAGATGTCATCAAAACCTATTGAGGCAATAATATCGAACCCGTCCATGCCCTGAGAGGAATCAATCTAAAGATCCAGGATGGAGATTTTATCGCGATTATGGGACCTTCAGGATGTGGGAAATCTACCCTAATGAATATCGTCGGTCTCCTCGATACTCCGACGAGTGGAAATTATTTTCTCCATGGGAAAGAAGTAAAAAATCTGACAGGAAATCAACAATCCCTCATCCGTAGAGAAACGATCGGTTTTATTTTTCAAGGTTATAATCTCCTCAAAAGGATGCCTGCATGGGAACAAGTCAGTCTCCCTCTTTCTTATATAGGAGTTGGTGCATCAGAGTCTAAAGAAAGATCCTATCAAGCTTTAAAAATGGTAGGATTGGAAGGGAGGGAAAAATCTCGTCCCAATCAGCTCTCAGGAGGACAACAGCAAAGAGTTTGTATTGCTAGAGCACTGGTAAGCAATTCTGGTTTATTGCTAGCTGATGAACCTACAGGAGCTTTGGATTCTAAAACAGGAAAAGATCTGATGGAACTCTTTAGAAAACTCAATCAAGAGCAAGGGAAAACGATCCTTCTCATCACTCATGATGAACAAGTTGCCAACTATGCCAAAAAAGTTATCAGAATGAAAGATGGAAAATTTATCGTATAAATCACTTTATCTTAGTTTAACTCATGAGATTATTACTTTATTTCAAAGATGCTGGGAAAACCATCCTAGCAAATAAAATGAGATCTGCTCTCAGTACCCTCGGGATTATCATCGGAATGGCATCGGTAATCGTGATGATGTCTTTTGGTGAAGGTTATAAAAAACTGATGATGGAACAAATCTGAGATATTATGAAAAATAAAATCACCATCTCTCCTGGAGGAGGCTATTCAGAACGAAATCGAGAAACAGATACTCCTGGTACCTATATCAAAGAAATCAAATTTACTCCAGAGTTGACTGACTACCTCTCCTATCATTTACCAGAACTCAGCGGAAATATTGCCTATGAAATCAGTGATTATGCAGAAATGATCGTAGGGACCAAAAGAGAACATATTTCCTACTATGCAGTATCAGAAAACTGGATGCAACTCAATGAAAAAGAGCTAAGTATGGGAAGTTTCTTTGGTCCAGATCATTATCAAAAAAAGAATTTTGTCACCATCGTCAATAATCAATTTGTCGAAGATTATTTTAAAAACAAAGATCCCCTCTGACAAAAAATCAAAATCAAACAAAGAGACTTTACCATTATCTGAGTACTAGAAAAATCTGCAGAAGAAGAATATCGATCTCAAGCCATCGCATATATCCCAACTGAAACCTATTTTGAAAGGATTGCTTACAAAAACAATATCAACACTGTCACAGTATTTTTAGATGCCGAAGCAGACAATATCCTCTGGAGAAATAGGATCACCTATCTCCTCCTCAAAAAATATAACCAAACCCACAAAGATAGTGCAGGATTTTATGTAGGAAGTAATGCCGAATTTTCTGATCAAGTACAAAAAATCTCCAGTGGAATCACCACCTTTCTCCTCGTCATTGGTCTAATTTCTCTGCTCGTAGGAGGAATTGGGGTGATGAATATCATGATCGTATCAGTAACCGAAAGAACCAGAGAAATCTGAATCAGAAAAGCGATTGGTGCACTCAATACAGATATTACCTTACAATTTTTGGTAGAATCTATTGCTATTACCTTTATTGGAGGAATCTTGGCACTCCTACTGAGTTATTTGATTGTCTTTTTTATCAATAAATTGCTAGCAAGTGGGGCAATGGAAGGGATGAAAGCACTGATCAATTTTAAAGTTGTTTTGCTAGCTTTTGGGCTGACTACCCTGACAGGAATCGTCTTTGGAATCCTCCCAGCCAGGAAAGCATCCAAACTTAAACCAATTGATGCACTTAGATTTGAGTAAAAAAAATACTCTTCAAAATGCTAGTTAAATCAAACTAGAAGAAACACTCTAAAAAGACTGATCCAACCAAGCTGGATATATTTTTTCCAACATTCATTGATAAGTTGCTTGATCCAATGGACTATGCACTCCATCCTGAGTACGGGTCATCTCGATCTGCTCTAAAACAATCTTTACTCCCTCTGTTTCTCTAGTAATTTTGAAGGCAAGCAAAGGAGCAATGTAAGTAGGAACCGTCATCCTTTCTAACAAGGAATCATAACTATAATCATAATCTGATTTTTTTGCCCATTTTCACCAATCCTGATCAAAGATGAAATTTCCCAGCGAATAGATAATATAACGATCTCCATACTCCTCTATCAAACCAGGGATATGCGAATGCCCTCAGAGAATCAAATCAGCTCCTGCATCAATCAAACGATGAGCGAGATTTTTTTGAGAAGGGCTAGGATTGGTTCTATACTCTGCTCCTCGATGGAGACTCAAAATTTTGGCATCACAAGCCAGTGTATCCATTTTTTCTAGATCTTCTAAGATACTACTCTCCCAAAGAGGATTCCGAGCCATCTTGCCAGCTCCTACCTTGATAAACTGTCCATCATAAGAATAGGATGCGAGACACAGTTTGATACCAGCATACTCATAGCTAAAAATCTCTCTCGCTTCTTCTGGAGAAAGCCCTGCTCCCAGATGACCAATCC
>CAYIZS010000031.1:0-9671 GCA_964367985.1 uncultured Candidatus Peribacteria bacterium
ATATTCAAAGAAAAAAATATCTACACTACCTCTTCTTTGATCCAAATACTGCATATTTAAAAAAATACGGGATAATCACAAAGGAATTGAGTACTTTTTTGGTATTTCTCTTGGGATCCATAATCCATCTATAAAGTCGCTCCAATTTCAAAGTTCTCCAAAATTTAGGAGCTCTTTTTTGAGCACCAGAGAGAAAATCTAGCCAACCTCCTGTATTAAAAACCAAGAGATTTTTTTCCTGGATTTTTTGATAATTTCTGAGAGTCCAAAGCTCTTGGAGAGGAATCTTGGGAGTGGATCTCGCTTGGATCAAAATATTGATAGTGTCTTGGTATTCATCCAGCTGAGCCTGAGCCGCCTCCCAGTCAAAATCACGATATCCATCCTGCACATAAATCACATTGTAGCCCTGAGCAGTCAGCTTTTCTTTTGCTTTTTCTACCAAATCTGCTTTGGTACCATAGAGTAATAGGCAGAGCTTTTGAGCACCATATTTTTTTTTGGCTTCTGAGAGAAAATAAGGCATAAAATCTGTACCATTGAGATTGGGAAGCCACTTTTGAGCAGTACTAATTTTGCCGAAAAGTGCGATAAAATAATATAAAAGCTGCAAAGCAATCCCATCTGGAAGCAAAAAATCTGATTTCAAAAGAATTTTTTTGTATTCTCTCTCTTTTTCTGTTTTGTCGCTCTGTTCGAGAAGCTGATGTGCTACGATATTTGCCAGATAAACAAAATTTACCGTAGCAAAATTCTGATCTTGGTAGCTTTGCAAAATATCTTCTACCGCTTGCTCCTGAGTATGGGAGTAAAGTTTCTCCAAAAAATTATGCATCTTTACTTTACAAGTAAAAAAAGTGACTATAGTATACAGAAAAGCTCTTTGCTTGCAAGTAGGAGAATTATTAGTGCTAATGCGCTATTCTAAGTAAAGATCAAATTACGAAAAATCGAATAATGGAGCTAATCCTTCTAGACTAAGAAAAATACTGATCCAACTGCTTGAGAAAAGTATCAATATCTTTTTCCAAATATCCTGAACTCTGCAATTTGATCCCAGCAGCATTGAAATGTCCTCCTCCTCCAAAAGATCTTGCTAAAGCAGAACAATCAATCTCCCCTCTTCCTCTCAGAGAAAATTTGACAAAATTTCAGACTTTTTTGATCAAAATCACTAAATCATTGTACCTAATATCTTGCATGATATTGAGTGCATAGTCCGCCTCATCATGATCCACTTCATACTCCTCTAGCTCTGAATCGATATAATAAGAGTAAATCATACTGATTTCTCTGCCTCCAAAACCATATTTTCTCTTTTGCATTCTCGAGAGAACCTGTTGCATAAACTGGATAGAACGATAACTTTTTTTGCGGAAAATCTCATCAATAATCAGTTTTTTATCTGCACCTAATTTGAGTAATGCTACAGCAGTTTCAAAAGTCTGAATCGATTGCTCTCCTTCATCATAGCGAAAGTTTCCACTATCGGTAGAGATCCCCATATAAAGGTAGGTTGCTACCTGAGGAGTGATTAGTTCTGGTCGCCAAATACTGAGCAACTGGTGGATAATGCTACAAGTGCTGATAGCACCAACATCACGATAAATAAGCGTATTTTCTGGCAAAGGTTCTGGCTGATGATGGTCGATGATAATTTTTTCCTGAGGATCAAAATATTCCTCACGAGCAGCAGTAAATCCAGAAATCCTCGGATAACCATTGAAATCTAAGAAAATCAACAAATCATACTCACCATAATCAAACTCCGTCTGGATTTTATCTCCCAGATTGAGAAAATCAAAAATCTTGCTCGGCGCATGGAGAGTGAAGTAAGAAATCTGTTTGTCTAGAGATTCTAGCACAGTTCCTAGTCCTAGCATCGCACCAAGCGCATCTCCATCAATATGTTCGTGTCAAAAAATGGCTATCTGAGATGCTGAGAGGATTTTTTCTTTAATCAAAGGAATGTTTTTTTGCATTAGAATCGTTGAAGATAAATGTTTAGAGCTGAATGCAGTATAAGATTTTGGTAGTTTAGTTCAAGGAAAGAGTTTTTTTTTAAAATACCTCTACAAACATAGAGGTATTCTTTACTAGCAAATTAAGTTATTAACTATTTTTTAAACAATTTCTCAATAAATAATTTTCCAATACTTTAAATTAGAAGAATTCCAAGATCGAGTATCTATATCTTCTCCTACAGGATACCCTCCACCATTTCTATAATGAACCCTAATAATTCCACCATTACTATAAGTAATTATCATTGAATGGGTTGCTAGTCCATTATTAATGAGTTGAACAACATCTCCTATCTCATAAGAAGATAATGGGTAACTTGCAGGAACAGCCCGATCAAAATTAGCATTAAGGAATGAATACAAACTCTTAGCTTCTGTCCAACTTGTTGACCGAACAGATGTTGGGGCCGGAGAGGAATACCCTCTATCATGATACCAAGAGTATACAGAACCTCTCCCTGATGATTTTCCCGTTTGTTGCCATCCTCCAGCCTCTAGGCAATGACTTACAAAATTTGTACAATCCCCTCCAACATTTGAATAATTCGGATACGCTGAATAAGGATAGTTAATAAAAGTAAGTGCATGATTTAATACAAGAGATCTAGCTCCACTACTCCTTGGTTGATACTTTAAGAGAAGTTTTGGATTGTAGGGTTCCAAACTTTGACGAAACCAACGCTGATTTTTATCAAGACCAGCTAAACCATTTTCTTCCCATGACCGAATTTTCCACTCATTACCGTCCTTCTTTAGCACAAAAGAATAACTAAATACTGCAGATTCTTTGGGAAATGGTTCCTCTAGATATTCAGATTTTTCAACTATTTTATAATGATCTCGTAATTCATCAATTATCCACACATCTCCGGATAGAAAAACTTTAGTAAAGTTATTTTTTTCTAATTGACTAGAATAATTTATAAATGATGATTTATTATAAGAATAGTTATTCTCTTTCATCTCATCAATTTGAGATTTTAAGAGAGATGATTGATCAGAATTTGGAAATAAATATTGATCCCATTGTGGAATAATATCTTTTCCAATAACATAATCATACTGTGCATTCAAAAACTGTTGAAGAATTGGCATAACCTCTTCTAAAACCTGTTCATTACTCGTGACAGAAAAGCTCTCTGTCATCATATCTATCTGATTGTTTTGAGTGCAACCAGAGAGAAAAAACATAAATACTAATGCAGATACTGCATTTAAAAAAGATTTTTGTTTCATATTTTCTAAATTATAATTTTGCTACCACCTTTAGTATATCTAAATGGGAGGTTATTACAAGGACTTTTTTTTCCTTTAAACATTATCATATGAAGTGCACCACTAATCATTAGAATAAATTTTCAAACTATTTTCCTTTTACTTTAATCTCAACTTTACTATACTCATTCAATGACTTTATTTTTATAGAGAAACCATGCTCTTTGGCAGCAAAAAAAATCCCTATCAAAACTATCTAGATCAGCTCTTTGATTTTTACCAACAGCACATCCCTCCAAAAACCAAGGTAGCTCTCGCTATCTCGGGAGGTCCCGATAGTGTGGTACTGATGGAAAGCATCCTCCTTTTTTGGGAACAAGAAAAAAGAAATTTTCGTGATCTCCACTTTATCCACTGTCATCATAATATTAGGGCAGAAAGCGATACCGAAGCTGGCTATCTCCAGAAAAGATTGATAGATTTCAACTTTCACTATTTTCTCAGAGATCCAGAAAGCAAAGAGACAGAAGAAGCTTTGAGAGAGTGGAGATATAGCTGTTTTCAAGCAGTGTGTAAAAAAGAAAAGATTCCATTCCTCCTCCTAGGACATAATCTCAGTGATCGCGTAGAGGGGAGTTTGATGCATCTGATCCGTGGCTGTGGGATTGAGGGATTTTTGAATATGAGAGAGCATTCTGATCACCCTTTATTGGTAGAGACTAAAGTGCTGAGGCCACTGTTGAGGATCAGTAAACCGTTAATTAGCACTCTTGCGGAGAAGCAAGGATGGACTTTTTTCCTCGATCAAAGCAATGAAAATCCTGAAATAAGTCTGAGAAATCAGATCAGAATTCAGCATCTTTTCCCTTTAGCTCAGCTAGGAAATACTACTACACAAGGAGAACAGATTTTTTTTGAAAGCTGGGATACCGTCTATCAAAGTATCCAACAGCATTTGGCTTGGACTCCTCTCTTGCAAGTTTTGAAAGCAAATCCTTATTGGGGAAGTAGCAATGCTCTAGAATGGATCGTGCCAAATCATCAAACAATTGAGCAAACGGAAATCGCAGCTACCCTCACTTATCTAGGGATCAAGCCAAAAAAAAGATTACTCAAAAATCTCCAATCCCATCTCCACAAAATAAAAGATGCTGAGCGATATCTGGATGGATGGAATCTTGTGATCAGCCAAGGCAGGATTTATCTAATCCAAGGGAAAAAGAAATTTTGGGAGAAAAAAATTGATCTAGAAAAAGAGATCAATGAAGTAGGGAAACAGACTTTTTGACTCTATCAAATCGACTGTCCAATGGAATGGCTAGGAGCAAAACTCAAATTTCCCCAAAAAGGAGATCGCTACCATGGCAAAAGACGATTTAAATGGGCCATCAATCAAAAAATTCCTCTACTACGGAGAAACTATCTTCCTCTTGTAGAAAAGGAGGGAAAAATTATACATAGCTGTAAACAGTCTGAATTATTTTTTTAATTATTTTCAAAGAGAGATGGAAGCGATCAAAAATATTCGAATCACACTCAGCAGTTATCCAGCGGAAATACGAACACTTTATCAGCAGATGATTCAATGGTTTATTGGGATGAGTGGATATCAAAGTCGGCAGGTACAACTAGCTTTTTGGATTATCTTGGATCTCATCATTTTGCTATGGCTAGCCATTCCACTTCATCGTCATCATGGTAGAAAAAGACTCAAAGCTGAAAAAGCAAGCATCGAACAGATCGACAAAATGATCTATCTTTTGGCCAAAAATCAGTATTTCCTCAATTTGGATCAAAAAACTTTGGGAGGAGATCCTACTATTGCATTGATGAAATCTATCTTTGAACAAGGGAAAAAAGACTATCTCAAAAGTACTCAGCTCATTTTAAATAATATCAAAAAAGTAGAACAGCTCCTAGGAAAAGAAGTCATCAAAGCATCTGAACTCCAATATTTCCTCCAAACCTTCAAAAGATATCAAAAACAGAAAAAAAGAGAAAAATTCTGGAAACGAATCAGTGTTATTCTTTCTCTAGGAATTTATCTGATTTTTGCATAAATTTTCAGGAACTAATATCATAACCACTAAATCTAAAATCCCTAAGTACTGCGGATTTTTCCTTTAATCAATAAAAAAACCACACTCCCACAATCTGTCAATCTAAAACAAAGAAACTTGTCATTTTTTTTTGTTTTTTTCTCCTCAATCTACTATACTTGAATGATAGTATTTTTTTAATCTTATTTACTAAATAATGAGCAATCAAAAAACTCCCCAAAACATTCCATTGATCAAGATTGATAAGATGACCTGGGGATATCCAGACAGCAAAAAACAACTTTTCAATGATTTTTCCCTTGAGATCAATAAGGGAGATTTTCTCATCATCACAGGGAAATCAGGAAGTGGGAAATCTACCCTCGTCAAGCTCCTGATCGGACAAATCAAGGCTCAGAAAAAGAAAGTTTTTTATAAACTAGAAGATCTCGCAAGCTTTTCTGATGCACAAATCCAAAAATATAGGAGAAATATTGGGATTGTTTTTCAGGATTATGAACTCATTCATACTCTTAGCCCCAAGGAAAACATCATTTATCCACTCATCCTCGATCAGAAACCTCTCAGTGAAATCAAAAAAAGATATGAAGCAGTCAATACCCTCCTCGGAATCTCAGAAATCAGTACCCAAGAAGTCAAAAAACTCAGCTGAGGAGAAAAACAAAAAATTGCGATGGCCAGAGCAATCATTGATGCTCCAGATTTTATCATTGCAGATGAACCAACCGGAAACCTCGATGATGAAAATAGTCAGCAAATCGCTGATCTTTTGATCAAAGCAAATGAAATCTGAAATACCATTATCTTGGTAACTCATGATAGTAAATTGTTGCAAACCATCAGTAAAGCCATTGAAGCTAAAATCATCAATCTAGAATAGATCCTACAACTAACCAAGAAAGATAGCACTCTTACAAAAAATTCGAGAGACAATCTATCTGAAAAACTTTCAACTAAAAGGAATATCTGTATTTGCCTCTTTATCCCTCATAGAATCTAACAGAAATGAATAAAACTCAACTATTATATCATCATATTGCAGAGAAAATCCAAGCATTAGCTATTGCCGGATATATCAAAGAAGAGGCACTCGAAGCACTCAAATATCTCCATTATTATAAAATCAGAAATGTAGATAAAAATCTGGCACTTTTCTTGGAATATTTAGAGTTTTTGAATGAACAGAATACCGAAAAGGTTCTCCAGCTCATCGATATTAAAGCAAAAAAAGAAAGCACCAGTAACCTCCATCTACACTATTTTCTCGTAGACAAAAATATCAGCAAACAACAAGAACCCGAATACCTCGCAAAAATTCAAAAAAATGGCTACGAACTACTCAGTTTGACGCAAGGGATCAAGGGACTTTTGATCCTCAGTATTGATGAGTTTTGTAATGCTAGTGCTACGAGGATGGATATTCACCAAATGCTGATGCAAAGAAAAAAGAAAGAAAAAGCTGCAAATGGAACAAAGAAAGCAACAAAAAAATCTGAAAATAAAAAATAATTTTTATCATTTTCTAAAACCGTACTAATGGAAACAAAAGCTCCTCACCTCTCTCAAACGATAAAGTTTCCAGATCAAGCATCTGAAAAACAAACAATTTTACAAGAAGGAGAAATGCTACTAAAAATCTTGCAAGAAGAGTTTGATCACAAAGATCTTTCAAAAGCTGAAAAACTAGAAATAACAAGGATACGCAAACAGCTCAAAGAGCTTATCAAAAATATAGAAAAAGACCAACAACTCCCTTCAAATTATCAAGAAATCCTCAGTGCAGGAAGAGAAAAACTACAGATCGATTCAATCGAAGAACTCAAAGAAAAATATGCAGAAGATCCTGAAAAACTCAAAGCTATCGATGCCTTGCAAGCAGCACTAGATCTTGCAGGACTAGAACAGACTATGGGGATTTTCGCTGATCTAAGCAATACGCTTATCTATAGCTTTAGGAGTGCGAAAGCGGCCCTTTCTGGGAAAAATAAAGTAGCAAAACAACATCTTTTGGATGCAGGAATTTCTGCCATTGCGATTCTTCCTTTTGCAGATGTAATCAAAATCCTCAGACTCCGTAAAGTTCCAAAGCTTGCAAAAGCTACGATCAAAGGTGCTCGTGCAACCAAAAATTATGCGAAAAAAGAAAGGATCAAGAGATCTCATAACACTTTTGATAAAATGGCTGCATAAGATTTTATGATACATACTTTTGATCTAGCAAAAAACATCAAAAAAAATACTTATTTAAAATAAACTTCTCCTCACTCCTCTTCGACAAGAGGAGATTTTTTTTGAATTCGTTACCCCAAGTGAAGCCGAGGAATTACAAAGCAGATTATTGACAAACATTACGGAATTTTCGCATCGCTAACACTCCTTGCAATGACAAATTCTCGTCATCGCGAGTACCGCGAAGCGATCCACTACCTAAAGTCCAATGGTCCTCCTTTTCTAAAGGAGGTGGCCGAAGACCGGAGGATTTTCTAATCACAAATCTCCCCCCGCCCCCTCTTTATCAAGAGGAGGAACTCTCAACACTTCCTCCCTTGATAAAGGGAGGATAGGAGGGATTTGTGCAATAAATTCCCTGTCATTCCGAGCGTAGCTGAGGAATCACGAAGCTGATCATTTATTTGCCGTTTCGGGATTTCTCCATTCCACTCCGCTTTGCTCCGTTCCAGTCGAAATGACATAAAACTTCACCCCAGTCGAAATAACACAAAGGATTCTCTACAAAACTATCCTGACTTGCTTTTGGGATGAACTTTTCTATACTAAAAAAAGACCTTTTATCTCCACGATGAGCAAACCCAATGCGAAGCATCCTCCTGGCAATGAGCGGATTACAGCTCCCTATCTCTCCAGAAATCTCAGCATATGCACTCTACTCTCCTCGTTTCCAGCAGGAGATGCTGATCTATCAGTCAGATTTTGATTCTGATGATTCATTCCAAAAATTCTTGGATGATGACCATGGATTCTGAGATCCTCGCTATGTGCCAGCAGATCTAGCTCCCATTATCTCAGACTTTACGAGTAATGATAGTAGGAGATTTCAGCTCAGAGTAGATGCTGGAGAAGCTTTTGCTGACATGGCCTGGCATTTCCAAAATCATTTTGCTGGGAAAAAAAGACTCAGCATCGTCAGTGCCTATAGATCCTATGACTACCAAAAAAGATTGGCAAACAACTGTTCTCAGACCGCTTGTGCGAGAGCCGGACATAGCGAACACCAAGCCGGACTAGCCTTAGATTTGGGAATCAATGGTGGAGGGATGGGATCTGTCCAGTGAGAAGCCTACCAATGGCTCAAAGACAATGCTCATCTCCGAGGATTCCACAATACCTATCAAAAAGGAGTCTCAGTAGATGGAAAAATCATCGAACCGCGACACTGGAGATATCTAGGTATTCCCTTGGCAATTGAACTCAAAGAAGCAGACCAAACCTTGAGAGAACGATATCAAACTCATATTCAGTCTCTTGAAAATCACTAACAATCTTTGCATGATTTTATCACTAAATATTTTGAATTATGACGGCAAAAAAAACTATCTCTAAAGACAAAAAAAATCTGACTCCTGAAGTTGCAGGAGCTACTTTTGATCCTACTCCCCTCCTCAAACAGGTTTCTGATCTCCAAGCAGAGCTCGCAGAAAAAGAGGAAATCACCAAAAGATCTCAGATTGATTATCTCAATCTCAAAACAGATTTTGAATTCCTCCAAAGACATACTGAACAAAAACTCCAAAATGCAGAAAAAGATGCAACCATCAAAGTAATCAAAAAAATTATCCCAACCATCGAAAATCTCAGAAAATCCTTACTCAATCTCTCAGAACAGCAACTTGCTAGCCCTACCGGACAAGGAGTCCAGATGATTTACAAATCCCTAATCCAAAATCTGGCAGATTTTCATATTTTCCCGATCGAGGCAATTGGACTAGAACCAGATAGCAATCTCCATGAGCCCGTTGCCACTCAACCGGTGAATAACAAAAAACAGCAAGGCAAAATCATCAATGAATTTGAACAAGGATTTTACTATCAAAAAGATGCAGAAAAAATCCTGATCCATCCGAGCAAAGTAGTCGTAGGAGTATAAAAACAATTTCTTACTTGTCATTCCGAGCGTAGCCGAGGAATCCCGAAGCAGTTAAACACAAATCCCCCCCCTTCCCCCCTCCTTTATCAAGGAGGGGGAACTTGATAACAACTTGTCATTCCGAGCGTAGCCGAGGAATCCTGAATCAACTAAGCACAAATCACCCCCCTCTTTGACAAGAGGGGGAACTTTAAATAAAAAAATATCTAAAACATTTCCTCCCTTGATAAAGGGAGGATAGAAGGGATTTGTAGACTAAAGCCCTAA
>CAYIZS010000032.1:0-5623 GCA_964367985.1 uncultured Candidatus Peribacteria bacterium
CACTATAAACACTCCTAAATATAGGAGTGTTCTTTTATTTTTTTGAAACAATAAGTATGAAAAGTGCAGATAGATTATTGATTCTAGTGGTAGTCTTTATCCTCCTCGGAGCCTATCTCTGGCAAAATAACCATAACCAATATCCTGACCAAAATCTCTATGTAGAAGGAATCGGGAAAGCTATGGTTAAACCTGATACTTTGACGATCAATTTTGCTCTCACCGCAAAAGGAGAAAGCACCAAACTTGCCCAAGCAGAAATGGGAGAACAGGTAGCAAAATTCCAAGAGCTTCTCGCTCAGCAGGAAGTTCCTAAAGAAAAAATCAAAACAGAATCTATCTATGTCAGTGAAGAATATGAATGGAAAGAGAGTGGCAGAGTCTTCCTTGGATATCAAGCATATACCAACATCTCTGTGTCTCTCCAAGGTTCAGATTTTGAAAAAAAAGGAGGTATCCTCATCCAATCAGCATCAGACATTGGCAATATCCAGGTAAATAATAGCTACTTTAGCACCAAAAATCCTGACCTAGCAAACAATGAAGCTAGAGAAAAGGCCTTTGAAAATGCCAAAGGAAAAGCTGAGCAACTTGCCAAACTCTCTGGTAGAAAACTGGGGAAAGTCCTCACTATTTACGAAACTACTCAGGATTATGCCTATACTCCGATCATGAAAAATATGGCAATGAAAGAAATGGTAAGTATGGATAGTGCTGTTGCAGAAGAATCACTTCTCTCTGCAGGTGAGGATGAAGTACAGCGCAGTCTGGGAGTCACTTTCAAGTTGAAGTAATCATAATGATTATATTAAAAAAATCTTTCCTTTAAGAGGTTTTTTTAATATTTAAAAAACTCCTTTTATTTTACTTGATAAATACTAAGAAATAACTATAATGCACGTATTTATTTTTTATATTGATTAATTATGGTATCAAACGCATGATCTAAAAAAGAAATATCTAGTTTAGATTTAGATAAGAAATTTAGATTAAATCCAAATATCACACTCAATATTGATCCAAGAGAAGTTAATATGTTCAATACACCTAAATTGGAGAAGCAGATCAACCAAGCCATAGAAAACCTTGGATCTAAAATAAGTCCTTATTATATATTCTTAGGATCAGCAGAAACGCTGGGGAATTATTGAGGAGGTCGAAATAATGTTAAAGTAGGGAAGAAAGAACTAAACCTTCTACCTTATAATTACATGCAAACTCCAGCGTTAAATGAAACTGAACAAGAAAATTTCAAAAATCATCCCTATAGATTCTATATGAAGATACAAAAAAACTGAAATAGTACTTTTGATATAGATTGAGTACCTGGAGAACAAAAAATTACCATCAGTTTTGAGTTACTAGAGGACACCAACAAACATAAATACAAGACCATGGGACTTGAAGAATTTTCTTTACATTCAAAAAAAATGAATCTAGCAGAATTTTTGGATTGGTATGCTCAATATAAACAACATCTATCTATCCCAGAAGAGATCGTAAATAATACAAACAAAGTAACAGAAAGCACATCAAGTACCTCTAATCTAAAGAGGGGAATGGGTACTAAGATCCTTTGAGTATTAGGAAAATCTTTCAAGGGAGATAAAAAAAAACAACCATAAAAGATGAGATAGGAGAAACTCTCAGAGACTAAATAATAAACGATTATCTCCAATAATTAAGACTGCTCCTAGAAGGCAGTTTTTTGTGTTTTTCGGGTTGCAAAAGTTTGATAAATTCCTATTCTCAAGGAATCTTTTATCTCATAATAATGTTAAATATCTTCATGAGCAATTTAGAACACATGAACTCGTTGTTAGACTTCCGAAAAGCAGATCAAACCTTCCAAAAGAGTATCTCTCAAAGATCAGCTCAGATGGACTTCAAATTTTTTGATGGGCCTCCTTTTACCAATGGGACTCCTCACTATGGACATCTCCTCGCAGGAAGCATCAAAGATGTAATCCCGAGATTCAAAACCATGAAAGGATATAGAGTCCTGAGAAAATGGGGATGGGACTGTCATGGACTCCCCGTAGAAAAAGCCGTAGAAAAAGAACTCGGCATCGACGGTAAAAAAGATATCGAAGAAAAAATCTGAATCCAGACTTTTGTAGAAAAATGTAGAAGTTATGTCAATCAAGTTAATGATGACTGGAGATGGTTTGTAGATCGTACCGGGAGATGGGTAGATATGGATAATCCGTATTTTACGATGGATCTAGATTTTATGGAATCCGTAATCTGGGCATTTTCTTCTATCTATGATCAAAATAAAGTTTATAAGGGATTTAAAGTACAAGGTTATTGTCCTAGCTGTGCCACTCCCCTCGCAAATAACGAAATTTCTGATGGATATGAAGACAGACAAGATAGTGCGATCACCGTAAAATTTGCCCTCCAACAGACTCCTCAAAACTCCAAACATACTTATTCTGAGGATGGATTTGTGGATGTAGTAGCAGGAGTCATCCAAAATAATCAGGGTGCTTATGCCATGGTCCATCATAGCAAAGAACATCTTTGGTTTTTCCCTGGAGGAAAAGTAGATGCCGGAGAGAGCTTGGAAGAAGCACTCAGGAGAGAACTCAAAGAAGAAGTCGGAGTTGCTGTGGAAAATTCAGCATATCTTGGTTCGATCAAAATCGTTCACCTCGGAGTTCCTTGTAGAGTGCATCGATACCAGGTAAGCACTTCAGATACCCCAAAGATCCAAGAACCAGAAAAGCATGGAGCACTCAAATGGGTTAGTTCAGAAGATTCTGAAAATCAACTAGGATTTGTGATCAATATCGAAGGGACCCTCATCGATGATGAAGTAGAATTGGCTCGTGATTTTGTAGATTTCCATCTCTTCAAAAATGTTCTTAATGCTCAGGATCTAGGACAAAAAGAAGGGTCTTTCAATTTCCTTGCATGGACGACCACTCCTTGGACCTTACCAAGTAATATGTACCTGGCAATGGGAGCAGAAATTGAATATGTAACCGTCTATGATCCAGAAAGCAAAGAATACTATATCATGGCATCCCAATTGCTCAAAAAATACTACAAATCTCCCGATCAGTATCAGCTCATTTACAAACAGAAAGGAAAAGAATTTGCCAATCTGAACTATCAACCGCTTTTTGACTATATCCCAAATTCAACCATTAGCCAGAATTATAAAGATCAGTTTTTTCAAGTATTGCTTGGAGATTTTGTAAGTACCGAAGATGGAACTGGGATCGTGCATATTGCTCCAACCTTTGGAGAGATCGATTTTATGGCAGTAGCAGAGAAACTGGGAGAGCAAAACTCACTAGAATGGCTCTTTATGCCGGTGGATGAATATGGAACTTTTGATCATCAAGTGCCTGACTATCAGGGAATCAGTGTTTTTGAGGCCAATGGACTTATTATGGAAGCACTCAAACAGCAGAGAAAAACTGTCAAATCTGAATCCATTACTCACTCCTATCCTCATTGCTGGAGATGCAAAACTCCTCTGATCTACAAAGCAATGTCGAGCCGATTTATCAAGGAAAAGGAGATGAATGCGCTTACTCATGTCGATGCAGAGCAGATCAAATTTGTCCCAGAGACCGTTAAAAATAGATTTGTAAACGGACTCCAATCTGCACCAGACTGGAATATCGCGAGAAATAGATATCGAGGATCTCCTCTTCCTATCTGGCAAAACACTGAAGATCCAGAAGACCGTATCTCTCTGGGAACTCTAGAAGAAATTTATCAGTTTAGCAAAACAGGATCCAAGAATCTGACCAAAAATATCTTTATCAGACATGGAGAGACTAATTTCAATGCAGAGAGAAAATATGACGGACTCGGAGAAGCCGTCTTGACCGAAAGAGGACAAGAGCAATCCCAAGAGCTTACCAGACAACTTGTAAATCTCCAAGAACAAAAATCAGATTTGATTTTTATCCTTTCTCCCCTCCAAAGGACTTGGCAAACAACGAAGCCACTTCTCGTTCAACTCTTTGGAGAAAGTACAATAAACGAAATTGAGAAAAAATATTTTGAACTCCATCAGCAATATCAACTCTTGTATAAAAACAAAGCTTTAGCTGCTCATCTCCAAGGGGACGATGCAAGCAATATTTTTCAGCTCCACGAACAGATCTATATTGATCGAAGAATGACCGAGCGCTATGCAACTAACCAAGGAGAATATGAAGTACCTGGAAGTAGCAACTGGAAAGAACTAGATCTTCCTGTATTTGGAGAAGGAGAAAGTGCTAACCAACTTTTTGAAAGAGTAAAAAATGCCGTCCACTATTGGAATCAAAACTTTCCAACCAAAACCCTGATCTATAGTTCTCACAAAGATCCTATCTGATTGGCAAGAAAAGCATTTCGTGATTTTGACTATAGCAAACAAAGAGAAAAATATGCTCTAGATAATGGGGAAATTGCTACCCACTATCGAGATAATGCCAGAAATACTGAAGCAGATCTCCATAAACCTTATGTAGATAGTTATCGAGGAATCAAAGAAGGAAAAACCTACAAAAGAATCCCTGAAGTGATGGACTGCCGATTTGAATCTGGAACGATGCCTTTTGGTCAAGATCACTATATTGGACAGGAAGAGAAACAGATCAGTTATCCAGCAGACTTTATCGCAGAAGGACTCGATCAGACTAGAGGACGATTCCGTTCTCTCCATGTAGTAGGGCATGCACTCAAAAAAGAGAATGCCTTCAAAAATGTGATCGTCAATGGGCTCATCCTCGCAGAAGATGGGAAAAAGATGGCTAAAAGTCTCAAAAATTATCCGGATCCAAAACTTTTGATCGAAAAACGAGGAGGAGATGCTTTTAGACTCTATGTACTCAACTCACCTGTGGTGAGAGCAGAACCGATGAAATTTGCAGAGAAAGGAGTAGAACAAGCATTCAAAGATGTCCTCATCCCACTAGAAAATGTCTTCAAATTTTTTGAAACCTATGCAAAGATCGATCAATGGCAGAGTCCAGGGACAGAGCTATTTCTCCTCAGACATGCAGAAGCGGCAGGACATGCAGTAGATGCTCCTCTCACTGAAAACGGTAAAGCAGCACTTCAGAGCCCAGCAATGCTAGAAAATATTATCAGACTCGATCCAGAAATCATCATCCATACTCCCTATCTCAGAAGCAAAGCTACTGCAGAAATCTTGCAAGAGAGACTACTAACTAGTACTGGGAATAAAGTTGCTCTCAGAGAAATGGGAGAAGTCTGAGCAGAAAATTTTGCTCCAGCTCAGATGGAACAGCGATATCAACAAGTATTGGAAGAATATGCAGGAAAAAGAGTTTTGATCGTAGGACATGACTATACGCTCAGAGTACTCCGAGAACTCTACTATGGAGAAAAAATTGCTCCAGATGCAGACCAAGAGCTCAAAAATCTAGAAATCATCGAACTTCCTAGCTACAAAATAGCCAATGAATTGGACAAATGGATCCTCGCAGAGCTCAATGCAACACTCCTCACCGTTGATGAGGCATTAGAAAACTACAGGATCGATCTAGCGATCAAAGCTGGAACTGATTTTATCGAGAAACTTACCAATCGATACCTCAGAAGGAGTAGGAGAAGATTCTGGGAATCTGGCATGGAAACAGACAAAATC
>CAYIZS010000032.1:5633-9619 GCA_964367985.1 uncultured Candidatus Peribacteria bacterium
GCCTATCATACCCTTTTTCGAGTACTCAAAACCTATCTCCAGATCATGGCACCATTTGTACCGTTTATCACCGAAGAAATCTGGCTCAAACTCCAAACCTTCTCTCAAAGAAAGCAAAGCGAACAATCGATCCATCTGAGTTTTTGGCCTTTTGCCAACAGTAAATACATCAATCAAACGATGATCCAAGAAGTAGCAAAAGTCAGACAGATCATCAAACTCGGACTTTTTATCAGATCTAGAAACAAAATCGCGATCAAACAACCACTCAAATCTCTCAAAGTCAATCTCTAATCCCAAGCTCTCCTAGAGAATAAATTTTCTTACCATACGATTCAATACAATACGCTATTATCTCCCTTTTATTTTCTCCCCCTCTCCTCATGAAAAAACTCTGAATCTGACTCTTTATGTTGAGTCTACTCGTTTTTGCAGGATGTCAAAGCACTCCTCCGATCAACAACCAAGCAGATAAGCAAGAGAATATGCAAGCTAATACCCAAAGTATTTTTGGCACTTATCAACTGACTCAGCATTATAGTGAAAAAATGCAAAAGCCAGATTTTGAGGAGATGGATAATAAAAAGGAAATCCAAGCAGAAATCTATAATGAGAGCTGGACCCTAGACTATCAGATCAGTGCAGAAGAAATTGCAGATCTAGTGGAGGCGAAAAGTAGTTATTGTGATCCCTCTAGGATAGGGATTATTCCCTATGGTGTAGATGAAAGCAAGCTCATCAAGCTCGATCCAAGCACCCTCCAAGCAGGAGATTCTTTTAAGATACAAGGAAATTATGCAATCACCAATCTCTATCCTCTCCCTCCATCTATGATCCAGCAGCTCCAGCAACAGGGACTAGCATTCTGAGCATTTCCAGGGACCTATTTCTATCCAAGTTATGAACATGGCTATGGAACTTTTGCTCAAGAAGAATGGATTGATAGAATCACAAAAATCTGAGGATCGCAAATAGACTATGAGAGAACTCCTTTCAATACTCTCCTCGTAACCAATGATCTTCTCCTCCATACTTTTCACAAAATCTTTTCCAATGAATTGCAATATTTTGAAGAATCTCAAGCAAGGACGATCCTCTCTCAGCTCAGTACCAGACTTTTTGAACTCTTTAAACAGCAAAAATCAAAAAATCCTGAAGAGCAAGCAATCTATGATTTTCTCACTGCTTACTGGGCAATTCCACATGCGCTTTTAGTCGATAATGATACCCTCCTCCTGGAGCTAAGAGCAAGAGAGCAAAGAAAACGAGAGGATTCTTACAATCGAGATGATGAGCAAGATGATGATTTCTCTGATGAAACATTGAAAGAATATCTGGGTCCAAGATTTGAGCTGATCCTCAGCCAAGTAAGTTCAAATTATCAAGATGCTCTCAAAAATAGCTGGGAAGCTATCTGGGCAGCTACAGAACCTAAAGCTACTGACTATCTCCTCGATCAATTTAGTCCAGACTATATCAGAGAAAACCTCATCCAACAAGACTATACTCAGTTTAAACCGAGGTCTCACTACAATAATTCCTCCTTTCTCAAAACCTATTTTATGGGGATGAAATGGCTCATGAGAGAAAAACTCTATTTCTGAGATCCCAAACTTGCTGAGGCAGCATTAACGATGGTAGCAAATATTCCAGAAACTGAACTTACAGAACTGATGCAACTCCAAAATGCCATCCTCCAGCTCATCGGAAGTGATGATGATGCAAGCATTCAGGATTTACAAAATTTTATCAAAGCAGAAAAGTGGAAAATCTGATCTACTCTTTCTCCAGAGGCACTAGAAAAGTTGCAAGAGCTTGGCAATCAGAAAATCATCTCTACTAGCTATACTACTCCAGCAATGGGAAGCACCGATGAAGAAAGTTCCAAAGATATGACGAGAGGTTTTGTGTTCTTTTGAGAAAAATTTACCCTCGATAGTTATATTTTTGATCTCCTCACGGCAGGGACTGCAGAAAAAGAATTTCTAGAGAAACCTAATATGCAGACTGCGCTCATCGTCCCAGATTTGCTAGAAAATCATGAGCCAGCTCATCAGCTCGTCCAGCTCTGGCTCCAAGAAAAATCTGATCAAGTGTTGGTATTTGAAAATCAGGATTGTGATTTTGGGATCTGTAAGCAGATCAGCAGTTATCCAGCAGAAAAAGAACAAACAAAAATAAAAGTCCGCGAACAGCTCAAAGATCCAAACTTACTCACTACCGTCTACCATCAGTGGCTCAAAATGCTAGGTTATCTCTTTGCTCCAGTAGAAAATATACCTTATTTCAAAACCCTACCTCAGTATCTATACAAAAATCTCCTCAGCTACATGGGATCCTATACCGAACTCAAACACGATACCCTCCTCTATGTCAAACAAGCGTATGCAGAGATGGGTGGTGGTGGACCAGATTTTTGTAACATCACCGTCTATCCTCCAGCACTACCAGTACCAAAAGGTTATGTAGAAGCGGATGTCAACTTTATCGATCAGCTCCTCCAGCTCAATGCAAGCATGCAACAGCGATTTGATGAGCCAGACAACTTTGAGGGATTTGCTGAGTATTTGAAACAAATAAGAGCCATCAGTGAAAAGCAGATGCAAAATCAGACGATCTCTGATGAAGAGTTTGAACAGCTGAGATTATCCTATACTATACTCAGAGATCTGACTTATCCAAGGAAACTCTTTGGAGAAGCATCAAGTAAACTCGAGAGAGGGGCACTCATCGCAGATATCTTTACCTCAGAAGGAGGCAATCCACTCTATGAAGCAGTTGGAAGACCAATGCTGATGGCAGTAATGATTGATGATGCTAATGGCTCTAGAGTGGTGATGGGACCGATCTTTACTCACTACGAGTTTTATGCTTCAGATAATATTTTGGAAAGTGAACAGAGATATACTGATGAACTTTGGCAAGAAGCTTATGACCATCTCTCTGATGCAGAGCTAGAAGCTAGTATGGGATTGGAGATGAAAAAGATGTTGGAAACCAATAAATAAATTTTAAATTATATACTATTTTTATACTTATTTGAAGTTGTTTGCAAATAACTATAAAATTATTTGTGCATACAGATAAGGTAGATATACGATGTAAATACAAAAATACCTCTATTAAAAGACAAAAACTAAATAAAATTAAGATTTAATTTGATATATTGTTTGAATGCTTGATGATATTCTATCTTATAGAGAGTTATGTGAAAAAGAAGATGCACAAACCTTACAAAGAGGAATGAATTTTAGATTAAATCCTAATTATTCTGTTGTTTTAATGTCCAGAAAAAATAATGCTCCATATCAAGATAAAATATTATCTGATGGTATTACTATTGAATATTAAGGTCATGATGAACCCCAAAGTTCAACAAATCCAGACCCAAAATTAGTAGATCAGCCTTTTCAAAATAGAAAAAGTTGAACTCTAACTCAAAACGGTAGATTTATACAATCTATAAATAACTATAAATCTGGGAAATCCTGAGCAGAAATAGTAAGAGTATATGAAAAAATATTATCAGGAGTCCGGTCATTAAAATGATTCTTTGATTTAATAGATTATAGGATTGAAGTTGAAGGACAAAGAAATGTATTTATTTTTACTTTAAGATTATCTAAACATCAAGAGTTAAATAAATCTAGTAGTATTAACCTCCAACATACTAGACTAATTCCATCTGAAATAAAAAAAGAAGTATGGAAAAGAGATTGATGAAAGTGTGTACTTTGTGGTTCTCAAAAAAATTTACACTTTGATCATGATTTACCCTTTTCAAGAGGAGGAACTAGTTTGACTAGCAAAAATATTAAATTACTCTGTATGAACTGTAATTTAAAAAAATCTAACAAGATAGAATAACTACCCTATGAAAAAACTTACTTCTTTCCTCACTCTCCTCTTCCTCCTGCTCCTCAGCATCCCTCTTTTTCTCAAACCCCAAAAATCTGAAATCCAACTCGCAGTCATCCCCCATTTTA
>CAYIZS010000033.1:0-9339 GCA_964367985.1 uncultured Candidatus Peribacteria bacterium
TTCTTAGTTTTCAATTTATTCTTAGTTTTTAATTCATTCTTAGTTTTCAATTCATCCTTAGTTTCCAATTTATTCTTGGCTTTGCTAAGCGTTCCTCTGTTGTTTTTATTACTTCTGGGATTTATTTGGCAAAAGCCCAACAACAAATTCTCCTTTGAGGGGAACTTGCCCAGCATTAAATTTTTCCCAAGCATCAGAAAAATCTTGAGTACTAAAACTTTCAAATTTTTTGCTAATTTCTCTAGCGATAGAGATTTTCCCTTGGAAATGTAATTCCTGTAATTCTCAAAAAAGTTTTTCTATCCTATGAACTGATTCATAAAAAAAACTAGGATAAGGAGTAGCAATGATCTGTTCTAGGAGTTTTTTTCTTCCTTTTTTGAGAGGAAGGAATCCCAGAAAACTAAAATTAGAACTATCAAATCCTGATCCTACTACCGCAGGAATCAAAGCATTGGCTCCAGGTAAAATGGTATAAGGAAGTCTATGTTGATTACAAAGCTGGATCAGACTTTTTCCTGGATCAGAAAGTCCTGGAGTTCCTGCCTCAGAAACAATCCCAATTTCTGCTTGTTCTGCTAAGAGATCTTGAATTTGTTTGAGTTGTCTGTCGCTGCTAAAGCTGGTGAAAGCATAGAGTTTTTTATCCTTGCTCTCTATCTGATACATGCTCAATAATTTTCTCGTAGTTCTGGTATCTTCACAGAGAAGAATCTTTAGTTCTTTTAGTAGTTTCAATGCTCTGAGTGTGATATCGTCTTTGTTGCCTATCGGAGTAGGGATAAAATAGAGCATTGCTAAAAAGATAAACTAAAGTATATTCTGATTTTTTTTCTTTTTTTTTATTCTTCAATTTCAGATTCACTAGTTCCTGACAAATCTTCTGAAACTATTTCTTCATTACTTTCTATTGCTATTGAATCAAGATCAGCTCAGGAAAGATTTTGAGGATTTTCGATAATCAGTGGAATCCCATTATTTTTGGATCTTTGAAGGTTAGATGTGATATAATGATACAGCGCTTTCCAGTCCTTGAGCTCTTTGAGATCAATAATTGTATTGTGTACCAGCGTTAGATTTTGGTAAATATATTCCCTCCAATTATAATCATGGAAAACTCCTCCACTTCCAAATTCATTGGAAAAGACACTCGTACTGACATTGATAAATTGATAAGGATAACCGATGATCACAAAAGGCATATCTTGTGCATAAATTGCATTGATTTCTTCCAAGAGTAAACTTTTATCAATACTCTTATTATATTGATTGAAAAGATTGATGAGATTGCTATTGCTATACTGAGAAGGGTTTTCTGTAGCACTGTCGGTGGTCAGAATTTTTACGATATCTTTTTTCATTCCGATATCAATGGTATTGAGGATGATATCATAGTCTCCCATCACAAGCTTTGCTTCCATCTGTTCAACACTACTTATTTGTTCAAAAGAAAAGTTTTGTAAAATTTCTCTCTCCTCAAAGAGCTTTCTCAACTGTTGAATGGTAAAGTTTGATTCTGGACTATTGTAGTAGATGATTTTTATTTTTCGATCATCTTGGAGTTCTTGTTCGCTTTTTTCTCTCTCGAGACCATAGAGATCGATCTTTGCAATCGTATAGCTTGTTCCTTTGATCTTTCCAGTAATAGTATAAAGATTTTGTCCAAGTTTTAGATTATCATCCCATTTGAGAGTATAGGTGATTTTTTTATCATTTTTATTGTAATTCTTTGGGCTAAAGCTTTTGCCTCCTTCGTGCTGGACAGTGATGTTTTCAAATTGGTTGGAAAAATTGATGGTCAGATCAAAATCTTTTTCAGGATTTTCTATATAAAATACAAATCTTCTTTCCACTCCATTGATACTGATATTATTTTTGAGAGGATTGATTCCACTATCTAATAGGTCTTGAACTGCAACGGTATTGCTTTGATTGGCTAGGAGTGCAGAACGGTTGATAAATTCCTCGATATTGGTTCCATTAGAAAAATGTTTGTTGAGGAGTTCTGATTCATATTTTGCAAGAAATTTTTGATACTCCCCTTGATAAAAATTGGCATGAATGAGTCCTCCGAGAGCTCTCCTCAGTCTCACCGACATTTTATCAGACTTGGTATTGAAAAAAGCAGTCAGAAGTTTATTGCTCAGGATTTCTACCTTTCTATAACCATCTAGAGAAACTTGATCACCATAGATATCTACAATATTTTTTCCATTTTCATAAGCTTGCTTGGATAGTTGCTCAAATCCTTCGTATTTTTTGATCTGGTAGTAGCCCAGATTGGTTTCTTCACATTGGCTGAGATTGTATACAAGACTGTTGATGTCACTATTTTTATTTTCAATCTTTCCACAAGCACTACTAATAGGATTGGCAGCAAAACGGGTTTGATAGTCCAAAAGACTAGCATTTTGCAAAACTTTTTGTGGTAGGATATAATGGATAAAGAAAAGATTGTTGTCTTTATTGCTGGTAGGGAAAACTACTTTGATAGTGTCTTCTTCTAAAGTAATTTTGATATCTTGATAAACTTTGAGCCCTTCCAAATCCCATTTGTTTTGGTGGATGATATCATGGTAGGTAAAATAAAGATCATCGATACTTAATTCCAATCCATCAGACCATTTTTTTGATCCCAAGAGAGATACATAATAGGTTTGATAGTCTTGGGTGATAATTTTGCAGAGATCGCTTTCTAGTTCATCATTCTTTTCTAAAGTACTATAATCTAGGCAAGAATTGAAAAGAAAAGATTGATAAAAAAAGCTCTGTGCATCATTTTTGAGATAGGGTAAATAAGAAAACTCTGCGAACGTTGCTTCTACGAGCGTTCATCATTTTTTTTCTTGTTGTTGGCCATATTCTTTGAGATATTGATAGCCCAAAAGAAGGCTGATCAAAACCCATAGTACCAATAAAACTCAGAGAAAATAGTTGCTAATTTTTTTTGGAGAGTTGAGTTCGTAATAACGATACCACATTATTTAACAAAAGGTAAAAAGAGCACAGTCAACACAAAAATTGAGATTGTAATTAGTGCTATTTTTTTGAGCTTTCCTTCGATAGTTTTTTTGCTTCCATATTCATTTGCTCCTCCAGAAGCTCCTCCAATTCCCATTCCGAGACCCCCTCCTTTGGGAGACATCAAGAGTACACTCACGATAAAACTGATTCCGCTTACTAGCATCAAAATGATTAATAATGTTCTCATCTATACGGTAAATGATAAAAATTTGATTAATTTTATTGATTTGGGAGAAAATTGCAAGCATAGTGTGATTTTCTGCTTGAACATTGTTGTTTCTGTTCTTTTTGGTGCCGATAAACATATTTTGTTGACATACTCTTGATTTTGTTTGTGATTTAAATATAGTGAGATCGTGAATGAGTGAGAAAGAAAAAATCTGAGAAATTTGAGATCTGATTTTTTACAAAAATGTTGTTCTATTTGTCTTGGAGTTCTAGGGTCTTAGAAAATCCTTTTACCCAAAAATCTGAGAAAACATTGCTAATGACTAGTAAAAAAAACCTCTCAAAATCTCTTGCATTTGCTCTCTAAATCACTATTCTAAATCCCGCAATCGAAAATTCAGGTTTAAAATTTGATTTTCAGAAAGGGTTGCGATTGGTGTTCCTTAACAACAGTATAATATATTACACTATTTCTTAGTAGAAATAAATCTATTTAAAAGCAATAAGAGGATGCCTTGGGTAAAAAAGAGGATGAAGGACGTGGCAAGCTGCGAAAAGTCTCGATGAGATGCTAACAATCGTTTGGAATCGAGAATGTCCGAATGGGGTAACCCATCCCGTATAGCGGGATACATAATGACAATACTTGGCGAAGTGAAATATCTCAGTAGCCAAAGGAAAATAAATCGTAAAGAGATTCCCTTAGTAGTGACGAGCGAACGGGGAGTAGCCCAAACTCTATTAGTGCAAGCTTCTAGGCGTTGCTAATAAGAGGGTTGTAGGATCGTTGCTGGGTAGCTAGAGATGCCCAAAAGGAGAGCTATTATGTTAGGAGAAATGCTTGGATGGTATACCATAGGGGGTTAAAGTCCCGTATCTGAAAACATAGTACCACTTTATACGACACCTGAGTAATGTCAGACACGAGAAATCTGGCATGAATCCACCCAGACCACTGGGTAAGGCTAAATACTTTTTTACACCGATAGCGCATAGTACCGTGAGGGAACGGTGAAAAGAACCCCTGATAGGGGAGTGAAATAGATCCTGAAACTTATTGCTTACAATTGAGTGGGAGCCTCCGGGTGACCACGTACCTATTGTCGAATGGGTCAGCGAGTTATTGATGGTAGCAAGGTTAAGACAGTAATAGTCGGAGCCGTAGCGAAAGCGAGTCTGAATAGGGCGAACGTAGTTATCATTAATAGACCCGAAGCGACGTGAGCTAAGCATGGGCAGGTTGAAGGTATGGGAGACTATACTGGAGGACCGAACGGGTTGGTGCTGCAAAACCTTCCGATGACCCGTGTTTAGGAGTGAAAAGCTCATCGAACGTCGTGATAGCTGGTTCTCTCCGAAATGCATTTAGGTGCAGCCTGCAAATAAGATCCCATAGAGGTAGAGCTCTGATAAGGCTAGGGGTGTCGAGAGGCATTACCAAACCTTGTTAAACTTCGAATGCTATGGAGAATTTTGCAGAGTGAGACTGCGGGAGCAAGTTTCGTAGTCAAAAGGATAACAGTCCAGACTTCTGATTAAGGTCCCTAAAGTAATGCTAAGTGGAAAAAGAAGTGTCTTTGCTTATACATCCAGGAGGTTTGCTTAGAAGCAGCAATCCTTTAAAGATAGCGTAACAGCTCACTGGACTAGCGAAGATGCGCTGAAGATGTAACGGGGCTAAAGCATTATACCGAAATCGAAGGCCCCCGCAATATTGCGGGGTGCGGTAGGAGAGTGTTCTTGTGGGAAGAAGCTACACTGTGAGGTGTGGTCGACTAGCAAGAAGCAACAATGCTGACATGAGTAACGCCTGTTGATGAAAATTCAACATATCGAAACCCTAAGGATTCCTACGCAACGTTCATCGTCGTAGGGTTAGGCGGGACCTAAGGCTTTCCCAGAAGTGGGAGGTCGATGGATCACTGGTTAATATTCCAGTCCTTGGATAGGTGGTGATGGGGTGACGCATTGAGATTTGTGAGAGCTGATTAAGGATTTCAGTCGAAAGAATAAGGTTTTTTGTGATTTATGTCACAAAAGGTAGTTGTAGGCAAATCCGCAACTATTGATACTGAGTTTGATCGGAATTCGATTCCTCGGAATTGGAAATTCTCATCGTTTTGGTGCCGAGAAAAACCTCTAAACTTAACATCTATTCAACCCGTACCCAGATCAGACACTTGTAGGGTGGTAGAGTATACTAAGATAATCGAGATAATTAATGGGTAAGGAACTTGGCAAATTAGCGGACGTACTTTCGAAATAAGTCCTCCCCGATTCCGGTCGGGGCGCAGCTAAAGATATGGGGGGAACTGTTTATCAAAAACACAGCTTGCTGCTAACTCGTAAGAGGATGTATAGCAGGTGATGCCTGTCCAATGCCAGAATGTTATGCTCTCTTGTGCAAGCTCGAGGGTTAAGCACTGGTGAATGACGGCCGTAACTATGACGGTCCTAAGGTAGCGAAATTCCTTGTCAGGTAAGTTCTGACGCGCATGAATGGCATAATCATCCCCATGCTGTCTTACCCTTAAACTCGGTGAAATTACATTCCCGGTAAAAATGCCGGGTAGTCACAGTTAGACGGAAAGACCCCGTGAAGCTTTACTGTAGATTGAAATTGGATTGTAGCATGTATTGCTCAGAATAAGTGGGAGGCTTTGATGTTTCGACTTCGGTCGGGGCGGAGCCAACAATTGAGATACCACTCACTGTATGTAGCAGTTCTAATCCCTCTGTGGGAAACAGTTTCAGTTGGACAGTTTGCCTGGGGCGGGTGCCTCCTAAAATGTAGCGGAGGCGTGCAAAGGTTTGCTTGTTACGGATGGAAACCGTGATGGACGTGTATTCGCATAAGCAAGCTTGACTGTGAGACTGACAGGTCGAACAGATACGAAAGTAGGCGAAAGTGATCCGGATCTTCCAAGTGGAAGGGGATCCGCTCAACGGATAAAAGTTACTCCGGGGATAACAGGCTAATGGCATCTAAGCGTTCACAGCGACGATGCCGTTTGGCACCTCGATGTCGACTCGTCGCATCCTGGGGCTGTAGAAGGTCCCAAGGGTTGGGTTGTTCACCCATTAAAGCGGGACGCGAGTTGGGTTCAGAACGTCGTGAGACAGTTCGGTCCCTATCTACTGTGACCGTAGGATATTTGAGAGATGCTGACCCTAGTACGAGAGGACCGGGTTGGACGAGCCTCTGATAGTACCAGTTGTTCCGCCAGGAGCACTGCTGGATAGTTACGCTCGGAAAAGGTAACCGCTGAAAGCATCTAAGTGGGAAACTTGTCTCAAGATTAGATATCCCTCTTCATTTATGAAGTTAAGACCGCCGCTAGACTAGCGGTTTGATAGGCATCATGTGTAAGTCTCGTAAGGGATTGAGCAGAGATGTACTAATTGGTCGAGCGGATTTATTCTTTCTAAGAAATAGGTAATATATTATAGTGTTGTTAAAGGAATCAGACTTTGATCTTGTATTTTGAGAGTCAATGACTATCATTGAGTTATCAAAAAATCAGATTTGATATCTTCTTTAGTAACGGTAGTGCTGAGGCAGCGTATGGAAACACCTGTTCCCATTCCGAATACAGCAGTTAAGCATACATTGGTCGATGGTACTGGTTCTATCAGAGCTGGGAGAGTAGATTAGCGCTACCATTACTAAGGACGGTGTCCTTGGTAAAAGATGATCTTTAATAGTACCAAAAAGAGATAAAGTGTGGAACTTTTTGAAGAGTTTGACCCTGGCTCAGGATGAACGCTAGCAAAATGCCTAACACATGCAAGTCGAACGAATCTTGCGTCGTAGCAATACGTAGTAAGATTAGTGGCAAACGAGCGAGTAACGCGTGCTTAACCTACCCCAAAGATGGGTATAACTGCAGAGATGTAGCTAATCCCCAATATGCTCACGATGGTGAAATTCCAATGTGAGGAAAGATTTATCGCTTTGGGAGGGGGGTGCGTCCTATCAGGTAGTTGGTAAGGTAATGGCTTACCAAGCCTATGACGGGTAACCGGTCTGAGATGATGAACGGTCGCGATGGGACTGAGATACGGCCCATACTCCTACGGGAGGCAGCAGTGGGGAATCTTGCACAATGGACGAAAGTCTGATGCAGCAATTTTGCGTGGAGGATGAAGCATTACGGTGTGTAAACTCCTTTTTTGGCAGAAGACGAATGACGGTATGCCAAGAATAAGAGACGGCTAACTACGTGCCAGCAGCCGCGGTAATACGTAGGTCTCAAGCGTTATCCGGATTTACTGGGCGTAAAGGGTCCGTAGTCGGAATTGTAAGTCTGTTTTCAAATACCACGACTCAATCGTGGAGAGGGAATGGATACTGCAATACTAGAAGTATCTGGGGGTTAGTGGAATTTCCGGTGGAGCGGTGAAATGCGTTGATATCGGAAGGAACGCCGAAAGCGAAAGCAGCTAACTACAGAATACTTGACGATCAAGGACGACAGTTTGGGGAGCGAACGGGATTAGATACCCCGGTAGTCCAAACCGTAAATTATGCTTGCTAGATGTTTTTGTAAATTTATTTGCAGGAGTGTCGTAATCTAACGAGTTAAGCAAGTCGCCTGAGTAGTATATTCGCAAGAATGAAACTCAAAGGGATAGGCGGGGGAACACACAAGCAGTGGATTATCTAGATTAATTGGATAATAAGCCAAAAATCTTACCTAGGATTGACATGTATTGTGTCTACGGTGAAAGCCGTATATCCGTAGCAATACGGAGCTTTACACAGATGGTGCATGGTCGTCGTCAGCTCGTGCCGCAAGGTGTCTAGTTAAGTCTGGAAACGAGCGCAACCCTCATCGTTAGTTAGAATGTCTAGCGAGACTGCTCGGGTAACCGAGAGGAAGGAGAGGATGACGTCAGATCCTCATGCCTCTTACACCTAGGGCGTCATAGATAATACAATGGGTAGATACAGCGAGAAGCAATACCGTGAGGTGGAGCAAATCTTTAAAACTACCCCTAGTTCGGATTGTAGTCTGGAACTCGACTACATGAAGTTGGAATTGCTAGTAATGGCGGGTCAGCATACCGCCGTGAATATGTCCCTGTTCCTTGCACTCACCGCCCGTCAAACCATGGGAGCTGAGGTTCTTTGAAGACTCATTATATGGGTTAAGGAGAAAATCAGTGACTGGGGTTAAGTCGTAACAAGGTATCCCTACGGGAACGTGGGGATAGACCACCATTCTAAAAAAATTAAACTTTATACTTTGTCCATCACTTTATCTCTTTTTCGTACTATTGAATCAAAAAGCTGACTCCGGTCAGTTTTTTTTTGTTTTATTTGTGGGTTGTTTCGTGATTCCTCGGCAAGCTCGGAATGACAGGGCTTTTGTGTACAAATCCCTCCTATCCTCCCCTTGGGGTCAAATCCCTCCTATCCTCCCTTTATCAAGGGAGGAAATGCTTTAGGTATTTTTCTTTTTAAAGTTCCCCCTCTTGATAAAGAGGGGGGTGAGGGGGAGATTTGTATTTAAAGTAAGGTGAGGGGGATGGATTTGCATTTAGTTACTTCTATTCAAAAAACAAAAAAGCTTGACTTTAGTCTAAATATCCCTATCTCTACAGAGATATAAAAATAAAAAACTGACTTTTAGGATTATTTCTGTAAAGTCATAAAATGTATAAGTGATGAAAAAAGTAGAAGTGATCGTTATAATAGATTCCCAAGGGAATTTTATCGTAAAAAAAACTCAGCAACATCCTTTGTCACTTGCTTTTTTGAGTGATATGATCTTTGTTTTGGATGAGGATTATGCAGAAAAAGTTTATTTACTCTTGCAATTTTGGCTTAGAGCAAAGAATGCAGATCGCATTTTACAAAAAAGTAGGAGTATTTTACAAAGGCAAAACTTCTCTCCATTGTTAGAAGGATGGGATGGGTTTGTGAAACTTTTGAAAAATCGATTCTTTGGGGAACTCAAAGAGGGAAAAATTGAATCTATTTTTATGTTAGGGATTCAAATTTTATTGGCAAAGAGGGATAACTCAATGGGGAATGCCCGTTTGAATTAACCAAAAAAATTAATTGGAATGATGCGAAGGATAAATTCTTTCGCATTTTTTTATGTTGATAATAGATAAAAATGAGTTGACTTTACTTCAAAT
>CAYIZS010000034.1:0-9324 GCA_964367985.1 uncultured Candidatus Peribacteria bacterium
ATAAAACGTATCTATAATACTCGGATTATAAATTCCTTTTTCATAAAAACCATAATAATAATCTAATTTTTTCTGACTAACATTACTAATTCTTGGTAATACAAGCGATCCTTTATAAATAAGAATATTATCTTCCGAAAGGATAGTATCTCAATCAAGCAAGATTTTCCCATCAATAATAGGAAATTGTAGATTTTCAAAAGAATTCAAAAAATTGTTCCTTTCTAAAAAAGAATTCTCTATGTTTTTTATTTGTGGAATAATACTTTCTGTATTTTTTAGAGAAAAATTTTTGATTTTTGCTATCTCAGGGAAAAAGATTAAAATAGCAATTGAAAACAAAAAAGATAAGAGATATACTCCATATTTAAAAATTATCTTATACATCCATCAATAGATGGTGATAATCTTTACCTGTTCTTTATTAAAAAATATCGTTTCTTTCATAGGCAAAAGGAAATAGAGACAATTAAATTTTATCTCTTACTGACAACAATTTCATCAAGTAAGCATTTAGTATCCCAAGAATTAATTTAATTGAATTAAATTATTCTTTATTACAAGTATAATCTTTTTTTTAAAAAACACAAATTTTAGAGTAGAAAAAAGACTGATTCTTTTCGAAATCAGTCTCTTATCTATTTTTTATAAAGTATTGTTACTTATTCATAAGCTTCATATTTTTCCATCACCAAATCACCATCAATTTTGTTGATAATTTCTTGTACTACACCTACAATGATAATCACTCCAGATCCAGCAACAATCATTGGCAATCCTCCTACTGCTGCTACAATAGTTTGTACAAAAGGAATCCATTGCAAGATATAGGTATAAATACCAATTAATCCTAATCCAACTCATCCCCAAAGACAAAGATGCATCAAAATTAAGTTGATATATTTTGCTGTAGCATTACCTGGTCTAATACCAGGGATATATCCTCATTTTTTCTGGATATTATCTGAGATCCTATCAGGACTAAAGGTAATCAATGCGTAAAAGAAAGTAAAGAGTACAATCAATACTAGATAAACAAATACCGCTAAAAATCCTGGATTCTGAGAATAAATATTTAGATGAGCACTAACCCAATCAGCAATAGCAACAAGTTTTAAATTTCCTGGATGAAACTGAGTAATCAATTTTGCTAAAAGATTTGGGAAAGAAACAAAAGCCATAGCAAAGATAATTGGAACCATTCCTACCGGATTGAGAGGAATAGGTAACTGAGAAGATTGTTGTATTTGACCCTGTTTGGCATAAATAATAGGGATTTCTTTGATAGATTTAAGAATCAGAATAGAGAGAACCACTAACACTCCAACAATTACTACCATAAAGAAAAGCATTCCCCAAAGATTGGTACTTGTAGTTACTGATCCATAAAGTTGTTGAGTAATTCCTGCTACAATTGAAGAGAAAATAATCATAGAAATTCCATTTGAGATTCCCTTTTCTGTAATCAATTCTCAAAGTCGCATCAATAAGACTGATCCTACCATCATTACGAATCCAGATAGTACTACGTTTACCAAAGAAGTTTCAATAATAGGAAGCGCACCTGCTCACAAGATACCATTGATCAAATATACAGCTCCAATTCCCTGAATAAATGCAAGAGGAACTGTCAAATATCTAGTATATTGATTGATTTTGATTTGTCCAACTTCTCCCTGTTCAGTTAATTGTTCAATACTAGGAACTACTACTCCCATCAACTGCATAATAATCGAAGCCGTAATATAAGGAGAAATACCAATAGCAATAAAGGCAAACTGTTCTAATGCTCCTCAAAGCATCATCATAAAATATCAAAAATCAGAATTATTTCAAAGAGTTTGTTGTGTCAATAAAGCAATATCTGCAAAAGGAACTGGGATGAAAATTAGCAACCTATAAATTGCCAAAATAAACAAAGTGAAAAATATCTTTTTTCTGATTTTCTTATTTTTAAATGCAGAAGATATTTTTTCTAAAGCCTTAGTTATTGCTTTCATCAATAATTAATACAAGATAAATTGAGCAGCCAAATAAATTCAAAATACATTATATGAAAATAAACTATAGCATTAGTCTGCAATAGTTCATCCCACACTTTCTATTTTAGCTTTAGCAGAAACAGATAATTTATCAATTCCTGATACATTTAATTTCTTTGATAATTCTCCATTTCAAAGTATTTTTACGATACTTTTACTATCTGAAATATATTTTTCTTGGATCAAAATCTCTTTATTTAAAGTATCTACAATATTTGGATTTCTTTCTATTTCTGCAAGATTAAGAATTGTAAGTTCTTCTTTTAATTTAAAATATCTTTTGAATCCTCTTTTTTTAGGCATCTTTTGTATCAAAGGAGTCTGTCCTCACTCAAAAAATGGGCTTATCTGAGCTCCACTTCTGGCTTTTTGACCTTTAAGTCATTTTCCGGAATAATTTCCTCTACCAGAACCATCTCATCTTCCAACTCTAATAGATTTTTTATGTAATCCCTTGCTTCTTGATAAAGAATGTAATTTCATTTTGATACAACGATTAAATATAGATAAAAAAATAATTATTCTGATTTTTCTTCTGATGAAGTTTTTGTTGTATCTGCTTTTTTGCTAGCAGCTTTTTTTACAACAGGTTTTTTGGTGCTTGTTGGCTTTTTCTCTACTTCTTTTTTAACGGATTTTTCTTCTGAGTTCTTTTCTACTTTTTTTTCTGATTCTTCCACATCTTCAGTAGAAAGCTTATCATCTATTGTAGAGAAATGATCTGCATATTTGTAAGAAGAAAGTGCTTTGATGGTAGCCAATGCATTGTTAAGTTTATTGTTTGATCCAATCATCTTAGATAGAATATTGGAATATCCAGCCATCTCTAGTACAGCTCTGATAGAAGAACCTGCCTTCAAACCAGTACCCTCTGCTCCTGGAAGGAGTCTCACGATACAAGCTTTATGTTTTAGAGTAATAGGATAAGGAACACTTCAGTTTTGTGTAATAGGAACCTCAAAAAGATACTTATAAGCTTCATTTGAAGCCTTTTGTACTGCACTTGCAACATCATTTCCTTTCGCAGTACCTAATCCGATTTTTCATTTTTTATTCCCAATCAAAATAGTTGCTCTAAAGGACATTCTTCTCCCTCAAGTAGTAACTCTCGTTACTCTCCTCACCTCCAATAAAAGTTCTTCAAACTCTTTTTTTGGCTTTTCTTTCCTATTATTTCTTTCTGCTCTCATAGATAAACAATAATTATATAATAAAGATGTTTAAAGCTCAACTCCTGAAGATCTCAATCCTTCAGCAAAAGCTTTGATTCTTCCATGATAAAGGTAGCCACCTCTATCAAAAGTTATTTTAGTAATTTTTTGATCTTTAAGAACTTTTCAAAAAGTTTCTCCTGCCAAAGCAGCTCTTTCTGTTTTAGTCTTTGCCTGCATACCCTTGTCGGTAATAGATCCCAGTACTTTTCCTTCTTTATCTAGCACCTGTGCAGAAACATACAACAAACTTTTATCTATAACCAATCTAAAATCTGGCTCTAAAGACTTAATTTTACTAGCAACTTTATTCCTTCTTCTTTGGAATTTTCTTTGCTTTTCCAATGATTTATTTTTCAAATAGCTCATTTCTTTGATCTAATTAGATAGTTAAAACATTATTTTGCAGATTTTCCTGCTTTGATCTTTACTACTTCATCTATATATCTAATTCCTTTTCCTTTATAAGGTTCTGGTTTTCTTAAAGATCTAATCTTTGCGGAAACTTCTCCTACCAATTCTTTACTAATCCCAGAAATAGTCAAAATAGTATTTCCCTTTGCATCCTGTTCTACCAAAAGATCAATTCCCTCTGGAATCTGAAAATTAACCTTGTGCGCAAGCCCTAAAGATAGCACTAAAGTCTTTCCTTCTAGTTTTGCAGCATATCCCACTCAAATAATCAAAAGTTTTTTTTGAAATCCTTCGGATACTCCTAGTACCATATTTTCTACCAAACTTCTATACAATCCTCGTAAATTTCTTTTTTCTTCATCTTTGATAGAAAAAGTAAGAACTCCCTCTTCTTGTTTTATGATCACATCTTCTAGCACCTGAAGTTCTAGAGATCCCTTTGGTCCTTGAACTTTAGCCAAACCATTTTCCATCTGAAAAGAAACTCCATCTGGTAGATTCAAAGGTTTTCTTCCAATATTAGACATTTAATAAAGCACGTAAAATAAATAAAGATATCTTAATAAATTTCAGCAATCAACTCTCCTCAGAGTTTTTTCTCTTTTGCTACATGAACCGCCATCAATCACTGACTTGTAGAAATAATTCCTATTCCCTTACCTCCAGCAACTCCCTTGATATCCTTGTATCCCACATACCATGGTCTAGAGGGTTTGGAAAAAAATTTGATCTCTGGAATATCATTGATCGGATCTACAACCTTTTTTAAGGTAATATTTATTACTCTTTTATTGTCTTGTTCAAGCACTTCAAATCCTTTCACAAAACCATACTCTTGTAAGAGTTCCAAAATACTTACTTTAAACTTCGAGTGAACAACATCATTTACTGTTGTCTTTCTTGCCATGTATGCATTTTTGATTCTAATCAAAAGATCATGAATGGGTGCATTTACATATGTCATTTTTTGCTGTCATTATCATAAGATAAAAAATATTCTACCAACTAGCTTTCCTTAAACCAATAATCAGTCCTTCTCTAGCATACTTTCTCAAACATACTCTACAAACTCCAAAATCTCTTACATATGCTTTAGATCTGCCACAAACTCTACATCTATTGTAGTATTTTGTTGGTTGAGAAAGTTTTTCTCCCTTGGTAAATCTTTTGTGATACATCTTGGATTGTTTTGCTTTTAACGCTGCTCTAGCCATAATTTATAACAAGATAGGAATAAAAAATTCTATTGAAAGATAAATCAGATTTCTTCTAATAATTTTTGTGAGTCATTTTTATTTGCTGTCGTTGGAACAACGGTGATCTGCAATCCCATTGGGATAGTAACATCATCTAATCCCAACTCCGGAAACACATTATAATTTTTAATACCAATACTAAGATTTCCCCCTTGATCAAATTTTCTTTTTGAAATTCATGAAAAGTCTCTAATTCTAGGAAAAACCAATTTATTCAATCTTTCCAAGAAATCATAAGCTCTCTGTCCTCTCAAAGTAACTCTCAACATTACTGGCATACCTTCTCTCAATTTAAAGTTTGAGATAGATTTTTTGGAATAAACAATCACAGGTTTTTGTCCTGTAATCTGTCTCATATTTCTCTCAAATTCCTCAAAATCTTTATGCCCCTTTCTTGTAACTAAAGAACCAATTCCCATAGCAACAACAACCTTATCTATCTTTGGAACCTCATTAACATTTTTTAGTCCCAAATGGTCTTTTAGTTTTGAATATAATTCTGACTTTTTCATCTTGGATGGTAAAACAGATAACTAAAATACTAATCAATAATTTTTCAAGTTTTAACAGCTCTTCTCACTCTATTTCCAGATTTTGTAGTTTCAATAGCGATTCTTGTCGGCTTTTTCTCTTCTGAAAGATAATATGCAACATTAGAAATATGAAGAGGAAGTGTCTTTTTGACGAAACCTTGTCCTTTCATTGCTTTTTTAACTACATTTACTCCATCTAAGTATACCAAATCTCCAGAAACTTTTTCAATCTTTGAAACAGCTCCCTTATGTTTTCCTGAAACCACAACAACTGGATCTCATTTTCTCAACTTTCTCATTTTTTTTAAAGCTATAAAACAAGTAAATAAATTACAATACCTCTTCTGCCATATTGGTAATATTTCTATAATTTTCTCTCAACTCTCTAGCTACAGGACCAAAAACTCTTTTACCAATTGGGCTCATATTTCCCTTTGCATCTTTGGTAAGCAATACCACCGCATTATCTGCAAATCTAATATAGCTTCCATCAGCCCTTCTTGTTTCTTTTTTAGTTCTTACTACGACCGCCTGTACTACTTCCCCTTTTTTTAAAGTAGAACCAGGAGATACCTCTCTCACAGCAACAACAACCCTATCACCAACTCTAGCAAACCTTCCAGAACCTCATTTTAAGACTCTGATTACTTTCGCTTTTTTAGCTTGAGTATTGTCAGCCACTACGACCATCGACTCTTGTTGTAACATCTTTTAAGACAAAATAATATCTAAAATTACATAATTTCCACAATTTCCCATTTTTTAGTCTTACTTATAGGACTAATAGCTCTAATTTTCACAGTATTTCCTTCTACGGCCTTATTTTCTGGGTTATGAGCATAATATTTCTTTCTAACTACATATCTTTTTTTATAAAGAGGATGTACTTTAACAGATTTTACCAATACCACAGAAGTAAGATCCATTTTAGAACTAACAATCTCTCCAACGAGTTCTTTGATATTTTTATCTCCAATAATTGTCATTTAGTTATTAACCTTAGAGTGTAAAATAGTATTTATCCTAGCAATTTTAAGCCTAATTTCACCAATTTTGTGAGTTTCTTTTAGAGCTCTGAGACTATTTTTCATCCTAAGTTCAAACAATTCTTGTTTAAATTTTCTCCTCATAAGCACCAACTCTTTTGGAGTTTTTCACTGAAGTTCTTTTATAAATAAACCAGTACCCTTCATTGTAAATTTTAAATGAAAATATATAAAACTATCTAACTTCTCCTTTTTCTACAACCCTTACTTTTACTGGCAATTTTTTACCAGCACTAATAAGCACTTTTTCCGCTAACTCTCTATCAATTCCTGACACCTCAAAAAGAACTTTTCCTTTTCTCACTGGAGCAGCATAGATATCTACATCTCCCTTTCCAGATCCCATCGGCATTTCCAATCATTTTTTGGTAATTGGAGTATCTGGAAATACCCTAATCCAAAATTTTCCAACCTTTCTCGTATGCCTAACAATAACCTTTCTAGCAGCCTCGAGTTGCTTATTGGTGATATATGCACTTGTAAGCGCTTTCATCCCAAACTCTCAAAAAACTACCTGACCTCCCTTGGTTGTTTTTCCCTTAAGAGAAGGCACCATCTGCTTTCTATACTTCCATTTTTTTGGCGTCAACAACATGATTATATCTAACTAATGATAACTAAAAATAATATCTTAATCCAAATTGATGCTTCTTTTTTTTGATTTTTTTGGTCCAAGAGTAGACTTTTTTTCTATCCAAACCTTGATTCACAAAACTCCATATTTGGTCATTGCTTGCATATAATGATAATCAACATCAG
The DNA here is from genome assembly GCA_964367985.1 of uncultured Candidatus Peribacteria bacterium. Classification (GTDB taxonomy): domain Bacteria; phylum Patescibacteriota; class Gracilibacteria; order Absconditabacterales; family Absconditicoccaceae; genus HOT-345. Next base: position 7,262 of record CAYIZS010000034.1, read on the forward strand.
ACCTAAAAGTCTGAAGAGAAACCCTTCCTTCGATAAACTTTTCACTTCTTGCCATATCAGCTCATCAAAGTCTTCATCCAATCTGAATTTTTGCTCCATTTGCACCTCTATCCATAATTCTTGATAATGCATTTTTTGCAACTCTCCTATAAGGCATTCTAGATTCTAATTGAGTAGCAATAAATTCAGCCATAATCTTTGCAGAAAGTTCTGGATTTTTAACCTCTTTTACCGTTATTTTGAAAGTTTTATTAAGTTTTTTTTGCATTTTCTGCTCAAAAGCTTTAATCCTTTCACCTCACTTTCCCATCAACACTCCAACCTTGGATGCAAAGATAATCACCTCTACCTCTTTAAGAGTTTTTCTAATAACTACTTTTGCAACACCAGCTCTCACAAACTCCTTTTCAATCATATTTCTGATAGCAACATCTTCTACAAAAAAGTCAGCTCCAGTTCTTTGGCCTTTCGCATACCATTCACCTGGCCAAGATTTCATAATACCAACTCTCATTCCTATTGGATTTACCTTTTGTCCCATTAATTAATTATTACTTAGTAGCTAAAACAACCTTTACATAAGATCTATATTTTTCATAATGGCTAATTCTAGATCTAGAAACAAACCTCACTCTCTTGATTTTTGGTCATCTTCCAACCAAAATCTCTTTGATAAGCAAATCATCTAGAGCCAATTTGTTATTATTTACCGCATTAGCAGAAGCAGATTTAATCAACTTGTAAAGAATTCTGGCTCATTTTTTAGGCATATACTCCAAAATATTTAGAGCAGACAAAACGCTTTTATCTCTCACCAAATCAGCAACTAGATTGAGCTTTTTGTCTGAAATAAGAGCATATTTTAATGTCGCTGAAACCTCAGTTTTCATAATTAAGATACGATATTAGATAAAGTAAATAAGCAAACTAGAAAGGATGTCCCCTAAAAGATCTTGTCGGAACAAACTCTCCCAATCTATGTCAAAGCATATCTTCTGTCACATACACACTCACAAATTGTTTTCCACTATGCACAGCAAAGGTAAAACCGATCATTTCAGGTACAATCTGAGATGCCCTATCCCAAACCTTTAATACTTTTTTATCTCAGGTTTCGTTCATCTTTAGAACCTTTTTTAATAGCTTTTCATTTACATAGAAACCTTTTTTCAGAGATCTAGCCATTTAACAACTACAATAAAGTAAATAAAATATTTCACCACTTCTATTTCTATTTTTTCTTCTTCCTTTTTGAGCCAATAAAACTATCTGATCGTTTTTTTCCTTTTCTTGTTTTAATTCCAGATCCAACCAATTTACCAGCAAAAGATTTAGGACCACGTGTTGAACCGATAGGTGCATGTCCCTCTCCTCCTCCATGAGGATGATCTACTGGATTCATATTCTTTCCAAGGATTCTTGGTTTTTTTCAGAGTCGTCTTTGTCTACCAGCCTTTCCTATTACCATATTTTTATGATCAGCATTGGAAACCTCTCCAATAGTAGCCCAACAATTTGCATTAAATTTCCTCACTTCTCCTGAAGGCATTTTAACAAACACCAAACTTGAGGCCTCATCTTTTCCGGAGATTGTCGCAGAAGCACCAGCAGATTTGATCAATTTTCCTTTAGAAAAAGGCGTAATTTCTAAATTGTAAACCTGCATTCCTTCCGGAATATCTTTGAGTTGCTTTCTATTTCCAGCAGCAATTTCACCTTTAGTACCATTCGTTACTTGTTGACCAACTACAATCCCTTTCCATGCGAGTACATATCTTTTTTCTCCATCCGCATAGTTCAAAAGTGCAATCCTAGCAGTCCTATAAGGATCATATTCAATGCTTGCTACCTTTGCAGGAATATCTAACTTATCATAACCTCTAAAATCAACGATCCTGTAAAGCCTCTTGTGTCCTCATCCCATAAATCTTACGGTAGTTCTTCCCTGATTGTTTCTTCCACCAGTTCCAGAAATTGTTTTTGTAAGAGACTTCTCTGGTCTTTTTTTACTAAGTTCAGAAAAATCATATCACAACATAAATCTTCTGGATGGAGTATAGGGT
>CAYIZS010000035.1:0-9272 GCA_964367985.1 uncultured Candidatus Peribacteria bacterium
TAAGGTGAGCTTTTTTAGACTTCTTTCGGTTTCTCAAAATGCTGGTCTAGGAATCAGAGATGCTTTGCTTTCTATTGCAAAATCTGAACCTAATCCTACCTTCCAAGGATGGATTGTGCATATGATTGATTCTTTGACGGAAGGAGCATCGTTGGCTGAGGCATTGGAAGAATATCCAAAATTTTTCAATTCAGATGAGATTGAATTGATTAAATCAGCTGAGATTACAGGTAATATGTCCAAAGTACTCTCAGAACTTTCAGATGAGTTGGAAAGAGATCAGGAGATCAATCAAAAAATCAAAAAAGCGATGACCTATCCAGTGATGGTATTGAGTATTGCTATTATTGCGGTTGCAGTAATTTTGATTATGGTATTGCCTCCAATGATTGAGATGTTTTGAGACAACAAACTCCCAGGAATTACGATATTTATGGTAAATGTTTCAGATTTTTTGATTGCTCATCGATGGAAATTATTAGGATGAATTATTATTTTGGTGACGACTTACAAGTTTCTTTATGAAAAGGTTTTGGTCTTTAAGATGGCAGTAGATAAGCTGTTACTTAAGATTCCGGCTATAGGAAGTGTGATCAAAAACTATTATATGTACAAATTTGCCAACCTCCTTTCCCAATTTTATGAAGCAGGAGTAAGTCCTGTAGTATCGTTAAAACTTCTTTGAAATATCTTTGCCAATCATGAATATAAAGAGAAAATGTATAATGTGAGAAATGATCTTGAGTCTGGATTTACCCTTTATGAATCTCTAGTTTCTTCTTCACTTTTTGATCCAATTTTGATTCAGATTATTAATGTGGGAGAAAATACTGGTTCTTTGACTGAGGTACTCAAAAAAATGTCCAATTTTTACCGTAATAATTTTCAGAATGCGGTAGATACAGCGATGTCTCTGATTGAACCAATTTTGATGATGTTTGTGGCGGCTATTGTGGGGGTGATTGTAGCTGCAGTGTTCTTACCGATGGCAGATATGATTAGTGCGGTTTCTGTGGGATAGTGTTTTACTTTGTTTGAAATAAATGAAGAAAAAACTGATAATAATTTTGCTTTCTTTTGTAGTATTGCTTTTTGCCCAAAGTTTTGCAAATCAACTTTGGATTATGGAACTCCATTTTTCTAAAGGAGTAAGTATTGAATTCGGAGGAGAAGATAATTTATTTTCTTCAGATTTTACCCAGCAATGAATCTGGGAGCTTTTTCAGGCTTCAGATGTTTTTATTAAACAAGAATTAAAACCATTATTATCCAATAAAGTTTCTAGAGATCAGAATTTTACATCTTATTTGTGATATGGGACTAAGCTTGCAAATGCTTTAGAGAGAGAACAAGGTACTTTAGATCAAGAATATTCAACCCTCTCTAGAGAAAACTCTAACTGTCAGCAGCAACTCAATGGACTCAATAGCAATTTAGAAAAATCACTTAAAAATAATGATGCACGTCTTTTTGTTAGTACTGTAGAAGCTGCTCGTGAAGCTAGAGTTTGTTTGGCAGAGCTCAAGGTATTGATGAGTGCAAATCGTAATTTATATATCAAATCAGAGAGGTATCTACATGTTGTTATTCTCAAAAATGATTATTTATCCAAAAATAAAAATCTGATTCTCAATCATTATGAACTTTTAGAGCCAAAATTACTCAAAGAACTTTATAGCATTGCACAAACTTTAGAAAGCTGGGAAGGAACAAGCTTTTAGTCTTTTTTATCGTTTTGTTTTCTAGATGATTTTGTGAACTTTCCTTGCAATAGTGGTGGTTTTCTATATGCTCATAACACTTTAGATTTTTACTACTTTAAATGCAATTGACAAAAATTATTGCTACGATTACCAATGCTTATGATGCAGAACTTTTGATCAAAATCAATAATGCTGGAGTCAATGTTTTGAGAATTAATTTTACTCATGCTACTCCAGAAAATTCTTTAGAATTAGTACAAACCGTTCAAAAGCTGAATGATGAGGCGAAAATCCACATGAGCTTACTATTAGATACCAAAGGTCCAGATATTAGGACAGGAGATAGAGCAACTCCTTTGGTGATAAAAAAAAATCAGATTTTTACTATTTATACAGACCTATCAAAGGTAGATCCAGAGCAGGATCTTTTTTGTGATTATCCCAATATTATCAATGATGTTAGTATTGGCCAAGAGGTTGTAATAGATTCAGGAGCATTGCTTGTTAGTGTTGTAGAAAAACAAAAAGATGCACTTCTCGTCAAAGCAAAAAACGATGCGACAATCTGATCCAAAAGACACATCAATCTCCCTGGAGTAAAAATTTCTCTTCCTGCTTTGATTGAAAAAGATAAACAAGACATCTTATTCGGAATTCAACATGGGTTTTCTTATATTGCTGCTTCCTTTATTAGAACAGGCGAGAATGTTAAAGAAGTAAGAAAATTTCTGGATGAAAATGGAGGAAAGCATATTAAAATTATTTCAAAAATTGAAAATAAAGAAGCGATTGATAATTTAGATGATATTGTACATTATTCTGATGGAGTGATGGTTGCTAGAGGAGATCTAGGGATAGAGTTGCCGATTACTTCTTTGCCTGGATATCAGAAGCAAATTTTGGATATGGGATTTAAATATGGAAAACCAGTAATTATTGCAACTGAGTTGTTAAAAAGTATGGTAGAGTCTCCTTTCCCTACGAGAGCAGAGATTAGTGATATCCACAATTCTGTTATCATGAGGTCTGATGCTGTGATGCTTTCTGATGAGACGGCAATTGGGAAATATCCCCTCAAAGCAATTACCTATATGCAAAAGACGATTGTTGAAGCAGAAAAAATGACCAACAATAAACACAAAGATTTTTTTCTAGAAACTAGTTGTGAAAAAGAGCTACTAAAAAAAGCAATTGCTAGACAAGCACTAATGTTAGCAGATGAGATCCATGCAAAGATGATTGTGGTATTTTCTCTTTCATGACATCTTGCCCAGTATTTGTCTGCTTTCAAGCCCAATTGTAAAGTTTTTTCCTTTACCAAGGATAAAGCAATCCATTATGGATTAGGATTTTATTATGGGATTCATTCAGAATTGGTGGAGCATTGGGGAGAACATACTTCTGATGCCCAAGAGGTAGCAGTGGAAGTTCTCAAAGAAAAAAAACAAATTAAAAAGTGAGATTACATTATTGTCGTAGGAGAAAGAGTTTTTGAAGGGGTGAGTCAACCACAAATTAGAGTCGTTCCTATTGCTTAGTTTGTTTGATGATTTTTTTTAATTTTATCTATAATAATACCAAATACCATGAGAGTACCAATCGGAATATCAAATAGACATGTTCATCTTTCTCAAGCAGATGCAAATACCTTATTTGGACCAAATTATCAACTTACCAAACTCAAAGATTTATCGCAGCCAGGACAATATGCCTGTGTAGAAACGCTGACTATTCAATGACCCAAATGAAGTATTGAAAAAGTCAGAATTTTGTGACCTTATAGAAAATTTTCTCAGGTAGAGGTGATGCAAGGAGATACTTTCAAATTAGGCGCTCCTACTCCCATCAGAGAATCTGGGAAATTAGAGGGATCTGCTCCGATCAGCTTGATAGGACCTCAAGGAGAGGTGTATCTAAATCAAGGAATGATTGTGGCAAAAAGGCATATTCATATGACGGTAGCTGATGCAAAAGATTTTTGAGTTGAAGATGGACAGATTGTAAAAGTAAAAACTTTAGGAGAGAGAGCATTGGTTTTTGATGAAGTAGTAATTAGAGTGAGTGATACTTATGCATTAGATATGCATATTGATGTAGAGGAATGAAATGCTGCTGGGTTAGCTCAAGGGGATTGGGGAGAGGTAATGATAGGTTAGTTTTACTTTTTATACAAAAAGGATGGTGATAGAAAATCCAAAGATCAAGAATCCAAATGAGTATCTAGATTATCTTTGTCAAGTTAGTATCGAATATGGAGCTTCTGATTTATATCTTTCTTTCTGAGAAGAACCAACTTTGAGAGTGTTTAATCAACTCTATAGATTAGTAGGATTGGATAAAATGGCAGATGAAATGCTAGAATGATTCGCATCTTTGTTTTTAACTCAAGAAGTAGAACAAGAATATTTTTCAGAAAACTTGAGTCTAGATACGATGTATATCGCACATGGAAGGCGTTTTAGAGTAAATCTTTCTAAAGAACAAGACCATTATATGGTAGTGATTAGACTTTTGGTAGAGAGAGTTCCTACTTTAGATGAACTCAATATGGGAGCAATTTTAAAAAAATTAATGACTAAAACAAGTGGTCTGATTTTTGTTGCAGGACCAACAGGAAGTGGAAAATCTACAACTTTAGCGGCAATGATTGAGGAAGTTAACAGAACTCAATCAAAACATATTATAACGATGGAAGATCCTATAGAGTATGTCTTTGAGCCAAAGAAATCATCAATCAAACAAAAACAATTAGGTAGAGATATTGTCTCATTTTCTTCTGCACTAAAGTATGCACTGAGGCAGAGACCAGATATTATTCTCTTTGGGGAAGCAAGAGATGCTGTAGGAATCAAAAATGCAATTGCATTAGCGGAGACAGGGCATCTTGTTTTGACAACCATTCATGCTAGATCAGCTACGCAGGTTATTCAAAAAATTATTTCCATGTTTCCTGCGGAGGAGGAGGCGCAGGTTACCAATCAGATGGCAGATATCCTTTCAGCAATTATTATTCAAAAGTTAGTAAAAAAAATAGATCAAGGAATGGTTCCTGTTCAAGAGATTCTTCTCAATACCGTAGCTATTGCAAATACCATTAGAGAACATAAATTTAATCAGATACAAAATCTGATTTATGCAAATAGGGCCATGGGGATGCAACTTTTAGAAGATCATTTGGCTTATTTGTGTGGTAAGGGATATATTAGCATCGAAGAAGCACTGGCGAATGCAAATGATGCCGCATATCTTCAATCAGAACTCCAAAAGTTAACAGAATAGTTTTATTTTTTCTTGTTAAAAGATGACATCCAAGACAGAAGATCAAACTCCTCTTCAAGATTGAATGATGACAGAAGCTACAGATTTTTTTTCTGCTCCTAAAGATTTAGATTTAAGTAAAGAAACTATAGAAAGTTCTTCTTCGATTACAGAAAAAGCTATTTGATCTTGATCAGAAAATCCAAAAATGACAGAACCTTCAGATTTTTTTTCTCTAGGGAAAACTGCATGAAAAATTAAAGATACTACATTTGGTGCTGTGGAATCTACTTTTGATACAGGTACTTCTTTGGTTCAATGAGCACTGGATACAGGGAAAAATTTTGCAAAAGAAGTTGGAGCAATTCGATCAGAAAAAGAATGAGCAGATGCAGATGGGCCAGTTATGACAGAACCTTCAGACTTTTTCTCTCCTAAAAAGTTAGCAAAAGGAGGAAAATCATTGGTTGAAAAAACTTTTGCTACAGGAGAAGCTGGAGTGCGTGCAGGAGTAAACTTTGGTAAAGAGACGATAGGTGGAGTATGGAAACTTTGAACAGGGCTTTTTGGGAAATTGGGAACTAAGAAAAAAAAGGACATTCCTGCTACAGATGAAAATAATTGAGAAACAAAATCTGAATAGTTTTTGAAATTATCCATTTTCTTCTTGTTTTAGTTTTTTTTTTGTAGTGAAAGAGATGCTCAATATCAATGATCTAATTGAAAAAGAATATCAAAGACAGTGCGAGGAGATGGAACTTATCGCTAGTGAAAATTATCAATCTTCTGCTGTTTTACAGGCACAATCTAGTGTCTTTGCCAATAAATATTCAGAAGGATATCCTGGGAGGAGATATTATGGAGGACAAACTTACACCGATCAACTCGAGCAACTCGCTATCGATCAAGCAAAGAAAATTTTTCATGCAGATCATGCCAATGTCCAAGCATTATCTGGAGCTGCAGCAAATTTATCAGTCTATGCAGGATTGCTCGAACCAGGAGATACGATCTTGGGGATGGATCTTTCGCATGGCTGACATTTGACGCACGGATCTCCAGTCACTTTTTTTTCTAAAATTTTCAATTTTATCCCTTACAAAACAGATCTCCAGACAGGAAAGATTGATTTTGATTGACTGAGAGTATTAGCATTGGAGCATCGTCCTAAACTGATTTTAGCAGGGTTTTCTGCCTATCCAAGAGAACTAGATTATGAAAAATTTTCTAGTATTGCAAAGGAGATAGGAGCTGTTGCTTTTGCAGATATTTCTCATATCGGAGGATTTATTGCTGCAGGATTACTCAAAAATCCCTTAGATTATGGATTTCATCTGATGATGAGCACGACTCACAAATCTTTGAAAGGACCGAGAGGAGCTTTAATTTTATCCAAAGGAACTGTCTCAAATCCTCTCAAAAAACCAGCCAATACCATTGAAAATATCCCAACCAGAATTGATAGAGCAGTCTTTCCTGGAATGCAAGGAGGACCTCACATGCATACGATTGCTGCGATAGCAGTAGCACTTTGAGAGACTCAGACTCCAGATTTTTTACACTATGCCAAGCAAACTTTAGAGAATGCTCAGGTTATGGCTCAAGCACTTCTAGACAGAGGCTATCGTTTGATCACTGGAGGGACTGACAATCATATGGTAGTTATCGATTTTTCACAAACTCCTTTAAAAAATGGAAAAAATGCTGAATTACTTCTCGATCAGGTAGGGATTTCTACGAGTAAATCAACAATTCCCGATGATCCCAATCCTCCTTTTGCTCCTTCTGGACTGAGAATTGGTATTCAGGCGATGACAAGTAGGGGAGTAGATGCAACAGGAACTGCAAAAATTGTAGAGTTGATTGATAGGACTTTGCAAACTTTTGCTCTTGATGCTGTAGTACAAGATATTACCTTGAAGGCATTGAAAGCAGAGGTGCGTGAGTTTTGTTTGCAATATCCAATTCCAAGATCATTTTAGATTTTATGTAGGTAGTGATGAAGGTATATATTACTGCCTCTTTTAGGGGAGCGGACAATAAAATGGCAATTGAAAAATTATGCGATATTGTTCACAAGTCTGGATTTGAAGATTTCTGTTTTATTCGTGATGTTGAAAAGTATCAAAAAATATTTAAATCCCCTTTGGAGTTGATGCAGAGAGCAAAAGATGAATTGGAATTTTGTGATGCTCTGCTGATGGAATATGATGGACCAGCTACAGGCCGTATGATAGAACTTGGAATGGCTTATGCTCTAAATAAAAAAATTATCCTCATCCTAAAAGAAGGTTTCCCTCTAAAAGATACCGTTGCAGGAGTAGCAGATCATATTTTATACTATCATTCCCTAGAGGATTTGGTGGATCCTTTATCTAAAATTTATTTAGAGTGGGAAAATAAATCTAATTAAATTACAATTGCTTCCATAGATTTGAAATCAGAGATTTTTCCTCTGTAGAGAGCTGTTTGCTTTTTGTGGTCGTATTGTGGAGTTCTTTGAGACGAGTCCCGATCGTTTGAATAATTTGGGTGTATTTTTTTGCTACTTCGATATCTGCCAAATGATGTTCCCATCGGAGACTAGCTTCATTGAGCTGTTGCTGCTCTTCTTCTGAGAGGTTTTCTAAAAACACTTTTCCAATGAGTTCTGTAGGATTGGCCTTTGCAATCAAATGGATGAGTTGAGTCAGAATTGATTTTTTTTCATATTCTGCCAATTCTTGGTCCAAGAAATTTTGATAAAAAAGACTGGCGATCAATTGATCTCTCTGGAGTTCGTATTTCGATTTTTGGGCTTGTTCTTGTTTTTTTTGTTGGAGGGCTACGATAAATTTTCCCTCTCTAGCACGGAATCTCCTAAATTCGGTATTGAGGATTTCTGGAGCGAAACCGAGCTGTTCTGCGAGGATATTTTTATAATGCTCTTGGATGGTCAGACTTTGTACTTGTAAAATAAGCTCAAAAAGGGTAATGATCAGCTTTTGTTTGTCTACAGGGGAGTTGAGATCCATCCCAGTTCTCAAAAGCTCATAACTATGAATAAATCCATCTTGTGCTGTGCTAATCACCTGATCGAAAATTTCTTTCCCAGCAGGGATATTTGCCAGATCATCGATATCTTTGTAATCCTTTGGTAGAGCAATGACTTTGGGGAAAAGATTCTGCTGATAAAAAACTGCTAAAGCTCTCAAGAGTGCCTGTTCTCCAGCTTTATCATTATCAAACATGAGATAGATATTTTCAGTATATCTTTTGAGGAGTTTGGCATGCTGTTCACTCAGTGCAGTCCCAGAGCTAGCTACTCCGATAGGATATCCTAGTCTTGCTAATCCCAAGACATCCATCTGTCCTTCTACGACGATCACTTTTTGTTGTTGTCTGATTCCTTCTTTGGCAAAATTGAGCCCATAGAGGATTTTAGACTTTTCAAAAACTTTATGTTCTGCACTATTGAGATATTTGGGATTATCCTGAGGATTGATTACTCTGGCAGAGAATCCTACCACCGATCCCATCGTATCATAGATCGGAAAAGTGATCCTATTTCTAAAAAATCCATAAATCTCCCCATTAGCATTTTTTTTGGCTAGTGAAGATTCCAAAATATCTGCATCAGTAAATCCTTTATCCCTGAGGAGCTGGATCAAAGCATAATGACTATCCGGAGCAAATCCTATCCCAAAATCCTGAATCAATGCTTCAGGGAGTTTTCTTTCATTGAGCAAATAAGATTTGGCTTGAGGATTTTTTCCCAATTGTTCTAGGAAAAAAATTTGAGCTAGTGTGTGCATTCTTTTGATCTTTTCTTTCTCATCATTGTGTTTAGCTCGTTTGGTGCTATTGTTTTCATAGCTGCTCATATCGATATTTTGCTGTTTTGCAAGTTCTTTGACGGCATCCCAAAAGTCGATTTTCTCTATCTCTTGGACAAAGGTAAAGATATTTCCTCCCACTCAGCATCCAAAGCATTTGAATATTTGCTTGCTGGGAGAGACCATAAAAGAAGGGGTTTTTTCGTTGTGGAAAGGGCAGTTTCCAGAAAAATTACTCCCAGCTTTTTTGAGAGGCACATATCTAGAAATCACATCTACGATATCGGTGGAATTGAGGAGATCATCTACAATACTACTCATGGTTTATTTGAATCTGAAAATATTACTATTTTTAGTATAGGATTTTGTTGGAGTGAGTAAAGAGGAAATAAATATTAGTGGTGAGATGATAGATGTTGGTTTTCCTTGTATATTTTTTTTGCTTTCATTATATATCTTACTATATTATCTTTGAGTATTTTTATCTTCATTTTTG
>CAYIZS010000036.1:0-8858 GCA_964367985.1 uncultured Candidatus Peribacteria bacterium
CTTTAAAATCATACGATGACAAAAATGAGTATTACTGTCAAAAATCTGAGCAAAAAATTCTGAGATTTTACTGCGGTAAATAATATTTCTTTTCAGGTTGCAGAAGGCGAGATTTTTGCTTTCCTCGGCCCCAACGGAGCAGGGAAAACTACGACCATCAAAATGCTGACGACCCTACTCAATGCTAGTGCTGGTACGGTGGAAATGTTTGGCTATTCTCCTTTTACTCAGCCCAACCAAGTCAGGAGATCGATTGGGATTGTTTTTCAGGATCCAAGTTTAGATGATGAGCTGACTGCCTATGAAAATCTGAGTTTCCATGCTGCGCTCTATGGAGTGAGCAAAAAAGATGCCGCAGAGAGGATTGAGAGACTCTTGCATCTAGTAGATCTTCGAGAGAGGAGAAAGGATTTGGTCAAAACTTTTTCTGGAGGGATGAAAAGGAGACTAGAAATTGCTAGAGGACTCATCCATCATCCCAAGATCCTTTTCCTCGATGAGCCGACCGTGGGACTTGACCCTCAGACGAGAAATTTTCTCCTAAATTATATCCTAGAGCTCAATAAATCTGAAAAGATGACCATTTTCCTCACCACTCATTATATGGAGGAAGCGGAAAAGATTGCAAATAAAGTTGCGATCATCGATCAGGGAGAGATCATTGCCATCGATACTCCAGAAAATCTCAAACAGCAGACCAATACTCATTCTTTAGAAGAAGTTTTTTTACAGCTTACGGGGACCAAAATCAGAACTGAGGAAGCAGAAAAAGTCGTTCCTATGAGGATGCGTAGAGGAGGGAGAAGATAGACTGTTGATACCTTATTTTAAATAGAGTTTTTAGTCTTTGTTGATGCTGATGCAGATTGTTTCCAAAGTGCGTAATCATATTTTAGAGTATTGGATTCCTTGGATTCTAAGTGGGATCGGAATTATTCTAGTTTTATTTTTATGGAAAATCAGTCAATTTATTTTAGAACAAGGAGCCTGGACCAAAATTATTCTCTGGTTTGCTTCTTGGATTGTGATTTTACTGCTTTTGCTCAATGTATTACATCGTTTCTTCGTTTTTATCAAAGCATGGTTTGATGGGATGCTCCATCTTTCTGCATTACTAGAGATGGAAGATGCTCAGAGACTCAAAACTACTCCTCAGGACTGGAAAGCATTTCAGGCACGGCTCAAATCATTTTTTCTGCTCATCATTGCATTGGCAGAGCAGTTGCTTTTTTGGGTCTGGACTTCGCTTTATAGTTTAGTTTTCCCAGTGATTAAATCTGGACTCCAGCTTTTAGCTCAAAAAGATTCTAAAATTTTGAAACACCTAGAACAGCATCCCCTATTGATCAGATTTTTTTCTGCATTGTTGGTAGTATTTGCAGTAGCATTTCTCATTTCTCTGAGATTTTAAGATTTCTTGCTTGACTCTTTGAGAGTTTTTTTTATAGTGAAAGAGAATTTTTAGCTCCTAGTTCATAAAAATGTCTCTTTCTCAGAAGATCTCTAGATGACTTTTGGTCCTTGTGCAGGTATTTATCATCGGATTGCTATTCCAGTTTTTTCTTCATACCTTGGTGAGTTTTCAGCTAGGATGGACAGGAACGTTTTGGGATTTCTTTTGGCTTTGGAAAGAGTTTATTATCCTCCTGTTGCTGCTCTGAACCGGATATTTTCTGTATTTACAATCCAAAAAAAAAGGCATCAGCAAACTCTGGCAAGATTTCCTCACTCATCCTTTCTCCAAATTTGTGCTGATTTTTCTAGTTTTTATTTTTCTCTCTTTTCTTTTTGCAGTAGCTTTCCAAAAGGTAGGAATCTGAACTTGGATCCTTTCCCTCAAATATGATGCAATTGGCTTTTTCCTAGTGATTCTAGGAGTAGGATTGGCTTGGCGAGTTCCTTCTTTGCAGAGTAAAAAACTTACCAGACGATATCAAAAAATTTTTCCAAGTATCATCCTCGCAGCACTAGCATGGTGGGGGGTTTTACTCTTGATCCCAGGTTTTTTCAAACTTTTTGGTTATAGTACCGAGCATTTTGAGGGGACTGTGGGAGTAGCTCCTCCTGCAGCGTATTATACCGATATCAATAAAGGGATCGCGAGAAATCAGTTTCTCTTTGAGAGGCCAATTAGTTTAGGATTTTTCTTGGTAGCATTTTGGCCCTTATTTGCTTTGAGTTTCCTCAGGAAACAATCTAGGAGAAGTCAGATTATTCGAACTTTCCTCTTTGCAATCACAGTTTTTTCTACCTTTTCCAGGGCGGCGATTGGAGTTTGGATCCTGGAAACTGCTCTGATTTTTCTCTTCTTTTATCACAAAAATATTAAAAAATTACTTGTTGTAGGGTGAATTCCTGCTTTGATCGTGGTGCTATGAGCGGCTTGGTATTTTAGAGATGCTTTTACCAGAGAGCATTCCAACACTGGACATACCGTTTTGCTCCAAGAGGGATGGAAACTGGCAATGCAACAACCTTTGATTGGACGATGAGCGGGCTATGCGGGACCAGCTTCCCATCAGATTTGTGCACAGTCTCCTGCAGATATGAGATGTCAGATCATCGAACAGATCAATTCTTCTCATCAAATTACGACCTATGGTTACAATCCAGAAAATCAATATGTCCAAATTTTGATGGAATATGGTTTCCTTGGTTTACTTCCTTGGTTAGCGATGTTGGCTTGGATGCTTTATTATAGTTTGCGCTCCTTATTTCGAGCTTGGAGAGAGCTTCAAAAAGGGAAAAAAGCAGACAAAAAACTGCTTTCTCAGTATCTGGTTTTTGGGGCATTAGGGATCGGACTGCTAGCATTGCTTTTGGAAGGATTGGTTTTACATACTTTGGTAGATAGGATGATTATCTATCCTTTTATGCTCCTATTCGGGCAGACTTATGGGAGACAGTATCCTCTGAAAGCAAGAGGAAATTTTATTCTAGATGCACAAAAAGCATAGTTATCTTTTTTTATGATCTCTTTGTAGTTTGAGTTCAGAGGGGTTTAGGTTTCCAATTTTTTTGAATGATAAAATCCTTGATTTTTCTCTAGATTCTCTTACTCTTGTCGAGTGTTTATTTTATCTATCAGATGGCATTTCCTAGGAAGCAGAGACTCAAAGGTAAAGAAGTCAGATTTTTGTTCAGAAAAAGGCAGGTTTTTGTACAGGGATATTTTATCTTTTACTTTTTCCTCCAATATCCCAATATCCAGCATCATCAGATTTCTTTTCAGGTTCCTTTGTTGTTTTCCAAAAAAGCGACCCTCAGAAATCAGCTCAAAAGAAGTTTTTTGACGCAGATTGATCCCCAGTGGATGGAGCAAAAAATTGCTGGCCGTTATTACAAAGTCTTTATTACTCTCAATAAAAAAAAACTCACAGCAGCCCTGCCTCAGCTCAATCAACTCACTTCTTCAGAAATATCAATGCATCTCAGCAGCGATTTTCAGCATACTTTTAGTTCATTTACTACCTTTCTATGAAAAAAGTAACAGCTTTCTTTACTTCTCTAGCTGATCAGCTCAAAGAAAAGCTGACTTCCAAAAAATCACTCAAAGAACTGCCTACAAATAGTTCGTTTCTTTCTAAAAAAAAAGCTCTCCCCAAGGAGGAGCCAGCACTTTTGAATAATAATTTTTCTATTCCTAAATTTTGGTTACGAGGGCTTTTGGTTGTATTTATCGGGTTTCTAGCATACAAGGCACTCAATATGATTTATCTTCTAGTTACTGCTGTTATTATTTCTATAGCACTAGAATCTTTCATTCTCAGTATTGAAAAAAGAACTCAAAAAAGATGGTTGGGAATTGCATTGTCTTATATCGGTCTGGCCATCTTTTTGCTCTCAGGAGTAGTGTTTATTATTCCTTTATTTGTCTCTCAAATATCAGCATTGTTTGAATTCATTACTCAGTGGGCGATCGGTATTAGAGATTTATTGCTCAATTATAGCTTTGCAGAGATTGTTCAGCAGATTACTTGGATTCCTAAAATACTCCAAGATGCTCTTTTGTCTCCAGATTCTGGGCTCTCAAATCTGGATCTCAAAAACTATTTTTTGAGTTTGATTGAAGGGATGATTACTTTTTCTACGAGTTATATCAAATCGATTTCTACTGGGATTTTTAGCTTTTTGGGAGGATTTTTCTCAGGATTGGGGAAAGTTGCAATTATTTTTACTTTGTCTATTTTCATCTCAGCAGAGAGAGAAGAACTCATTGCTCTTTTTCTCAGAAAAGTGCCTTTGGAAAAGGAGGCTACTATCAAAACTAAAATTGCCCTTATTTATACTCAGTTAGGACTTCGACTCAAAGCTAAGTTTCTTTTGAGTTTATTTGTTTTTCTAGGACTCTATCTGCTACTCTTATTTATTAAATTATTTGGAATCTCTATTCCAAATACTTTTTCACTTTCTCTCTTGGTTGGATTATTGGATATTATCCCTTATATTGGACCATTTCTCGGACTAATTCCTTTGGTTATCTTAGCTTGGGTGCATAATTCTTTTCGAGCTGCTTTGATTGTTTTGGGAATTTTTATTTTAGTGCAACAGTTAGAAAATAATGTCATTACTCCGGTATTGATGAAAAAACAACTAGGAGTCTGAGCTACGATGATTTTTATTTGTATGATTTTTGGAGGAGTAGTAATGGGCTTACGAGGAATAATTTTATCGGTTCCATTCGCAGTATTGATCAATATCTTCTTAGAACAGAATGAAACACCACCATCAGATCCTTGAAAAGGAGAAGAAGAAATTCTAGATCTGGATGAGTAAATGGCATTTCAAGGTCTTATATGCTTTTTCTTTAATCAAACTTTTTTTCAAAAACTGCTTTTCATCACTTACGGTATATTTCATGCAAAGATTAAAACAATTCTGACTCAAAAATTATTATCGTCTTCTTGGCTTCTTGGCTCGTGGCTATCTCAAAAAGCATCAGATTCGATCTATCGGAATCAATGGAAGTGTCGGGAAAACGAGCTGTCGTATGATTGTGACGCAGACTTTGAAACAAGCATTTCCTCAGCTGAAAATTTCTACTTCTCCAGAAAACTTTAATGGAGAACTGGGACTTTCTCTTTCGGTTTTTGAAGTAGAGGAGTGGAATCCGACTTTTTGGACTTTTATCAAGGTGCTTTTTCTAGCGATCAACAAGCGCCTTTTCACATCCAAATCCTATGATCTGATCATCTTGGAATATGGAATCGATACTCCTGGAGAGATGGATTTTCTTCTCTCAATTTACAAGCCCCATGTGGGAATTTTTACCGCAATAGATGCGGTGCATTCCCTCCAATTTGGAGATCCTGCTGCGATTGCTCAGGATGAGGTAAAAATGGTGCTCAATACGAGAGAATTGGTTTTTCTCAATCTCTCTGATTCCTATGCTCAGTCGATCCAAGATAAGATCCAGGTAGATGTGTTGACTTATCAAACGATTGCAGATCAGGCTTCAGATTTGTCTTTTGTTCTTCAACAATTCCTCAAACATCCTGACTATCAGATTTTGAGTCAGCTAGAAATTGCTATCCGTGAGAAAACCTTCACGGTACAAACCAATCTCCTTTCCAAGCCAGACTATGCTTATTTATCCGTTGCTTTGGCATTGACTGAAATCGTTGCATTCAAACAGGGAATCAAAGATTTTTCGTTGGATACTTTCATTCAAAATCTACTGATTTATCAGCTTCAGCCGGGGAGATTATCTTTATTTGCTGGATTGAAAGAACATTTGATCCTAGATTCTAGCTACAATGCCTCTCCATTGAGTATGAGGAGGATTATCGATACGGCAGTATTGCTCCAAAAGGAATTGCTAAAAGATTATAAATTGCTTCTAGTTCTCGGAGATATGAGAGAATTAGGAGATTTGAGTGTATCTGAACATCGTTTATTGGCAGGTTATGTCCAGCAAAGTGCAGATCAGGTTTTTCTCCTTGGAGCTTCGATGCAAGAATTTTTGGCTGATGAATTGCTCAAATTTGGGTTCTCTCCAGCTCATCTAGAAACTTTTTTGGACTATCATTCTTTGTCAGAAAATTTACTTACATTTCTCAAAAATTCTGATGAAAAATGGCTGATCGTCTGTAAAGGGAGTCAGAATACTATTTTTATGGAAGAGGTAGTCAAAGCTTTGCTCAAGAATCCGGCAGATCAGCAGTATTTGACGAGGCAATCTGCTTGGTGGATGAGGAAAAAATTTGATTTCCTACATTCAGTTCTATACTAATCCTTATCTAAGAGTTCTTTGGTGTTATTTTTTTGATATAAATGGTTGTTTAGTTTTTTATTTACAACACCAAATACTGATCAATCAATACCGCATCACTCCTAGAAATAATCCCCAAAATTTCTTCATTGGGATTTCCAGTGGCAGTGATAAAGAGGACAGAAAGCTTCTCTCCTGCCATATTTCTTTCGTTAAATAGTTCATTTGCCTCATAAATATTCATATATTGAGAGACAAAGAGAAAATCTTTCCATCCATACTCTAGAGGGATATGTCCGATTTTAGTCGCAGAGAGATTGATATAATTTTCATAGAGGAGAAAATCTGCTAGTCGATAGAGCAGTTTTGCCTCACTCAGTACTCAGATAAATTGATGTTCAGTATTATAAATAGGAATTTGAGTAAATCCCTTTTTTTTCATCATCGGAATCACTTCTTTGAGATAATCGTGAGTATTCGCATGATGTACCTCTTTTCTAAAAATATCGATGACTTTAGGAGGATCGGTGATGATTTTTTGATATTTAGAGATTTTTTCTATCGCAGCAGAGGTGGGGGTAGCAAAAGTTTCTCCTTGCATTTTGATCCCATGGGTGATAAAATTTCTTAGTTCTCCAAAACTTCTCAGGGTATAAATATGTTTTCTGATAAAATTGCTTATGCTATAATTTCCATCGCTGATTTTTTTTAGTTTTTCATTATAGGGACTAAATCCCTCTTCTCCTAGGATTTTATCTAGATGTTTATCGATCCCATTAAAGATTGCCAAAAAACTCAAAATCAGATCTTCTCTATTTGAAGAGATGTTTGATTCCACTCTGATTTTTTGATTGTTTTCTGCAGTTTTTTTGAGCTGTTGCTTGTTCTCGTGATTCATTCCTTATGGGTGAATTAAAATATTCCTATTACTAAGTATAGTGCTTTTCCCTCAAAAAAGCAAATTTTCTGATTTTTTTTGAAACTTAGTCTTTAAAAATACATTTAAAAATCTGATTAATTTTTTGATTTCTTTACAAAGAGAAAAAAACTTTCTGTTTTTTTGCTTTTTAGATTAAAAATCAGTATAATTAAATCTGAAAAACAAAAGATCCAAAGAAAAATATTTAGCATAGATTAAACAATCTTATATGGAGACCGTTGATTTTAAAAAAGAATTACAACAAGCAATACTGAGATCAGATGTTGTGAAGATTTTTGATAATCTTTTGACGATTGGAGTAGAGGAAGGTGCATCAGATATCCATATTGAACCTATGGAAAACTACTCTAGGATTAGAGTGAGAATTGATGGGGTTTTGGAAGAACTGATTCAGTATCCTAGATCCTTGCATGAAAGTATTATCTCAAAATTCAAGATCGAGTCATGACAGATGAGACCAGATGAAAAGAGACTTCCTCAGGATGCTAGAGTTTCTAGTATTACTCAAACCAATAAAGAAATCGATCTCCGTGCCAACACTTTGCCTACCGTTTGGGGGGAAAAGCTCGTAATGCGTATCGTGGACAAATCTAAAGAAATTCCCCCTCTCAATCAGTTGGGACTTGTGGGATCGAGTAAAGATATTATCGAGGCGCGTCTTTTGGATCCGAATGGAATTATTCTCAATACAGGACCTACTGGTTCTGGAAAGACTACTACCCTTTATGCGGCCTTGCATGAAATCAATCGTATCGAAACAAATATTATTACCTACGAAGATCCGGTGGAAAACAAAATGCATGGACTCAATCAGTCCCAGGTAAGATCTGATATTGGCTACAACTTCTTAGCAGGTTTGAGATCGGCATTGAGACAAGATCCTGATGTTATCATGGTGGGGGAGATTCGTGATAGAGAAACTCTAGAAATGGCGATGGAATCTGCCATGACAGGACACTTGGTATTCTCTACTATCCATACCAATTCTGCGGTAGAAACTTTGACCAGAGCCTTCAACTTGGGAGCTCAGACTTTTATGGTTGCTGGTACTTTTAATTTAGTGATTGCACAGAGGTTGGGGAGAAAGGTTTGCTCCCATTGTGCTCAAAAAATTGATGTCAAAAATAGCAATAAATATCAAAATGCTCTAGAAACGTTCCGTGATTTTGATAGGACGGCACTCAAAAATGAATTGGTAAATAGAAAAATTACTGGAGAACAGCGAAATGATTTTGTCAAAGAAGGAAAAATCACCATGGGAACAGGGAAAGATCCTAAAACTTGAGAAGTTTGCCCAGTATGTGGAGGGAATGGTTATAAAGGAAGAGTGGGTATTTATGAGATGATGGATTATACTGATGATATCAAAACAATGATCTTGGATGGAAAACCAGCATTTGATATCGGTAATTATGCCCTTTCTAAAGGAATGATTGATCTAGAAAGAGATGGGGTTTTCAAAATTATTCGTGGGGAAACGACCTTAGACGAACTTTATAGATTAGTGAGATTGAGAAAAAAACCTTAATTTATTTTTCATAAAAATAAAAATTCCATGAAAAAAAAATCCCCAAATGCTTTCGATAAATTAAACCAGATGATGGATCAGCCAGCCTTGAAAAATAAGGTGAGCTTTTTTAGACTTCTTTCGGTTTCTCAAAATGCTGGTCTAGGAATTAGAGATGCTTTACTTTCTATTGCTAAATC
>CAYIZS010000037.1:0-8756 GCA_964367985.1 uncultured Candidatus Peribacteria bacterium
AACAACTACAAAACTTCATCTTTAACATGAATGTACCCTCTAGATGGGGAACTCAAACTCCTTTTTCTAATATCACTTTAGACTGGAAATGTCCTGAAGATATGAGAGATAAAGCACTTCTCCTCTGAGGGATAAAACAAGGGTATTATGTCAAAACTTTCTGAGAACTCGAAGAGGAAATGAAACTCATCAATAGAATCCTCATCGAAGTTTATACTGAAGGAGATGGAAATGGATCTGTCTTTACCTTTCCGATCCCGACTTATAACATTACCGAGGATTTTGAATGGGAAGATCCTGATGTAGATGCACTCTTTGAAATGACTGCTAAATATGGGATTCCCTATTTCCAAAACTTTATAGGATCACAGTTTTTTGTCAAAAAAAATCCAGATGGAAGTATCGAAAAAGTAGAAAATCCTAATGCCTACAAACCTGGTGCTGTGAGGTCTATGTGCTGTCGTCTGCAACTCAATCTTTCAGAACTAGAGAAAAGATGAGGAGGACTCTTTGGATCTGCAGAGATGACTGGGTCAGTAGGAGTAGTTACTCTCAATATGGCTAGGATTGGCTACAACTTCAAAGAAAACAAAATCTGATTCAAACAGCAGGTGAAATATCTTATGGATCTGGCAAAAACTTCCCTTGAGATCAAGAGGAAAGAAGTCACAAAATGGCTAGAATCTGGACTCTATCCATATACCAAAAGGTATCTAACTGCTGGATTTAGAAATCACTTTTCCACCATCGGACTCAATGGAATGAATGAAGCGATCTGGAATTTTACTGAGGGAAAAGAAGACATCACTACTCCTTGGGGGATAGCATTTGCAAATGAGATACTAGATTATATGAGAGAAATCCTCAAAGCCTATCAACAAGAAACAGGGAATCTCTATAATTTGGAAGCGACTCCTGCTGAATGAACGACCTATCGTTTTGCCAAAGAAGACAAAAAACAGCTCCCAGAAATTATGCAATCTGGAACAGAAGACGCCCCTTATTATACCAATTCTTCTCAGATCCCAGTAGGACATACCGATGATGTTTTTGAGGCACTAGAACTACAAAATGAGCTTCAATGCAAATATACCGGAGGAACGGTACTCCATCTCTATATGGGAGAAAGGCTCTCAGATGCTAAATCTTGTAAAAATCTGGTCAAAAAAGTGATCTGAACTTACCAAATGCCGTATATTACTATTTCTCCTGTCTTCTCAATCTGTCCTAAACATGGATATCTTGTAGGAGAGCATGATTTCTGTCCCAAATGTGATGAAGAAATCGGTTATCATGGAGAAAAGTTTGATCTAGAGACAAGAAGTAAATATACTGATGATCCTCAAAAACTTGACTCTCTCAGAAAAGAAACCATCTAAGTAAGAAAAATCCTGAATCAAAAAAACAATAAATCAAAAAAAATAGACTAGTAAAAATAAAAAAAATACCTATCCTTTATTTCAATCAGTTTTTATTTCTTTATCCACTAGATACCATGTCAGAAAAATTTATCAACGCCAAAGGAGAAACCATCCAAAGAACTCCCTGTGATGTATATACGAGAGTAATGGGATACCTCAGACCAGCAAAGCAATACAATATCGGGAAAAAATCTGAATTTTACTCTAGAAAGTATTTCAAAGAATCTCAAGTTGCCAACTCAGAATTTATGAGAAAGTTTGGAGAAAAAGGAACTCTTTGCTAAGAGCAGTGAGAGCAAATTATTCTAGTAAAACAATTATTTCAGCAAAAAAACGGTAGATAACCTTGCAGACAAATGCAAAAGTTGAGCCGTTTTTTTTATTATTGAGATTTTTTTAATTGAATGAAGTATCTATTCCTCTAAAATATGATAATAAACTTTTTTACTTTCTCCTTTGATTTTCCCCTCTACACAGAGCTCTGGACCAATATTTTTGAGCTGATACTCTCCAATACTACTCCTCTCTAATGCTACTAAAGCTCCAGCCAAACCAAACTTCTGCCCTAACCAATAGGCAATACTTCTAATATAAGTACCTGACCCCACCTCTAGAGACAAGCTAAGATAAGGAAATTCGTACTCCAATATTTGATAAGAAAAAATTTCCATAGGCTTTTCTATAGCTGGAGCTTCTCCTTTTCTCGCAGCTTTGTAAAGTCTTCTCCCTTTAACTTTTTTGGCACTAAAACTAGGTAAGGGTAAATTGACTGGAGAAGTGGTTTGTAAAAACTGTAATTTTTCTTGGAACTGTTCCAAGCTAGGAGCTGGGATGAGTTGATGCTCTTTATAAAGGAAAAATTTTTCCTCCTTTTCTATCACCCCATACTTGGTCTCTTCCTCCCAAAAATCCGCATCCCAAGTATCCGTAGCGAGAGAAAAATCTATCTTTGCTACATAAGTTTTGGGAAAGCCGATATACTGCTGTAATAGTTTTGTAGATTTTCCTTTAGCCAAAATCATAAGCCCTGTCGCCATCGGATCCAAAGTCCCTGCATGTCAGATTTTTTCTTTTGGAAAGACAAGTCTCATCAGTTTAATCACATCAAAGCTAGTGATTCACTGAGGTTTATGGCAAAGCAAAAACATTTTTTTTATAAATGATAGGAAACTAAAAATATTACCCTATCTATAGGGAAATGGAAGGTAGATGCAATTTATTTAACGAACAAAAAAAATAAGAATAAAATATCATTACTCCATCAATAAAAACCGATAAACACTTTGAGTAAAATTTTAGATTTAAATGATATTTTAACAGATATTATATTTTTATATAAGAAAGATTGACTATGCTCAATAGATATTTATCTTTAATAAGATTCCTTATACTAACATTTTACTAGCAATAATAAAATGAAAAAAATATTATTTTGATCGATCATATTTTTTCTCCTTGCAGCTTGTTCCTTGAAAGAAGAAGATCCTGAATTGCTAACAAAGATACTTCCTAGGACTTTTGAAGCCATCTATTTTGATACAAGCTCCCCTTACCAAATACAACAATTTGTCTCTTTACAAAAAAATGGATATCATTGCATTGCTGAAGAAGATCTCATGGGAAAGTATAGTTGTTCTAACATAACAGGGTGGTATGGAGCATATCATATCCCTGAGCGAGAATTGAGTATTACAGAACGCACAGGCTGCTGAAAAGAAGATGCAAATTCATGGGTTCTTTATAAGAAAAGAAATCCCGCTTTTTATTTGAGCTGAGATAAAGTATTCTCTCTGTCCCTAAAGTCAAATATTATGTATTATCCTCCATCAAAGGAATATTTTAAAATCCGAGAAAATGGAAAATTTTGGACAGAAATCCCAAAGAAAATTGATGAACAATATCTTTCTTCAAGCTTTTTTATCCAATATGTACCTATCAAAAAGGATATCATGATAATCATCAAAGAACTTTTTGATCAATGAGAAATATTTGAAGAGGTTTTCTGTGATTTTTGAAACATTTCGGATCCCAATGAGTCACTTTGCTTTGAATGAAGAAAATGATATAATGATAACTGAGAGCTAAATGGACAAAATATGATGTATATATTTCATCCAACAAAGGACTTTTATTATAAATATTATCATATTAGTGGAAGTGCTCAATGCGAATGATTTGGATTTTGATCAATAAGGTTTTTTAACACTCTTGAAAAAACAAAGTAAAAAACTATGATTGAGACGATCGAGAAAAAAAAAATATTTAACTTTATAATAATCAATGCTTTATTATCTCCAGTTAGCAATTATCCTTTTGATCTCCATTGGAATTCATGAGTTTGCACATGCCTATAGTTCTTTCAAACTCTGAGATCCTACCCCAAAAATCCAAGGGAGACTGACTCCAAATCCCCTCAAACATGTAGATCCGATTGGATTTATTGCAATTTTTTTGATTGGCTTTGGACGAGGGAAGGCAGTACAAATTGACCCGAGATACTACAAAAATCCCCTCAGAGATGAGCTGATCGTAGCACTTGCTGGTCCAGCAAGCAATATTATCATGGCAACGATTGGGATTTTGATCATCTTTATCTATGCAAAAATCAGCAATATCTGAATCAATCCATTCATCTCCTGAACTCCCAATCTCGTCATCAGTTTTTGGATGCTTTTTAGTATCATCAATATCGCGCTAGCAGTATTCAATATGATGCCGCTACCTCCCTTGGATGGATTTAGACTGGTCAAAGTAGCGATCCCCAACTTGGCTAGAAAAATTGAACAATATGGTCAATACATTATCCTCGTGATCGCAGCATTGATTATCTTCCCAGGGACTGGAAATGTGATCGGAAATTTCATCGGAACCGTTGCCCAAGGGATTTTCAAAATTCTTGCACTTGGAATTGGTCAGATTTTTTACTAACGGATTACTATCCACCATTACTACATAAATTTACTAAAACATTATTATCAATACGAAGAAAACGAAGAGCAATCTTAAAAAAGTAAAAAAATCTGATTTTATCTTTTGATCTACAACAATGCTAGAAAAATTAAATACTATTATTGAAAATTTTGAATCACTCAGAGCACAATCACTGCTTCCTGAGGTTTTTGAAAATCCAGAACAAGCCAAAGTCATCAATAAACAAATTGCAGCAATGCAAAAAACCTACGATATTGCCACTGCTTACAAAAAAAATCTAGAAACCCTAGCAGGATCAAAGGAAATCCTAGAAACTGAAAAAGACCCAGAACTCCTAGAACTTGCGACACTAGAAATGGATGAAGCTAAAAGCAATATTGAAACTTTAGACCAACAGCTTACGGTTGCACTTCTCCCAAAAGATCCCAATGATGAAAAAAATATCTTCTTGGAAATTAGACCTGCTGCTGGAGGAGATGAATCTGGACTTTTTGGTGCAGAACTTCTGAGAATGTATCTCGCTTTCGCTCAAAAAAAAGGACGAAAAGCAGAAATTATTGAAGAACAGCTTTCTGATATTGGAGGAGTAAAATTTGTGATGGTCAAAATTTCTGGAGAAAGTGTTTATTCGATGATGAAATTTGAAAGCTGAGTCCATAGAGTACAAAGAATCCCAGACACTGAATCTAATGGGAGAGTTCATACTTCTACTGTTACGGTAGCGATCATGCCAGAGGTAGAAGATCTCGATATCCAGATTGATCCCA
This sequence comes from uncultured Candidatus Peribacteria bacterium, assembly GCA_964367985.1. Classification (GTDB taxonomy): domain Bacteria; phylum Patescibacteriota; class Gracilibacteria; order Absconditabacterales; family Absconditicoccaceae; genus HOT-345. The sequence continues at coordinate 5,120 of CAYIZS010000037.1, forward strand.
AAGATATCACAATGGACACCTATGCTGCTTCTTCTGCTGGAGGACAAAATGCCAATAAAAACCAGACTGGAGTGAGATTGCATCATATCCCAACAGGCTTGATTGTAAATATCGGAGATAGCAAATCTCAGCTCCAAAACAAAGAAAAAGCTTTCGCAGTACTTAAATCTAGAATTTATCAAATTGAGTTTGAAAAAAAACAAGCTCTAGAAAAAGATCTCAGAGGGAATCAAATTGGAACTGGAGATAGATCTGAAAAAATCAGGACTTACAATTTTCCTCAGGATAGAGTCACTGATCATCGTATCCACGAATCTTGGTCCAATTTACCAAGTATTATGCTAGGGAATATTGACGAAATCTTTGATAAAGTGATTTTGGAAAATCAGACGAAGCTTTTGGAAGCAAGTATGAAAAAAGTATAATTTTAAAGTTTTGAGCAATGATATTTCATAAGCAGAAAAAAACCTCCACCAAGGAGGTTTTTGAATATATGAGAACACTCAAATTATTTTTCTGCTTTGGATTTAGATCTCAATGCTACATATCCTCCATAGAGCAATACTGCTACTCCAAAGATCATCAGCATATCTTCCATTGGTCCAACAGTAGGAACCTTTTCTACTTTTGCAGGTTCATCTACCTCATGCCTAACATTTACATCATATCTTTTTTCTTTACCTCCATCTGTAGGTACAAATTCAAAGATAAATTCTTGGATACTATCATCATAGTGATATTCGTATTTTTCATCTAACATATTTACCGTAGCTAGAGTCACAAAATCTCTTTCCTCAGTACTAAAAAGATTAATCTTTACATACTCAGAACCAGGAACATAACTCCAAGTCAAAGTAATTACCTTCCCTGCAAAGTCTACCGTATGAGAAATATCAGCCAAGCTCATGTCAGCTCCAGCTGCCCCATGTTCTTGAGTTTCTACTTCTCCTGCATAAGGTTCTACATCATTTTCAGTATAAGAAGAATCTTCTGGCAATACCTTTACTCAAAGAGTATCACATTCTGGTCCAGCACTATACTCTTCTGTAAAAAAGTTAAAACAAAAATTCATAGATTCATCTCCAATGTCTCCATTGTTGTCACTAGGAACGACAAATCCATAATAATACTTTGTCTTTTCAATTCCATCCTCTGATGCTGGGATTCTGAGCTCAGAATAGCCAACTAAATCATCAATTTTGTATACTGGCAGTTGGAGAACTGAATCTCTATACTCATACCTTTTATCTCCCTCTACCAATGACTTGATCGGATGCTCAGATAAAAAGATGGTGTACTCTTGTACTTCTTGATTTTTCTCATCAGTAAGTACGGGAGTTCTGAGGACAAAGTCCTTTTCTGCTACAGTAGGATCCATTCCTTCCTCAACATTAAATCCTACTACTTCAATGTCGGTGTTTTGTGTATATCCCCAGTCTTTAGGCATTGGATCGTCTAGGACATTTGCCAGACTCATACCAGCTGCAGAAGCAAAAGTAGATACTCCCCAAAGCAAAGCTACGGATAAAGCGAGTGTTTTTTTCATCGTTTAACAATAAATAAATAAAACTTACATATTCAAGTATAATAAAAAAAAATGAAATGTCAAAAAAAAGAGCACTTTTTTTAAAGGGAGGCACTAAATAGTCAAAAAGAAAAAAAATCAGATTTTGAAGAAATTTTTGCTTCTTTTTCTCTTGAAACAGAGGATAAAAATAATACAATACTCATTGATATTTAGTTATTTATCAAATATTTATGGTACACAAAGTAATTATCATAGGATCAGGTCCTGCTGGACATACAGCAGCAATCTATGCAGGGAAAGCATTACTCCAACCGCTAATGTTTGAAGGATTTATGGCAGGAGGGATCGCAGCAGGAGGTCAACTCACCACGACCACTGTGGTAGAAAATTTTCCTGGATTCCCAGATGGGATCGATGGAAGTACCTTGATGATGCAGATGAGACAACAATCACTCAACTCAGGAGCAGAAATTTTGACCCAAACCGTTGATCAAGTTGACTTAAAAAACTATCCATTCAAAGTTATTGCCAATGGCAAAGAATATGTAACTGAAAGTCTAATTATCTCCACAGGAGCTACTGCAAAGAGGATGGGGCTACCGTGAGAAGAAATTTTTTGGCAAAAAGGAGTCTCTGCATGTGCAATCTGTGATGGAGGTTTACCCATCTTTAGAAACAAGAAAATCGTAGTAATCGGAGGAGGAGATGCAGCTATGGAAGAAGCAATCCATCTCACCCACTTTGCTAGTGAAGTGGTAGTACTGGTGAGAAGAGATCAGCTTAGAGCTTCCAAAGCGATGCAAGAAAGAGCACTCAAAAATAGAAAAATTACCTTTATGCGAAATACTGAGGCCAAAGAACTTGTAGGAGAACAACTTTTGAGTGGAATCTGGGTAGAAAACAATAAAACCAATGAAAAACAGCTCATCGAATGTGCAGGACTCTTTTATGCGATTGGTCATACTCCAAATACAGATTTTTTACAAGGACAGCTTGAGACGGATGATCAAGGATATATCATCACCAAGCCTGGGACTACTCAAACAAGTGTTAAGGGAGTTTTTGCTGCGGGAGATGTACAAGATAAAGTATATAGACAAGCAATCACATCTGCAGGTACTGGTTCCATGGCAGCTCTAGAGGCAGAAAAACGATTACAAGAAAAAAATGTTTAACGATAGAGAAAGTAGCGATAAATATTCTATATAAAAAAATAAATAAAAGACCAAAATTCTGAATTTTATTTTCTTAGCAAATGTAAATATGCAGTGCATCTCTATCAATGGAGAAGAGAATTTTAAAGCAGAAGTGCTTGATTTTGAAGGAATTTGTTTGGTAGATTTTTATGCAGACTGGTGTGGACCTTGCAAAATGCTCACTCCGATCATGGATCAGCTTGCAGAATATTATTGAAAAGATCCTGTTAAAATTGTGAAGGTCAATACTGATATCAATCCTTATCTAGCAGAAGAATTTGCAATCGTGAGCATTCCTCAGGTTTTTCTTTTCAAAAATGGAGAAAAAATCGAACAGCTCCACGGAGTCAATCCAAAAACAGTTTATAGCGAGAGACTAGATCTTTTGGTGAAAGAGCTCAAAAAAGAAACAAAAGCAACTACTACTGAATAATTTTCAGTTAGATCCATACTACAAAAAAACTCAAAGCCCATCAAATCAGAGGATACTTTGAGTTTTTTATATATGAGGAACTAATCTAATACTCTCAAAAGAGTAACTAAGCTTTCAAAAGCCCTTCAATCTGAGTAAAAACCTGCTCTGGAGTCTGCATTCCATCAACTTTTACCAAAAGTCCTAGAGAGTCTACATACTCTAGTGCTGGAACAGTTTCTTTTTGATATTCAGCAATTCTGGTAGCGATAGCTTGCTGATCTGCATCATCTTTACGCACATACAGCTCTCCTCCACAAGTGAGGCAAGCATCCACCTCTCCATCGAGGATACTGCTATGGATTTTTCCACAATTTTTGCACATTTTACGAGCAGCTAGCCTACGATAGACTTCTTCTTCTGGGATCTCTAATTGCACTACAAGTGGCTTTCTCCCCTGCTCTAGCAAAGCATCCAAAATTCCTTTGGTTTGTCCTAGTC
>CAYIZS010000038.1:0-8654 GCA_964367985.1 uncultured Candidatus Peribacteria bacterium
ATACTATTATTTATTTTCTAAGTAATAACAAATGAAAAATAAAACTTTAATGAATCTATCCAACAATAATATTATTTCTATTTTTGTTTCCCTAGGACTAGTTATATGGAGATTTCTTGTTATTGCATATATTGATTATAATGAATATTTAATAAATCCTTTAGTTAGAGGAAGTCTTCCTGAAATCCCTTGATTAATAACTTATCGTAATCTTTTTATACATAATGAAATTATCTCAACATCTATACTAGTTATAGTTGTATTGATCGTAAACCAACTATGGGATATTTTTACAAAACAACGATCAATTAAATCATTTTTTTGGTCTATTCTTGGATATGGAATATCATTACTGATCTTATTTCTGCTTTGGTATATTATTAAACAAACGATATAATAATAAAGAGTAGTTTTTTTAGATTTTATCTATTTTTCTGTGAGATGAAAAAAATTATTTTTTGACTTTTACTTTTAGGAACTATTTGAGTTGGGATGGCATCTACAGTATATCCCTCTGGTTTATATAGAGTACTTAGATCTTATACAATAACTCCTGAAACTGTAACAGAAGAAAAATCTTTAGATTTAGCTTGATTTAAGCATTATATCCCTTGCTGAGAATTTTCTCTGATGCAAGAAAAATATCAAATAATTCGTGATCTTTGATTTATAGTAGAATTTTGAATTAATACAGGAGATAATCGTGTGAAATATGCTAATTATTTTTCTAAATTAGCTTGATCTACTCCTCAAAATTTAATACAAAAATCTTTGTTTCCTTATGCCAATATTATCCATGCAGAGCAGGGAAAGGGAGTACAGATTTTTTGTGCAGGAGAGAGTGAGAACTTTTATCAGATGGGAACACTCCAAGCGAAGGGATCTGTGGTGCTAAAGGAGGTTTTTTTGGAGGGAATGGATGGAACTACTGCTAATGCCAAAGAAGCTTACTTTTCTCTTTCTGAGATAAAAGATCCTCATATAGCATCTTCCCCTTATTTGCAGATTATTGATGGGAAAAATTCTCTTTTTTTGTGATGTTTTGCTGATGAGAAAATATCTAATATTCCTTATTTTGATGCATTAGGATTAAAGATAGATGCAAAGAACAATAGTTACTATTTATCTTCTTCGGTGCGTGAAAATGCAGCTGTTGCAAAAACTCTTCGAAAGAGTGCTCAATACCCAGAAAAAGAAATTACTCTCAATATGCAGCTACTTCCCAATGTTATTTTTGATCATGAACTAAATATTCCTTGTGAAAATTCTCGAATTCAGGATATAGCAGTTATTGATGATGCTGGCTTATAAGATCTGTAATAGTGGATAAAAAAATGATAAAAGGAGGATAAAATGTGAATTTTTAGATTCGTGATTCCTCGGCAAGTTTGGAATAACTGAATAGCTCTCCTTTGTAAAGGGAATATCACGCAGTGACAGGGGATTTCATATACTACAAATTATACTATAAACGCTTCTGCTAGGGAATTACTTTTGGCATTGTCCCAAAAGTAATCAAAAGGTCTAGTCAAAACAGCCTGCGTGTAGTTTTGACATGGTCTGCTGAGTCGGAGGGGAGTTTTTCAGCGTTTTGCAGGTGATTCGGTGATGAGTGGGAGGATAGTTTTTTTCTGCTGCTTTTTACAAATCCCTCCTATCCTCCCTTTATCAAGGGAGGAAATTCTTTAAATATTTTTTAAATTTCAAAACCCCCTCTTGAGAAAGAGGGGGAAAAGGGGGAGATTTGTTTTTTTTATTTCAAAAAAACCTCCAACTTTTTTCAGAAACTTTAAAACATTAAAATATCGCCTTACCAGACATTTCTGGAGGAATAGGGAGAGAAAAATAACGGAGAATACTAGGAGCGAGATCTTCAATCCCAATACTTGCTCAGTTTTTGATCTTGAGTTTTTTTTCTCAGAAATAATACAGTTTACTAGCTAGAGGATCTGACTCTGCATAATTGATAAAGATGAAATCCTGATCAGAATCTTTGCTCCACTCTTGCAATAATTCTAACAGTTCCATACTTTCCTCTGACCAATCAATATCGTAAAAAAAGAATTCTGTTTGGGACTGGAGCGGGTGGCTGAGAGTGTAGATTTTTTGATTTTCTGTGAGCACTTTCCTTTCGGCATTTTTCATCTCTACTTGAGGGATGAGGATCTTTTTTTGTCCATCAAAGAGCTGTTTACTTTCAGGATTGATAAAAGTATTTACAAAAATCTGATTGCCTTCTAGAGAAATATAGGCTTGTCTGATATCTTGTTGTGCCAAAAGCTGAGAAAGAAAGACAGATTTTTCTTCCTTAGTTACTAGTGATGGAGTAGTGCCTCCTTCCCAAAACTGTTGAGCCGTGAGGACTGCGAGATGTTTGAAAGATTTACAAATTACTTGTTGCTCTTCTTTTTTTCTGAGGAAAAGATCCTTTGCAAAACAAGCAAAAAAATCTCTGGCTTTTCTCTGACTGGGATTGAAAAATACCAAGGCATCCTGATCAGAGAGAGGATCGCCCATTACCATACTGATAGGAGATAGAGAGCTAGGACTATTCCCCTTTAAAAGTCGTAAATAGAGATGTTCATGAGCGGTATTGCTAATTTGTTCCTGACGAAAAACAATACTATCATAAAATATTTGAACCTTTTGGTAACCTAGATCAGCATCTTGATCCAAAAAATCAGCTCCTCCAAGAGAAGCAATCTGAATTTGAGGAAATTTTTCGAGTCCTGTTTCCAATTTTTGGAGTGCTTGGTAGCAGTTGTTTTTTTGAACTGCCTGTAGATTTTGTTCTTTTAGAATTGCTTGAGCATCCCTTCCAAGGATTAAATGGAGATAGCTCTCTTGTCCTTTAGGGAGTAGTTCCAAAAAATTTAAAATCTGATCAATACTGAGATTGGGATCTCCAATTGGGAAAATAAGATGGAGACTGCTCGCATTATTTTTTGTATGAGCTAGTATTGATTGAAATGCAGGATTTTGGATGATCTTTTGAGGATTTTGAAAAAGCTGATAAAATCTAGTATTTGCAAGTGGATAGCGCTTTCCTTGGACAAATTGGAGATAGAAATGTTCCAAATTGCTGTCTTGTTCTATAGAGAGAGGATGAACTGCATTGGCGGATATTTTGAGTGTTTTTATTGGGAAAGTTTCTGAATCTGGAGCTGTGGAGAGCAAGAAAATCAGTTTTTGTGGCATGCTTTTGTTTTTCAGATGATAAATTTTTGTATTCAAAGACTACTACTCCCTATAATAATTAAAATTTAAGCAAAGGCAAGAGACTTTTTGAGAAAGCATTCTCTAAAGTTTGCAAAAATAAAAATCCTGACTATAATCAATACAAGGATACTGAGCAAAAATTATTGATTCAATAGTTTTTACAAGTTCTGATTCTGTATCTACCTTTAGCTTTTTATAATTATTGGATGTCAGATACCTCAAAGAAAAATCCAAAACAAAATCCTGAAACGAGATCTCCTCAGGAACAAAAAAAGATTGATGAAATTTTGGATCAGCAAAAACAACTCCAAACTCTTTACAATCAAGTCGTGAGCTATATTCAGGAACATCCGAATATGGGGACTGAGAAGATGCAAAAATATCAACATCAACTCAAAGAACTCAGTGACTATTATCAGAAAAACCAGGAGAAGCTCAGAATTATGGGTTATTCTACCTTACAGGTAAATAAAGATGTTGTTATCAAAAAAAATGCCGCTCAAAAAATTTCCATCAAAACGATCCTCATGGGATGTGCTGGGATTTTGGTGTTTTTCCTCTTGGGGATGAGTTTTCTTTTTTATTATTTAGTACAAAATCCAACAGAATTTACTGGACTCAGTAGTTTTGGAATTACTCCCGTAGTAGCAAAAAACCTCCTAACAGGAGTGACTTTGACCTTGATGATGATTATCATCTTATTGGGAGTAGTGATTGTTATTATCAATAGTTACAAGGCCTTTACTGTCAAAAATAAATCAAAAGTCAAAAACTATGGAGGAATTATTTTGGGAGTAATTATTCTCGGAATTGCTGCAGGTGCTGGAGCTGGAGTTCTTGGACAAATCTCCAATATCAGTGTAGATGAATTACTCAATCCGAATGATGTATTGCTTCCTTATGTACAGATGAGGCCTTGAGTTTCGGATTCATTGAGAAAGGTGGATGGTAAATTTCCATTGATCGCCCCAACCAATGTAGCTTTTTCGATGATTACCAATAATTTTCAAAAATTTATCAATATCAAACTCGGACAGCAGAGGATTGATAGTGTACAATTAGACTGTGGAAATGGTCAAGTATTGGCTTCTGCTAAACAAAGTAGTAATTTTTTTGCTAATACTTGTTTCTATACCAAAAAAGGAGACTATGTTATCCAACTAATTGTTAACTATACCAATCCGCAAACCTTGGAGAAAAAGATAGATACCTTTGAGATTAGAACTCTGAGAGTCGCGAGTGAACTGACTTTTGAAGGGAAGATCAAATCTGTAATCCCAGGAGAAAATGAATATGTTGTAGGAATGGTGCCAAGTGAGATTACTTTCCATGCAGATCAGATTTTTAGAGATTTGAAACTCTCAAACTATCGTATTTCTCGAGATGGAAATGGTGATGGAGAAGAGGATAAATTTGATGATACTAATTTTAGCTATACTTATGATCAGGCAAAGGTTTTTTATCCAACCTTTTCTCTTCCAGAGGTTTCTGAAGAAATGCTCTATTCTTTTCCTTTGAGGATAGAAAAATCTTTGATTCCGGTTTGTAAAATTGATCTGACTCAAGAAAAGGTCAATCAATATCTGATTGAAGGATTCTTCTATGATGATGCGGAGAGATTTGTGGCGGATCATTCCTTTTCTTTTATTGATAAGGTGAGTGGAAAAGTATTTGATGTGATCCAAGATAAAGATATGGGACTGAGTTTCCCTTATATTTTCCCAGGAGAGGGAGTCTATACGGTGAAAATGAATTTTACTACCCATGAAGGACAACAAAGTTCTTGTGAAGTAGATACAACTCTGATAGGGAAAGCGGGATTTAGCTTTGATTTCCAGCTCAGTCAAAAAAGAGCAAGTGATCAGCATTTTGAGCTTTTGATGCTAGATTCTAATAAACAAGGTCAGCCAATTGAAATCAATCTCGTTGAGATTCCTACGAAGTTGAAATTTAAAATAGATAAAATCGCTCCAAAGACAATCCATACTACGACGAAGGTTTTATTTGATGATACGATTCTAGTTTCTAATGCGGATGAAGAATATCAGTTTGACATCAAAGATACAGCAGATCATAGTATCAGAATTCTGATTGAGGATAAAAATCGTGGACTCTCTACAGAGCAGGAAATTTTGATCCATGTGGTGCTAGAAGATATCACAGGAAGCTTGGTTATTGTAGGAGATGCTGTGGGACACGAGCCCCTAGAAGTAACTTTGGATGCTTCTGCAACTAAGATTAATACTGATTTTGGAGATGAGATTATCTACTTCTCACGAAACTTTGGAGATGGAGAAACAAAAAACAATGTGACCAATGGAGTGATTGCTCATAAATATGTGTATGATCATAGCAAGGATAATGGAATGTATTATCCGAGTGTAAAAGTAACTACCAAAAAATGACGTAGTAAAACCATTACTTCTCCTACTGCTATTACGGTGAAAAAACAGCTTATTCAACTGACTATCAATAGTATTTCTCACCCAGCACAAGAAGCGAGAGTCGGAGAGGAGATGAAGTTTACACTCAATTTCAATGGAATGCCTCGTAGAATGTATTGGGATTTTGGAGATGGAAATCCTCCTTTTGAATGCAAGGGAAGAGACTGTGTTGAGATGAGTAAAAGTTATCCTGAGAAAGGAAAATATCTGATCAAAGTACAGATCGAGATGGAGGATCAGCAAAATGTAGAACAGTCTTTGTCTGTGAGGATCAATTAGTTGCTAGAGATTTGCAACAAGATTTTATCAAAATAGTTATTTATTCCAAGTATGGGAGAGCCGAGTCAGGCTCTTTTTTTTCTTACATCTTACTTCTTAAAATATTCGGAGTAAGAGAAAAACTTTTGCATCTCTAGAGGAGATAACTATACTAGGAGCTACTAAGAGATTAGGTGTTTTGTTGTTCCGTTGATTTATTATTTTTTTGAATACTATTATGGATCTATTGATTACGATTGGTTTGGAAATTCATCTCAAATTGGCTACTGAGAGAAAACTCTTTTGTCCTTGTAAAAATGATCAAAGTCTGATCGACAATACTCCCAATAGCAATATCTGTCCTATCTGTTTTGCAGAACCGGGAGCATTACCTCAGCTCAATGCAGAAGCGGTAAAAAAAGCCCTCATGCTCGCAAATATTTTCCAAGCGGAGATCGCCAATCCTTCTTTTTTTGATAGGAAATCCTATTTTTATCCAGATTTGCCTTCAGGATATCAGATTACTCAGTTTTACCATCCTATTATCAGCAAAGGAAAGCTCCATTTTTTCCTAGAAGATTTTTCTGAGGAGAAGATTATTGGAATTACGGAAGCACACTTAGAATCTGATACAGCAAAATCTACTCACCTGGGAGATGAAATGCTTCTGGATTTTAACCGTGCTGGGACTCCTTTGATCGAGATTGTAACGGCTCCAGATTTTCATTCTGCAGAAGAAGCGGTCGCTTTTACTAGAGAAATCCAAAAAATAGCAAAATACAATCAGATTTCTGATGCAGATATGGAAAAGGGCCAGATGAGAGTAGATGTAAATATTTCTATCAGATATCAGGAGACAGATCCACTTGGGACGAGAGTCGAGCTCAAAAACATCAGTTCCTTTGCTGCAATCAAAAGAGCCATTGAACATGAAGCTGCTAGACAGCACGCCTTGATTCAAGCTGGTGAGGCAGTGTCTCAGGAGACAAGGAGATGGGATGATCTAGTAGGGGAGTCTTTTGCGATGAGGAGTAAAGCAGATGCTGTGGACTACAAATATTTCCCTGAGCCAGATTTGGGAGCATTGGAGATCGAACAATCGCTTTTGGATGAGATCGCAGGGATGGCTTTTGAGCTTCCTTATGAAAAAATCAAAATCATGAAATCTGAATATGGATTTCACAAAGAATATATTCATGTCTTGATTGGAGATCAGGAGATTTTGCACTACTTTTTTTCCCAAGTGGAAGCAGGAATTGCTCCTCAGCTAGTAGCTAAATGGATCGCTGGTCCGATCAGTGCATATCTCACTCAATATGTAGTGAGCTTAGAGCAATTGCCCATCTCTTTGGCACAATTATCAGCATTTTTGAAAGTGGCATCAGAAGGCAAGGTACTAGAAAATCAGCTCAAAGTCGTGATGGAGGAGATGTTGGCTAGGGGAGTGGATGCAGAGCTGATAATCAAAGAAAAGGGATTTGATCAGCCAGGAATCTGAGCAGAGGAATTGGAAGCAATCGTCCAAAAGGTTTTGGCAAGTTCTCCAGAAAATGTTACTCTTTATCGTGGAGGGAAACTCTGAGTTTTGTGATTTTTTGTTGGACAAGTGATGAAGGAGACAGCAGGAAAAGCTGATCCTAAAGTGGTGAATGAGTTGTTGGTGAAGTATTTGTAAAAAGGTTGTCCATACACCTGATAGTATTTTGTGAATGATGGTTTAAGGGATATTTTAAGTTATTTTTGAGGATAGCTATGACCACTTCTGATCAAGAAATCTGAATACAAAAATGAGAGATTCTCCCTCTAAAGTCTGTTTTTGACTGGAAAAGAAAACAGGAAATGCTCAGCAGTGATCTTTACAAAAATTTACAAAGAGTACTTTCTCCAGTTGAAGACTTTTATCATGGGAATAAAACCCTTTTTGTAAAAAATAATCCCAAGAAAAATAAAGAAATTTTTGATCTTTTTCTTTCTTATCTGAGTGTAGATCCAAACAAAGTGCCTCCAAAGTTTCTAGAGCTTTTTGAGCTGGATCCAGAAGATCTACAGCTTAGAGAAAAAATTATTGCTCTTTTTTAAAGGGCAAGATTCTTGGAACGTGAGACTGCTAGGACTCTTTTTATCGATGATAAGATTCTCATTTTTAGAAATGAAGAACAGCTCGTCCATCCTACTGCCAACAAAAAACTTACTCAAGCTGAAAAAAAGGCTTACACGATCCAGACAACTTTTAATACTTATGATAATCTCTATAGTGCAGTGAGAAGTCAGACCTATACTCTCCGTGGAGGGGAGGAAAAAAAGGAAGAATATAAATCATTACAAACCAGTATTCTTACCCTCGCTCAATCAATCAAAGCACTTGGATATGAGCTGAAAAATAACTGAATCTTTGAAAGAAAACTAAAAGAATCTATTGAAACGATTCAGTGAGCTAGAAATGCAAAAGTTTTGGCTGCTCAGCTCTATAATCTAGAACAACTAGCGTTTGATCATAAGATCCTTGATAGTAATCATTTGTATGGAGCCAAAAATAAACTCTTTAAAAGGTTTAAATCATTACAAGAGCAAATAACTATTATTGAGCGTCAACAACTCCTTTTGGAAGAAATACTAGCTCAGCATGAACTAGCTATTGATACGATTCTGGCACAAAGTTCTCTTAAAAATATGGATGCTTCTCTCCTTTGGTCAAACTATACTAAGTTGTATCAAGAAATTGATGGGAAATTT
>CAYIZS010000039.1:0-4476 GCA_964367985.1 uncultured Candidatus Peribacteria bacterium
GGCCAAAGAATCCAGACCCATCCGGTCATCGAAAAAACCAATGCTCAGAGAAATCCTCCGATCGTGATCAAAGGTACTAGAGGCACAATCAATACATTTGCCAAAACTCCCGAAAAATTACTCGTTCCGATAAAGAAGATCAGTATTGGTAAGGTCCCTAAAGTTGCTCCTACTGTAGGAAGTAAATATTCTTTACTTCGTTTGTTGAGAGCTTGTTGTAGTTTGTTGTTTTGAGGAAGAGTTTTTGAGGATTTTTCTACATTTTTTCGAGCATCCCACATCTGAGAAAAGAGAACGATTCCTACTAAAGCTGCAAAACTGAGCAAAAATCCTAAATCATAAGAGAGAAAGAAAGGATTGTATAGCAACATCAAGAAAAAAGCATAAGCCATCAACCTCCAAATCGCAATTTCCCTTCATCGGAAAAGTGCTAAAAGGGAAAGTAACGCCATGATCAAAGCCCTAATAATACTCGAATCTCCCCCACAAAGTAAGGCAAAAAGAGTGATACCAAGAATGATGAGGACATTTCTCAGATAAAAGGGGAAAAAGAAAAAAACCAGAGACAGAAATACCACAATCATCACAATATTTCCTCCACTCACTGCAATAATATGCACCAATCCGCTTTCTACAAAATTCTGATACTGATCCTGTGGCAATAGTGATCTATCTCCGATCATCATTCCTAGCAGCAAAGCACCATTCTGATCCGGTAAAGCTTGGACAACAATATTTTTGATCTGAACTCTCCATTGACGCAAAAGCTGAGTAAAGCGAGATTCTGAAAATACTGGAGCTTCTAAAGGATCTACTACAAGCAACTGAGGATAAATCGTCCCATGAAATCCTTTCATCATCAGCCATTTATCATAATTGAACTGATAATCAAAAAACCTTCACCACCCTCCCCGGAAGCCATTATCACTATCCATTCATTCTCCTCAAGGAGAGGAAAACAATAACTCTGAAAAGGTATTTTGGTAGTTAACAGGAAGCAAGGATCCTGCTAGATAAATCGAAGACCCTAGCTGCAAATCTTGATCTGATTTGAAAAAAAATGCCGTTCCAGATTCATCACGAATAACATAGGTATCAGGTTTCGTCTGCTCATCCAACTGATAATAACCAAGCACTGATTGATACTTGGATGTAATGGAAGGATTTTTGAGTGAAACCTTTGCTGAAGAAATTGAAAGGGTAGCTAATGCATCTGCATTTACGATTTTTTCAAAAGAGAAAAAATACGGTAATAAAACTGGATCAAAAGACCATAGTTTGATTCCTACCGCAACGGTTGCTAGGAACAAGGATAATAACTGAAATCAAAAGAATTTTTTGAGAGAAAAACGAGGAAAATGACGAGAAAACCTTTTTTTGAAAAGAAAAAAACTCGCTAGAACAAATAATGAAAGAATAATAAAAAAGACAAGCCCCCAAAGCAAACGCTGAAAGCTTGTCAAAATCCGAATATAACTACTAAAGAGTGCTAACAACATTTTGATCTAGCAAAAAAGATAAATTTGTTAGCGGAATAAATAAAGATAGAATAAGATCTACTCTGCTGCTGTTCCAGTAGAATTTTCTGCTGGGATCAGCACAGTTTCTGGTTCTAGATTTGGACTAGGAGCAGTTTGTTCTGGTACTGCTACTTCTGGAAGTACCAATACTTCTAGCTTTGCAATCCTCTGCTCCAAAAGTTTGTATTCATTGAGTAATTTTTCTAGATCTAGAGTCTCTGCTACTACCTCATCTTCCAAAGTCAGGTCAACTTCTTGTGATGCCAAACATGCTTCCAATGCTGAACTTTGTTCTAGAAGTTGAGCTTTAGTCTCTGCTCTCAATCCTTCTGCCACTGGACCAGGTACAATCTGAGTAAAATAAAATGGTTCAAACTGTGCTGAAATTCGGAATCACCCTACCACTAAAATCCAAAAGATACTTGTCCAAAGAAATGTTCTCATGTCTACAATAAGGTTAAAATCTAAAAGTAAGTAACTGATCAAAATCTTGAGGAAGTTGAGCTTCAAAACTCAAAAATTTCCCATTCCAATCCAGGAACTCATACTTCTGACAGTGTAATAATTGTCTTTTGATATGCAAGTGTTTGTATAAAATTCTATTGGATGCAGGATCGCCATAGACCAAATCTCCCAACACAGGATATCCTTCTTGGGCTAAATGAATCCTGATCTGATGCATCCTCCCAGTATGAAGTTTAACTTTGAGTAGAGAAAGTTTACCAAGCTGAGAATGTTCTCGTGTCTTTTCTTTTCGATACTCTGTCTTGGCGTCCAAACCTCCTTGTTTGACGACCTCCATTTGTCCTCTTTGGAATTTATTGTTGTAAGATTTTTGGAGAGCATGTTCAATCAAAGCATAATTTGGAGTCTCCCCAAAAACGATCGTTTTATAAACTTTTTCGATCTGTCTCTCCCTGATAATTTGATTGATATATTGCAAGGCCTGGTAGCTTTTGCCTACGATCAAAACTCCTGAAGTATCCTTATCCAATCTATAGCCAAAAGAAGGGCTAAATGTCTGACTTTTTTGATAATCATCAAGAGATGCTAGATAAGTATTGAGATAGTGGATCATCGCAGCTTGGCCAGAGTGATTATCCTGAAGGGTAATCCCCGCTGGTTTATCAAAGACTAGCCAATCAGAATCCTCAAAAATAATCCAAGAAGCGACTTGCTTGAGATCTATCTTGAAAGAAGGTTTCTGAGAACTTTTTGGATCTAAAGTCTGATCTGGCAAAAGTAAAAGATCTCACTCCTGGATCCTGGTATCTTCATGGACTCTCTTGGTATTGAGTCTAATTTCTCCTTTCCTCAGAGAACGATAAATATCTCATAGATGAATAGCTGGAGTATCTTTGTAATATTTTCTCAAAAATCTATCCAATCTCTGATTGGCTTGATCAACTGTAATACGAATCTCTGGCATCAATAATTTAAAATATCCTAAAAAAAACCTTGAGAACTACTAATTAGCTCCAAGGTTATCATAGAGAAAAGTTATTCTTTTACAATCAATAATAATTCCCTAACTCTGAATTATTAGTACTAGGAAGTGCCACATCAGTGTCCTGAAATGGCAAACCTCTATATTGATTATCTAGCTGACTTTCTTTGATAATATTTCCCAAAGACCCAATTTGTCTAAAGATTTTTCCAACAGTAGTAAAAATATTTACAACTTTGTAGTTCTCCGCTCCCTGGAGTCCAGAATATCTCAAGATCGTTGGACCAACAAAAAGCAACATAATCGTCAGAAATAGTCCAATAATCATATATCTAATACTTGACCAAGCAGACTTGATCTGTTTTTCATCTCCTTTGGAGAAAATGAAAAGAAAAATCGCTCTAAAAAAAGCATATACACACCCCAATCAGATAATGATCAAAATGATCGCCAATATATAGAGGATAATATCAGAAAAAGAATCAGAATCTATTGCATACATCAGAAAAAGCTTGAAGCTAAAAGATCCAAAAATCTAGAACAAAATCATTAGTCTTTTTTCTCTTTCTTTGGAAGTCTTTTGAGATCTTTTTTTTCAAAAAACTTTTCAAAAATAGGGTCTTTACTTTCGTTGAAAAGCATTTTAGCAACTCTAGGAGAAACTTGTGTCCCTTTTTCTACCCAAGCTTTAATCTCCTCTATCTGAGCATTTAGCTCATGAGAAAGCGGATCATAAGATCCCAAAACTTCTTTGTATCCAGATTTTGCTGGTTTAGTATGCTCTGTCAAAACAATTCTATAGAATGGTCTCTTGGATCTTCCGTGCCTAGAGAGTCTAATTTTTAGCATGTTACAATACTCTAATAATAAAAATAAAAGAAATCTGAATTATTTCAGTTTTTCCTTGGAAACATGTTCCGTGTGTTTTTTGTCATGTTTGCAATATTTGCTAGTAGTGAGCTTTGGAGTCAATGCCTTATTGATACTAGTAAAATAGTTGGTTGCCTTGCATTCTTGGCAAACCATTGCAACCTTGATCACTCCTCACTTCTTTTTTGAAGCCATGAAATACTAATAGGTAATAAATAAAACTATGAATGACATCTGAGATGAATGAACTAATTTCAAGCAATAAATTGCTCAATACTATCCCTACTTTTTTGTTTTTTTAGCCAGATTTCTTTTTTCCTCGCTAATGAGTAAGTGGTATACCCTCTAATATGCAAACACTCTACTGGAAGAAAATATTTTGTAGAAAGTACTTTTCATGCTTTGTGCTCAAGCAACCTTCTCTCAATATTTTTTGTACTTCAGACATAATATTTGCCTGATCCCATCAATAGAATATAAACATATCCTTTCATCGTATCCTCACAAGGATAAACTTTGGCACTAGGTAGATTTGAACCACCGACCTCGCCCTTATGAGAGGCGCGCTCTAACCGACTGAGCTATAGTGCCATATTTTTATTTAAATCTTTTTTATTGTGGAGATTTTCAACCACCGAT
>CAYIZS010000039.1:4576-8356 GCA_964367985.1 uncultured Candidatus Peribacteria bacterium
CATATTTTTTTTACTCAGCCAGCACAAATTGAAAATCAAAATAGCAAGCAACTATACTCTTGAATATTTTGGGAAATCGGTGAGGGAGGGATTCGAACCCTCGAGACGATCACTCGTCTGACTCGTTAGCAGTGAGTTGATTTCAGCCACTCATCCACCTCACCTCCAAAAACATCAAAAGCAATCCTATATATACACAAATCCCTTTGAAATTCAAGGAAAAAAAACTACAATCAACCTGATTTATTTGAATTTCAATAAATATGAATGAATTTTTAGGGGGAATTGATGATCTGGGTAGTGTCAGAAGTGATATCAGCCAGATTACTGAAGAAGATGTCCAGAGAGTCCAAGAAAATAGCAAAAGAGCTAAGCAAATCGCTCAGCAGATCAAAAAAGATAAAGCGATCAATGCACAATTGGCTAAATTTCTAGGATTTTTGATGGGTGAGATCAAAAATGATGAGCTCATCATAGCAATTCATCGTAGTTTTTTCAAAACCACCAATCCTCAGGATCAGGTCACCTATCTGAGAAAAGATATCAATACTCCAGTCTTGGTAGGATTTTTTGCTCCCTTTTTTCTCACACAGATCTCAGAGTTCAAAATCTGAATTTTTTATGATAAATTATGAGTGGGACAAGCAGCAAACAGCATCAATAATTATATCGATTATCTCAAAAAACTTTCATCAACCTATCATGACAATATTCCAATCGACCAAGGTCCTTTGATCGAACTAATCGTTTTGATCGTCCAAGAGTTTTTGCAAGGAGTAGAGAGTAAAGAACTCTGAAACCAAGTAATGCTGGCTCTCTATGGAGAGAAGTAAAGATCAAAAGAATCTGTTAGATATCTCCTATTTAGAAAAGGAAAAAAGCTAAAATAAACAATACAGCAGCACCAAAAACGAGAAAACTTTTTTGATCTTATTTTCTCTGCATTTTTTAGAAACTTTTATTTTACATAGATAAAAAATAGCAGACAAAGCAGTTTTGTTCTGCCATTTAGTGCTATTTAGACACCAATTTTCTTTAATTTTGCCAAAATTTCCTTCATGATGAAGGAGTTAATGATAATTTATCAATTAGCTTGTATCATAATTTTTTTCAATACCTCTTCACTAGGTAAATATTCAGAGATTTCAGATGGTAAGGTATTGTAAGTATAGGTAGCAACTCACATGGGTTGACTAGCTAATTCGAGAGCATATTCGACCAATATCTTATCTTTTGATCTACAAATCAATATTCAGATACTTGAATGATCTCCTTCATATTTTATTTGTTTGTCGAGTATATGAAGATATCGATTGAGTTGTTGAGTATATTCTGGCTTAAACTCTCAAGTCTTGAGCTCGATCGCTATCATACATTTGAGTTTACGATGATAGAAAAGCATATCGATAAAATATTCTTTTTCAGAAACTTCAAGTCTAAACTGACGACCCATAAAAGCAAAATCTCTGCCAAACTGTCCCAAAGTTTGGATGATATTATCTACCATAGCATTTTCCAGTTGTCTTTCTGTGTGTTCTTGTTCTAATGCTAAAAATGAAAGATTATATTCATCTCTCAATTCTCGAGTAATTTGCGAAGCAATATCAATTGGTAGAGTCTTACTGAAATTATGTTGGATAGGTTGTTTTGTATAAAGATTTGCTTGTATATTTTCTTGGAGTGTTGCTCTACTTCGTTGTTGCTCAAGTGCTTTTTGGATGTAAAAGACTCTTTCTGAGTGATCTTTGAGCTTTTCAAAAATCATCGTCGTATGTCATCGAGGTAATTCTGCCACAAGCTGTGGCAATATTTCATGATCAGAAATCTCTAATGCTATCATCTTCATCCTCCTCAGATTACGACTAGAAAATCATTTAATCCCAGGAAATTCTAATTGTAAATCTTGAGCCAATGTTTCGATCACACTATCTCACCATCATTGCTCTGTTTGGATTGCAAGTTTCTTTCATAAATCAATATACATCTTGATCAGCTCAGTATTGACTTTACGCAATGCTTGATGGCGAGCTTGCAGGACAAGTTGTTTAATCTCTTTCAATGTAGACTGATAATTTGAAGGGATGAGATCAGACATGGTAAGAGGAGGAGAGATAAATCTGTTTTTAGTAGAGCATATTTTTCTCCTTTTTCAATAGATAGAAATTGCATTGAAAGGAAAAAAAACTTCATGATGAGGGAAGCTCATTTCCATCTTTTACATCAACCTTTTTTGATCGTATTTGCTCAGCACTTTTTACAGACTTTATTTTACATAGACAAAAAAACAGTAGACAAAGCAGTTCTATTCTATCGTTTAGTGCTGTTTTAGCTACCCTTTTTCTTTAATTATACCACATATTTTCTTTAATTATGTCACAAAAAACAGTAGAAATGCTAGATATTCTACTGCCTTTAAAAACAATCAAAAGAAATTAATCTCTAATAATAACTATACTCACTCATATGCTTGATCGTCATACAAGAATATGGACTATTGGTAATAGTCGAAAGATCAATATGATTATTAAAGAATCCATAGACTCTATCTGAGTTTGTCTGACCAGGAGCACAGAAAGCAGAATCTCAGATGTTTTTTATGCTATCCAACATAAATACCTTTTTAGGAAGACTGTTTCCATAATATGCATAATTTCATATTTTTGTCAGATTTTTCACTTCATTTCATCCCCAAGGGAGAGAACTAATAGGATTGTCTCTAAATGCACCATCACCTATTTCAACCAAACTTGATCTAGTATTCATCTTGGTCAAGTTATTATTCATAAAAGCATTTCTTTCAATCAGAGAAATTCAGTATGGAATTTCTATTTCTGTAAGAGCATTTCCTGCAAAAGCATACTCTTTAATCACTCTATTTATACCAAAAGCATCCCCTCGAGAAATGGTGCTAATGTTATTGTATGAAAAGGCATTTTTTCCTATTTCATAGGGCACACTAACAAAACTAAGTGAAGTCAGCTTTTGTTTATTAAATGCATTGTCTCCAATATACTTTAAATTTTGATTGAAGGTCACTGAGGTCATAGAACATGCTGGATCAAGACTTTGTACAAATGCAGATTCTCAAATCTCTTCTAAAGAAGAAGGAAGTTTAATAGAGGTGATACAATTATCATAAAACCCTCTAGCTCATATCTTTTTAAGAGAAGAATTGTAATCAAAGATGATTGTAGTTAGTCCAGGATTATCTCTAATAGCATTATCTTCTATTTCTACGACTGAATCTGGAATCCATAGGGATTTTAATCCACCAATGGATGCATAATCATCTACAGGATAAGGGAAAAACCGAGAAGCTCCTCCTCCATTATCAAAACTCCATGATCCAATCACTTTAACAGTTTTTCAAGGGAAAGGACCCAATTTACTTGGAATAATAATATTATTAGGGCAACTATAAGTAGTAGCTCCAACAGAATAACTAGTCAAATATCTTGTTATCCTTACAGCATTTGAGTCTGTAGGCAATGTTTCATAATCAAAACATCTAGCATCTGTAGGAATTGGAACACATCTATAACTAGATTCTTTTTGATATCCTGGATCACAAGATATACAACTTTCAGTTTTTGATCCTTCCGCACAAGTTCGAGTATTTGTTCACCAATCATAAGAATCAGAGTAGGTTAGAGTACCTATTGTACAAGTATTTTTTTGTGTCCCACATTGCGGCTTTTGAGGGATAGCTACACAAGTTTTACTTACATTATCATAACTAAATCCACTATTACATAGGTATTCACATTTTGCAGAAGTATT
>CAYIZS010000040.1:0-8341 GCA_964367985.1 uncultured Candidatus Peribacteria bacterium
GACTATACTTATATCGTCATAGTAAAGAAGCGAAACAAATTCCTTGCTGTGATAAAAAAAGAAGATGTTGTTCTTTACTACTAATAGGTGCAATAGTACCCTACCAAAAGCAAACTTATTTATCCGAGATGAGCAAGTATGGCTAATCCCCATCACTACTCTGGATGTTGTAATGAATCCTCATTATGGCAAAGTTAGATAGCGTTAATCCTCTATTTACTCTCTAAATAAGCTTTTGAGCTGAGTGTTTGAGTCTGATCTCATAGTAGATCACTGAAGCTGGAAATAGAGATAACTGCCTATTTCTCATCAGCAGGTTGATGTATTCTAAACTGAGTTTGAAATACTTGAAAGTATTCTACACAAGATACCCTACCAATGATCTTGTTCTTAGTTATTTTCAATCAAGGTATTCTCAGATTGAGTTTTGATCTTTGACTCGTCTTTTGGAACTATTGAAATTGATAGATTTGTTGATTGATAAGTTGTAGAGTTTGGTAGCTCTCTTTATTGATCTGAAATAAATAGTATAGTCTTATCTTTACTGATGATACTCACTACTATTGGCAAGCTATGAGTTGTTTGCTTTATCACTATGCACAGGTTTGCCTGTGGATGAGGCAGATCAAAGCTTAGAAACTTTGATAAAAAACCACGCTATTAGTCAAAAGTCTCTTTCTGGACTACCTGGCTCCCACTAGGTATCAAGTAAAGGTTGAAGCACGCTTCTTTTTTTTTATTTTAGAAAAAAATCATTTAAAATACGGATTATATTTCAAAAATATCTCCATTGATTTTGGGAGAAATATCAATATCCTTTTTTTATCTTTACTTGATAAAGGATCGCTCGTGTACAATCTCTATCAATCATCCTTACGAAAAGATATCCAGATTCAGGTTTATCAAAGACCTCATCTTTTTATCAAACTTTTTGATAAAGAATATTTCACTTTGGTCAAAAAGAAAAAAATCTGACCCTTACTTTTCCAACAGTTTCAGATCATGGGAATAGAACTCCCAGAGGATGAAGAATACATCAAATCAGAACTCCAAACCCTCAAAAAAAACTTCGGCAATACTTGGGGAAATATTTCCTTCCAACTCGGGATTATCAATGAGATGATCAGATTTGAAAACTGTGGAGAGAGAGCTGAGAACTTTTTGGAAGACATGAAGCAGATGAGACTCAATGTCAGATCGAGGATGCTCCAAGATTTTCAGCTTCAGACTGCTTTTAGGGAAAATATGCCACAAAGCAGCATCATTTTTGATATTAGTAAAAGTAATGAAGAACTCTTGGCAGAGATGAATTCTGGTGCCGCTCAGAGAGTGAGAAAAGCAATCAAAAAAGGAGTAAAAATCTGATTTGCTTCTCCAGATCAGTATGATCTTTTTTTTGAAAAATGGAAAGAAACAGCAGGAGGTAAAGGATTTTCTACTATCACCAAACAGCAGTACAATGATTTGCTCAGATTTTTGAGAACTCATAATGCAGGAAATGTTTTTATCTCAGAACTAGAGGGAGAAATCATCGCTGGAAGTATCTGTCTTTATAACCAAGATACCATCGTCTATCTCTATGGATTTACCAATAGAAAATTTACCAATATTTGAGGGCATCATTATCTCAAATATGCGATGTTTGAATGGGCGAGAGAGTATGGATTTAAATATGCGGATCTCATGGGAGGAGCTCCGACAGGATTTCCCGATCATCCTCTCAATGGAGTGAGTAAATTTAAAGAATCACTGGGAGGCACCAAGATCGAACATTTTGGAAATTTTGATATTCCGCTCAATCCACTCCTCTATTCAGCTTTCCGCTGGATGAAAAAATAATTTTGATATGGTCCTCCTTTTTAAAAGGAGGTGGCCGAAGGCCGGAGGATTTTTCCAGTCATTCCAAACATAGTGTCATTCCGAGCTTGTCGAGGAATCCCGAAACGGATTATTACCAAACTCTACAGAATTGCCACGTCGCTAATGCTCCTCGCAATGACAAGCATCCATCATCGCGAATGCAGTGAAGCGATCCAGTAGCTAAAGTCCTTGTCATTCCGAGCTTGTCGAGGAATCCCGAAACAACTCATTACCTAACACTTCGGGATTTCTCCATTCCACTTCGTTCCAGTCGAAATGACAAAAGCTAGGAAAGATTTGACCCAAAGGAGGGATTTGAACCTATGGGAAAGGGAAAACTATCATTTTTTAAAATCTCTTTAATAAAAAAATGCAGAAAATAATAACACTGCTATTTCTTTGTATCTCTTTATTGATAGCTCTTTATCTAGAAATCAATTCTATCATAGCAATTAGACCAATTATCAATCGTTACCATCCTTGTCTCCAAAATCCTGCTAATTCATTTCCCTGCCATGGGATCTACGATATCTATGCTATTTTGATCTTAGCTATTGCTTTACTAGCATCATTGGTTTTATTACTTATCAAACTTATTGCAAGAAAAAGAAAAAAGCAACAGACGAGTACTTTTTTTATATCAAAGAGTTCTGAAAATAAAACCTAGATCTTACATCCCTGATTTTGATAATGCTCTAGCACTTTGATCGTTTGCTCATGCTCCAAAACTTCTTTACAAATCTGATACTGATCTGGTGAAGAAAAATGATCCCATACTTGGAGTTTCTCTTCTAGTTTTTTTTGCATGATGGTTTGATTTTCTACTGGAGCTTTGGAGATGATACATTGAGCTAATGCTCGATAACGATTGCAGTTTTCAGCTTTAAATCTCTCTGCAGGATTCTTTATTTGCACCTGCTCTATATCTCAAACTCATTCCAAAGCAAGATCTCCAGATTCAGCTGGCATTCACTCCTCTATTTGAATAGTTTCCTGTTCAGGATTTTCCTCTACTGGTTCTTCTCCTGAGATTTGATCTGTTAGTATTGCTTGATCTCAAGTGCTAGTAGTCGGAGGAGGTGTTTTTTTTCCACAACCATAACTGCTCAAGAGCAGGAAAAGTAAAAAGAAAAATCAGATTTTTTTCATCGTTTAAAACTGTATTTACAAAAAATTAAAGAGGAGCAAGTTCATAACTATCTGGAAGATCTTTGATCTCTCGTCCTTGAGATCTAATTTCAGCTCTCAGCTGATCCGCTAAAGCATAATTTTTATCAGCTTTTGCTTGCAATCTCTGTTCTGCTAACTGGGTAATCTCTGTAGGAATCTCAAGCGATTCTCCTTGGATAGCTTGAAAAAGCTCCAGTTTGAGCAAATGCTGATCCAATCGCGATAGTACTTGTAAAATGCTTGTCTGATCTTTGTTTGCAGCAGCGATCAAAGCAAAGAGTTTGGGAGTATTGAGATCATCAGCAAGTGCTTGCATAATTTCTTCCAAAAATTGTTTTCCTGTTTCATCCAGATCTTTGGCAAAATCCTGATAAGCAATTGGAGTCTCTAGAGAAACAAGTTCAGCTTTATTGGAAAGTTTTTTGATCCAATTGGCTCTGGTTTTTTGAGCTTGTTGGAGTGCATCTCGGGTAAAATTTTGAAAATTTCCATACTGAGCCATAAAAAAGAAAAATCTCAAATCTAGTGGAGAAAACCCTCTATCAATAATATCTTGGAGGATGTACATATTTCACAAGGATTTGCTCATTTTCCCTCCATCTACTTGGAGAAATTCATTGTGAAGCCAATATTTGACTCGAGGTTTCTCTTCAAAACACGATTCTGACTGAGCAATTTCATTAGGATGATGAACTGTGATATGATCTGCTCCTCCATGATGAAGATCAAATTGAGTCCCCAAATATTTGCTTGACATCGCACTACATTCGATATGTCGTCCCGGAAATCCTTTCCCTCGAGGCGAATCTCGTTCCATATCTCTCTTTCCTGTTCCAAGGGCAAATTTCCAAAGTGCAAAATCAGTAGGATTTTTTTTAGCTCCCATATCTACCCTCTCTCCTGCTTGGAGATCAGCAAGTCTTTTTTTATAATTGAGTCCCATCAGCTTTCCATACTCCTCTACCTTACTGGTATCCATATAAACACCATCCCCTGCTACACTATAAGTATAGCCCTTTTTTTCCAAGGTTTCAATCATAGCAATCTGTTCTGCAATATGATCGGTAGCTCTGGGCATCGTATCAAAGAAATCAATATTGAGCTGAGTCAAATTGTCTCTAAAAATTTGTTCATATTTTTGGGCAACTGCTCGAGCAGTAATTCCGTCTTTTTGTGCTCATTTTTGCATTTTATCTTCTCCCTCATCTCCATCAGAGACCAAATGTCCTACATCTGTGATATTCATCACTGTATGAACTGGATAGCCAAAAATTTTGAGCGTATTTCTGATCAGATCCGCAGTAAAAGTCGCTCTGAGATTTCCAATATGGGCAGTAGCATACACCGTAGGCCCACAAGAATAAAGTCCAACCTGACTTTTGCTCGGTCCGGTATAATTAGGATCTTCATAGAGTGGAACGAAAGTTTCTTTTTGACGAGTTAGGGTATTGTAAAACTGTAATAGGATAGTTTGCATCTCTTGAGTTCTTGGAAAAAGATAAATTCTCTAAAATACTACATTTATCTCCACTAAATGCAAACTTTAAAAAATAAAAAGGGAATCTCTTGCTTTATTTGAGCAAAACATTATTTCTAAGCTAAGTTTTTACTTTTCTAAAATCCAAAAATGTTTATCTTCCCTACTCAAATCATCCAACACTGGGAACTTTTTATCTTTATCCTTGGTCTCATATCGATCTGGGATTTATCCTGGAAAGGAGTGGCTCTCCGATATGCAGCTCAGAGAGGAGAAAAAATCTGGTTTATTTTTCTCTTGATCCTCAATAGTGTAGGAATTTTGCCGATCATCTATCTCATCAGACTCAGAATACTCAGAAAACAAGCACTTTCATCAAACAATTCCTAGTTTCAAAATAAACAACTAGTATCCAAAATCTGATTTTTCTTGTTCTTTTCCTTGAAAAATAGGGGAGAAATAGTAATCTCATAGCTAGATTATTTATCTTTTTTTGTACAAATGGAACATATCGCAGAACTACTAGCCCAATTAGAAACTTGTGCTACTCCAGAAGCTCTCGAAACTCGATATCAAAAATATCTGGGTAAAAAATGAAGTATTTCCTTAGCTATGAAAAATCTCGGGAATCTGGATCCTGAGGAGAGGAAAATCCAAGGAGGACAACTTACTCAGACCAAAAAAGAACTCAGCCAAGCCTATGAAATCAAAGCTGATAGTTTTGCTCGCCAAGCCATCGATCAGCAGCTAGCAAATGATATCGTAGATCGATCTTTACCAGGAATTGAAGTAGAAAAAGGACATTTTTCTCTACTGACTAGGGTGAGGAGAGAGCTCGAAGATATTGCCCATGGGATGGGATTTATCGTGGATTATGGGACAGATGTGGTGAGCAAATTTGAAAATTTTGAGACAGTAAATATCCCAGTTTCTCATCCTGCTACGGAGATGCATGATACCATCTATGTGGATAAACTAGATGAAAGAGGAGAAAATTATGTCCTCAAAACCCATACTTCTGCTGCTCAAAACTATGTGATCAAAAAATACGGACTCCCGATCAAAGCAGTTTTGCCTGGGAAATGCTATAGATTTGATGCGATGGATGCTACGCATGATACGATGTTTTATCAGTTTGAGGGGATCTATATCGACAAAAATATCAGCATCTGAAATTTTAAATCAGTACTGACCAGTTTCCTCTCTGCTGCCCTCAAAAGAGAGGTAGAAATCAGGATGAGACCAGCTTTTTTTCCTTTTGTAGAACCATGATTTGAGGTAGATACGAGATACGAATACACTGATCCCAAAACTGGACAAAAGACCATGTCCAAATGGATGGAAATTCTCTGAGCAGGAATGGTGCATCCCAATGTCCTCATCAATGCAGGGATCGACCCAAAAGAGTGACGAACTGGCTTCGCATTTGGGATGGGGATTAATAGATTGGCTGCCGTGAGATATGGGATCAAAGATATCAGATATTTTACCAATGGAGATCTGAGATTTGTCAAAAGCTGGTAAGATCAGCATTAGATAGTTTTTTTAGCATCGCTAATTTTCAAAAAAAATGGCCTATGATAGCAAACATGTAGAGCTCCTCAGCTCAGAAGAAGGCTACAATCTCACTGCAGAACAGTACAAAAAACAGCGATCACATCTGGATTCTTTTTATAGTTTGGATTTTATTAGACTTGTTCCGAGAGAGAGAAAGGATTTCGCGATACTAGATTTAGGGGCTGGAGATGGGAGAATGTATCCCCAACTCAGCAAAATCAAACCTGATCAGTATATTGTCTGTGATATTGCCAAATCGCTTCTCGCCAAACATCCCGGCAGGATCAAAAAAGTAGTCTGCGATCTAGAGCAAACTTGGCCCTTTGAGGATCAGAGTTTTGATCTTTTGACTGCATTTTTCCTCCTCGAGCATCTCGAAAATTTAGAACATTTTTTTATACAAGCAGATCGTATTTTGAAACCATGAGGTCAAATTCTGATCGGACATTTTCTCCAGAGGAAGCTCTTTAGCTGGACCGTAAAAGGGAGAAACTTCAAAATAGAGCAATACGATCATGAGTTGGCAGAGATCCAGGAGCTGGCTGAATATCAAGGGTTCAAGGTAGGAATGATGGAGCTCTATGATACTTGTGATGAAAATAATCTCACCGGATATCTGATCGTTTGTGAGAAGAAGTAGAATGTTATTTCTGCCCCTAGTATCCTAGCTTAGCAAAATAAATCTATCTTATTTCATTTTTTCTTAAACTAGTATGCAAAAAGTATTTCAAACTTATTTCGAGACACTTAGCTGACTAGCATTGGATCAAATCACAGAACATACCCATAGATGAGCATTGCAAACTCTGATCCAAGATATCGCTAATCTCTCTGAAAGTACAATCACCATCATCCATGAGCCAAGCAATCAACAGGGATTAGGGAGACCAGATTTTTTAGTAAAATCTCAAAATAGCCAAAGTATTTTATGATATATTGAAAACAAAAAAATAGCTGAGAATCTCCTAGAAACCAGTCAAACTGATCAAATCAAAAAATATCGTAAACTTTCAGAAAACATTCTCCTTAGCAATTATACTGACTGGGTTTGGATCAATGGAGAAAGCATTCAGACAGCAAGTCTCTGTAATGTAATGGAGTTGGGTAACCCTAAAAACAAACTCAATCCAGATAATGTACAAGCAGTTTATAATCTCGTTGCAGGATTCCTCTCTCAGACTCCTAAAGGGATCAATAGTATCAAACTCCTAGCAGAAGTTCTGGCTGTCAGAGCAGATTTATTAGAAGATTTTTTGAGAGACTCTTTTGTTGATCAAGGGGATCTACAAGATCCCAAGTTAGTAGAGATTTATAAACTTCTCAAAGGCAGTATAGATCATAGTCTAAGTGAACAAAAATTTATCGATATCTTTGTACAAACACTGACTTATGGACTTTTTTTGGCTAAACATAATGCACAAGCTGATCTTGTAGATCTCACTAATGCAAAAAAATATATTAGCTATTCTTTTCCTGTGATCAAATATTTGGTAGGATTTTTAGATGTTTTGGAACATCCAAAATACGTAGATATCAAGTGGATTTTTGAAGAAATGTTGGCAATACTAAATAGTGCAGACCGAGAAGGAATCAGTAATTCCCTCAAATTTGCATATGGAGTCAAAAAAGAATCCAATCTCTTTGAAGATGGCTATCTGATCAAAGATCCTTATGTACATTTTTATGAGGATTTTTTGACCAAATACAATAATCAGCTCAAATTTGAAACGGGATCTTTTTATACTCCTCTACCAGTAGTAGATTTTATCGTGAGGGCTACTGATTGGGCTCTCAGAGAAAAACTAAAAATCAAAAAATGACTCCTCGATAGAGAACAGGTTACCGTTTTAGACTTTGCAACAGGGACTGGAACCTTTTTATATGAAGCGATCAATTTTGTCCTCAAAGCTACTAAACAGAAAAATCCAGCTTTTGTCAGAGAGACGATCAAAGAACATATTCTACCAAACTTTCATGGATTAGAACTCATGATGGCACCTTATACGATTGCTCATCTCAAGATCAGCGCCTTACTCTGAGAGTATGCCTATCATCTCGCTCCTGAGGAAAGACTCAAGATCTATCTTAGCAATACATTAGATACTCAGACAGAAGATACTCTCATTCAAGCATCAGAAATGGCTCAAGAAAATATTGAAGCAAATCAGGTCAAATCCCAGCCAATCCTTGCAATCATTGGGAATCCTCCTTATAGTTGAAAAACAAATAATCCATGATTATTTGAAGATAATATTTCTGGAACAGGTATCTACAAAC
>CAYIZS010000041.1:0-8232 GCA_964367985.1 uncultured Candidatus Peribacteria bacterium
CTTCCTCATAGGATGGAATATGTCGGTACCTATCAGGAAATT
Organism: uncultured Candidatus Peribacteria bacterium; assembly: GCA_964367985.1. Classification (GTDB taxonomy): domain Bacteria; phylum Patescibacteriota; class Gracilibacteria; order Absconditabacterales; family Absconditicoccaceae; genus HOT-345. The sequence goes on from CAYIZS010000041.1 coordinate 43, forward strand.
GTCTTTTATGATGATGCGATTTCCACCAGTCCTGAGAGTACTATTGAAGCACTCAATACCTTTGGATCTAGGATCGATACACTGTTTCTCTGAGGACAGGATAGAGGCTATGAATTTCAGTCCTTGGTAGAAAAGATTCAAGAACTTTGAATCAAAAATCTGATTTTTTTCCCTACAACAGGCAAGAGGATTGCTCAGCTTTTCTCAGGGTTTCAGGGAAATATCTTTCATACGGAGTCGATGGAGGATGCGGTTCGTTTTGCTTATCAGGTTACTGCTCCTGGTAAGATTGCACTACTTTCTACAGCATCTCCAAGTTATTCACTATGGAAAAATTTTGAAGAAAAGGGAACTCTCTTCCAGGAATGGATTCAAAAGATTGGCACTCAGGATTTTACTAATTCAGCTCTAGAAAAATGTCACTAGCTATTGTTGGAACTCTAGTTGGAGGATTGGCTATTATTTTGGGGATTCTAGGCTGTGTGTTACCTATTCTTCCAGGTCCTCAGTTGGTATATGTGGGGATTCTTTTACAGCATATTATGGCCAAACAACCCTATAGCACTTCTTTCCTTATTATTCGAGGAGTGATTGTTGTTTTGGTCTTAGTTTTGGATTTCTTGATGCCAATGCTGACAAGCAAATCTTTGGGGGGCACTAAATACGGTAGCCGATGAGCAGGGATTGGAACCTTTCTAGGAATGCTAGGAGGATGGATTGGCATTTTGATTGGACCATTTTTAGGAGCATTATTGGGAGAATGGTGGAAAATCAGAGATTGGAAGAAAAGTCTAAATCCTGCAATTGGAAGTTTTTTAGGTATTTTTGTCAGTGGGATTTTGAAACTAGGAATTAGTTTTGTGATGGCTTTTTATTTTATCAAAATTTCAATCAGACTTTTTATGTAATTTATTAATATATAGCTATGATTAACTATGTAATCCCTCAAAATAATTGGATTTCTTCTAAACTACTTTTACACTCTTCTCCTATGCATGGGAAAGGATTTTTCGCTAAAGAAAAAATAATGCAATGAGAAATAGTTGTTGTTTGGTGATGAACCAATTATACAAATAAAGAGCAAGCTCTTTTGGCACAAGGTTCTTGAAAGCTGATTATGCAACGAGATGAAGATCTTTTTAGTATCGAAGATAGAGGAGAGGATGATACATATTTTATCAATCATTCATGTGATGGTAATTTATGGATGCAAGATGCTTTTACTTTGGTTGCTAGAAGAGAGATTTTACCTGGTGAGGAGATAACTGCTGACTATGCATTACGAGAAGAAAATGAAAATAAAATCTCTACATGGAAATGTAGCTGTTGATCTGATGAGTGTAGAACTAGAGTAACTGGAAAAGATTTTCTTTCTACTGCTGTTCAGAAAAAATATCAAGGACATTTTTCTCCACTGGTCAATAAAAAAATACAAAAATTATCTCATTAATATTTTATAATATGGAAATAAAACCTTCAATTGATATTGAGAAATCTTGGAAAAAAATTTTAACTGAGGAATTTGAAAAACCTTATTTTCTTGTAATTAAACAGAAACTACTAGCGGAGATGGATGCAGGATATCGCATCTTTCCAGAATCTAAAAATATTTTTAATGCATTCAATTTGACGCCTTTTGATCAGGTTAAAGTAGTGATCATTGGGCAGGACCCTTATCATGGATTGGGGCAGGCACATGGACTGTGTTTTTCTGTGGCTCCTGGGATCAGGATTCCTCCTTCTCTCCTCAATATTTTAAAAGAATTAAAGTCAGATTTGGGGATAGCAATCCCAAGTTCTGGAGATTTGACTCCACGAGCAAAGCAAGGAGTTTTGCTCCTCAATGCTACTTTGACCGTAAGAGAAAATACTCCTAATTCACATAAGGATTTTGGTTGGCAAAATTTTACCGATCAGGTGATCAAAAATCTTTCCGATCAAAAAGAAGGTCTAGTTTTTTTGCTCCGAGGAGCTTTTGCTCAGCAGAAACAATCTTTGATTGACAGGTCCAAGCATTTTATTTTCTCTGCAGCACATCCCTCTCCCTTTTCTGCACATAGAGGATTTTTGGGATCTCGCCCTTTTTCTCAGTGCAATGAAGCATTAGAGGCGATAGGAAAGCCGGCAATTGATTGGAGATTGTCATAAAAAAACTTCCTTTATTTGGGAGTTGTTCGATCTTATAGAAGGAATGTTTTATTTTTTTTTATCTTTTTTTGAGATATCTTTCGATACTTACAAAAGGAGAAAGATCATAAATCACTTGAAAATCTTGATCCCAAATCTTTGCTCTGACATCATCATTTCTATTGAGGATATTTCCATAGTCTGCATATTGGCATGGGCATTGTAAGCATTCTGGAGTGATGAGAAGGCATTCATCTCCTTCACAAGGTGGAGGAGGGGGTGGAGGACAATCTTTACTAAATCCTAGTCCATCTCAGCATTTTGGAATAATTTTTTTGCAACTTTCACTACATTTTCCATCTTTCCCATTCATAGCACCATTATCGCATTCTTCTCCAGATTCTATTTTTCCATTTCCACAAAACATTTTTTCTCCTTCAGTAACACAAATATCTTTGAGATCGATAGAACAATTTTGGCAGGTTTCTCATGGATCTATATCTCCATTTCCACAGTTATCTGGTTTCTTATCTCCTTTATCAATACAAATATCTTTAAGATCTTCAGGACAGTTTTGACAATCTTCTCCTAGATCAATAACTCCATTTCCACAACTAGGAAGTTGGGGATTTGTCCAGGTACATTCTTGGGTACAAATTCCATCTTTCCCATTCATTGTTCCATTATCACACTCTTCTTCAAGATCTTTAATACTATTCCCACAGATATTACAGATAGGAATATCTTCTGGGCAGTTTAGACAATTTTCTGCTAATTCTACTTTTCCATTTCCACAAGAAGCAGAACATATTCCCACATCTTTGGGACAATTAAGACAATTTTCTCCTGGATCAATTTTCCCATCTCCACACACCGCACAGATAGGGACATCTTCGGGACAGTTTGTGCAAGTTTCAGCATCTTCTACAATCCCATTGCCACAGAAAGCTGAACAAGTTCCTACATCTTGAGGGCAATTTTTGCAATCTTCTCCTGGATCAATTTTTCCATTACCACAGAAAGGATCTTTGTTTTTATCTCCTTCACCGATACAGCGATCTTGAAGATCTACAGAACAATTACTACAATCTTCTCCTGGATTGACAATTCCATTCCCACAAGTAGGTAGTTTGGGATCGATGATGCTACAAAGTAAACTACATTTTCCATCGTTTCCATTCTTGTTTCCATTATCACACTGTTCTCCTGGATCAATCTTCCCATTTCAGCAAGTAGTTGCTTTGCAAATAGGAACATCTTCAGGACAGTTTGTACAAGTTTCTGCCTCTTCAGCGATCTCATTACCACAGAAAGCAGTACAAGCTTTGACATCTTGCGGACAGTTTTTACAATCTTCTCCTGGATCGACAATCCCATTTCCACAGCTAGGGAGCTGCTCTTTTTCTGTTTCACCTTCATCGATACAGCGATCTTGGAGGTCTACAGAACAATTACTACAGTCTTCCCCTGGATCGACAATCCCGTTTCCACAGCTTGGAAGTTTCGGATCGATGATAGTACAAAGTAAACTACATTTTCCGTCGTTTCCATTCTTGTTTCCATTATCACACTGTTCTCCTGGATCAATCTTCCCATTTCAGCAAGTAGTTGCTTTGCAAATAGGAACATCTTCAGGACAGTTTGTACAAGTTTCTGCCTCTTCAGCGATCTCATTACCACAGAAAGCAGTACAAGCTTTGACATCTTGCGGACAGTTTTTACAATCTTCTCCTGGATCTACAATCCCATTTCCACAGGTTTGGAGATTAGATTCACAAATATCTCCGATTCCATTCAGATTCAGATCGCTTTGATCTGGGTTGTAGCTAAAAGGACAATTATCCAAACTACAGATCCCAAAGTGTTTGAGATAGAGTTCTTCATCCACATTATCTCCAACAATGAGTGAACAGTCAGGTTTTTCATAGAGGATCATTCCGAGGAGATTTCTGATCCCATCTCCATCGATATCGTTATCAAACATATCAGGAATAGCATCTTGGTCTAGATCACATTTATAACTTGCAAAGAGTTTTTGGGTATCGATTGTGCTTAGATTGAGCAATCTATCATCTTTGATATTGACCTGTCCAAAGTGGTTGAATCCAGCGCTACTGCCTTGGTAGCTATAAAAATCTGCTTTGAGCATGCCTTTATAGAGGGTTTGGTAGTTGAGCTGAAAGCCTTGTGGATTGAGTCCTGGGGCATAGAGATTTCCTCCATCAGAAAAGCTGACATTGAGATCAATTTTATTGCTATTTTGGCCTAGTGTTTTGCCATAAATATTGATATTCCCCTTGATATCCGATTGCATCCAGAGATTGTTGGCACGGCTCTGGACTTTTTCTGGATCTTGGAAAGTAATGGTTGCAGTATTGCTGAGAGAATAATGATCATCTGTTTCGATCGTCTGAGCGATAAATTTACTTCCTATCGTTTTGTAATTATGACTTTCTTGGGAGCTGGTATTGAAACGAGTATTTTGATCCCCAAAATCCCATCTCATCGTCCTAATCTTTCCAAAGGCGAGATTATAGAGCTGATTATTGAAACTTACTTTTTCTCCTAGGGTTTGTTTACCAGGATTGATCTTGAGAGAATTGTGAAAGAAAAATTTACCATTGTGAGCAATATCGGTGCTTGCTACTGCTACGAGCTGATCATTGAAATAAGCTTTGAGAACAATGGTATTTTTTTCTCCCTCAAGGAGAGGAATCGTAAGTTTATCTCAGACTTTTGTCTTTTGGTCATTGAGATTGAGGGCACTATTGCTCCATTTTCGGCTATCATATTTTCCCTGATTTTTGACGATCAGGCTAGCAGTTTTTTGCTGGGTATCGAGATGTTCTAGTTCTAGTGCAAGGAAATAGTTTCTATCGCTAGATTCTCCGATATAGATTTCTGTCTTTGCGATCACGCTTTTCCCTCCTTGAGTGGTGAGTTTGGCCAAAACGGGGTAGGTTCCGGGATGATGATAGATATGCTGAGTGCTTGTCCCTTTTCCTTGGGCAAAATCTCCGAAATCTCGTTCTACTGTTCTAATATTTGCAGAATTTTTGATCTGAAATTTGACGATAGCAGGAGCTTGATCAGAAATGCTCACTACTTCGATAAAAGCCTGAATCTCTCCTTCTGGTTCTCCCAGTGGAGTTTTGTCAGGAGATCCTTGGCTGGCAAAGATCTGCATATTGATATTCCCAGTCTCATCTACAATTCCAATTGGATTTTTGATCCCATCTCCATCGATATCATCATCGCAGACATCTCCTACTTTATCTCCATCGCTATCTCTTTGGCTAGGGTTGAAATCATAGGGACAATTGTCTTGAGTATTGGGGATCCCATCACAGTCATAATCATCATCAAAATAACATTGAGTATGCAGACGATAGAGGTTGTAGAGCTGCTGAAGGGCTTCTTCTGGAGTGATATATTCATGGATATTGGCTACGGTACTAGGCGTCAACACTCCTTCTTTGATCAAAAGATTGATCTGAGCAATCGGCCAGACTCCTTCTTGGAGATTGACATAGCGATCATAATTACAGCTATTGAGATTGAACATACAATATTTCACATAGATCTCGAGATCTATGGTTTGACTCAGTCCTGCAGGATTTCTTTTTTTCTCTCCAAGGCGAGCAATTTCTGTCTCGGTAAACATTTTGTAACTATAACTTGTGCTAGATTGCTTGTCAAATCGGCGAGTGATCTGATCCCAGTTGAAACTATAACGATGATAGATGCGAGGTGCTAAAATATTGCTCAAGGTCTGATAAAATTCAGCTCTGGTGAGAGCACGATCTCCACAAAAACTTCCTCCACAGACAGGACTAGTAGCGACAGGATATCCTTTCATATATTCTTGGTCTCCGGCATAAGCTACACAGTAAAAATAGTTGTCCCCTTGGTAAGGAGTCTGGTTATACTGGATATCTCAGAAATCTTTACCTGGGAGCTGGCTAAAATTTTTCCAAAAAGCTTGATTATATTTGGAACTCATCGAGAAACTAGGATGCACACAGTCCTGACACTCTACTACATTCAAAAGTCTGGCTATTTCATAACGGCTAAGGTTCTCTTTGGAGAGGACTTCTTGGATGGAAATATCCATCTTTACCAATTCTGTGAGAAAATCATTGTAAGAAATATTGACCTGCGCTTGGGCAAATCCTCCGATGATGAGTGGGATAAAAAATAATTTACTGATCCAGAGTAAGGTCTTTTTCATTGATCGGTGAGTGGGTATAAAAGATCCGTGCTAATAGAGATAGATCAAGTATAATGAGCTTGAGCTCTTTTGCAAATTTTGCTAGGATTGGAGCTGTGATTTTACTTTACATCTGAGTCATTGTGTATCAGATTTGTCGCTTTTAGTCCTCAGATTTGGAGCTGTTGGCTTGTTTTTTTTGGAGCCAATATCTTTGTCGGGATTCTGCTGGGCTGAGTTTGAGGGGATCGATGGATTTTTCGATACTTTCGATTGGGACTTCTTTTTCAAAAGCGATGATTTTTTCCCCTGGAAAGAGGAGGGTATTTTCGTGATACAAAAAATATTGTGCATGATCAGAATCCAAATATTTGAGCTGAAATTTTTCCACAAAAGCGATCTGATCTTCGACTCTCTGTTGCTGTTGTTCTACTTCTTGGATATTTTCAGTGATGGTGGTATAATTGATAAATACCTTGATCGCAATGATCATCACCAAAAAATTGGTCACAATCAGACCATATTTGATCCAGGTACTATATTGGAGGAGGAATGCTTTGAACTGCTGCATAGGAAAACCTTGATAATAAACCGTGAGTCAGTATACTAAAAGTAGTCACTTTGACTATAAAATTTGTGAGCCCAAAAGCAAGAGAAATTCAGATTTTTTCTCTTTTGGATCGCTTGATTCACTTTACTTTTCACTCAAAAAATATGTCCATCCAGAAACTCCCAGATTTTGTCATCAATAGACTCAAGGCAGGAGAAATTATCGATAGACCGGCTTCGATTCTCAAAGAGTTGGTAGAAAACTCGCTTGATGCAGGAGCTAGTATGATTAGCATCAATCTCCAAGATGGTGGGAAAACCCTGCTCTCAGTAGAAGATAATGGAAAGGGGATTGAGCTCTCGGATATGGAACTGGTCTTTGAAAGGTATGCGACCTCTAAAATTACCTCTGATGAGGATCTCCAGAGTCTGGCAAGCTATGGATTTCGTGGAGAGGCGCTGGCGAGTATCGCTGAGGTGAGCAAGGTTTCTCTCCTATCCAAGACGCGCTATGCAGAAATTGGGACCAGACTCACTAAAAGGGGAGTGGAGACAGTGATGAAGCATCTGGCCGTACCCTTTGAACAGGGGACCTTGATCACGGTAGAGGATCTCTTTTATACCGTACCTGCGAGGCTCAAGTTTCTCAAATCTGCACAGACAGAATTTTATTATTGTTACAATTATTTTGTAGATATTGCGATCAATCATTTTGACAAGCATTTTATCCTCAAAAAGAACGACAAAATCATTTTTGATCTCCCTGCTAGAGACCATCTCCAGGAGAGGATAGAGGCGCTTTTCAAAAAAGAGCGAGGAAAAAGTCTGATCCCTTTTGAAAAAAGTGCTAGCTCCGTTCAGATCCAAGGAATCCTCTGAGATGCTTCGATCTGTTTTGGTTCAGGAGAAAATATCAAAATCTATGTCAATGATCGTCCGGTACAGGATAGGATCATAAGGAGAGCAATCTTGGACGCTTATGCCAGGCAAATCACTCCTGGGGAGTTTCCTCTGGTGGTACTTTTCCTCCAGATCGCTCCAGAACTGGTAGATGTAAATGTCCATCCTGCCAAACTACAGGTAAAGTTTCAAGACTCTCAGATGATCTTTCAGCTGGTACAGGATACTCTGGCAGAAACTTTGGGGCAGCACAAAATCGCCTCTGTGGATCCCAAAATCTTTTCTACTCCACAAAATGGAGCAGGAACTGTAGCTCCTAGTGCTAGTCAGTCTTTTGATAACTTTTTTTCTGCAAATACTAGCAGAGAGCAGTCTTTGGGTCAGGGAGGGGAGCAACCAGGACT
>CAYIZS010000042.1:0-7518 GCA_964367985.1 uncultured Candidatus Peribacteria bacterium
ACCTTATACTATATTATAACTATATCTAGTTCGCATAAAAAAATTATTTTATAAAAAATAAGCAGATGCAGCTCAAAGAGGTAAAAATCTCCAATATCCTGAGTTTCCCTCATATTCCTCACTTTAAAAGTAGTCCGTGAATCTCTTTTTCTGTAGATGGATCTTGTAATGGAACCTCAATTCTTATCTGAGATAATGCATCTGGAAAGACCAATTTTCTCAGGATTTTAGAAGAATTTTATGCCAATTATATCAATAATTACTCCTATCATAGAGAGTTTTTGGACAATAAAAAAAAGCGTAATCAGACCATTCAACAAGAAATCAATAAAACTAGAGGTTTGGAGACCAATTACAATACTCCATCTCAGGATTCTTTCATAGAATTGACGATCAAATTGACAGCGTCTGATTATGAAAACATTGGTTTTGTTTGCAAGTACCCAGATCAGATCAATGCTATTATCAAAAAATATTCTGATTTTGATATCTATTTTGAGAAAAAAGATCTACAAAAACTTATGAAGGACTGAAATATGATCCAGATCTTTGCAAAATTTGATGAAAAGGAACAGACTTTTTCATTGGTAGATACTTTCCTCACTGAGGATCAAAAATTTATCTTAAAAATTTTTCGCTATCATCAGCTTTTACAAATTGTGATTACTATTTTCAATCAAGTAGAAAAAAAACCAGAAGAAAGAAAGCGATATCTGCTCAAAAATACGATATCAATTATGGGAAATGATAGGGTTGCTTTGGAGTTTAGAAATTTTCTCAATCCAGTTACTTTGATTGGAAATAGTTTTAGTTTCAGAAATAGTTTGGCTGGCTATATCAACTTTGTACATAAAATCTGGAGTATTTTGGAGGACTTTTCTCAGGATCAACTCCTCTCCTCTCCTACGGAAATTGTTTCTTTTGATGATTCGATGCAATATCTCAGAAGTACACAGTTTTTTCTCAGTATCAATAAAATTATTAGGAAATATTTTCGTAAGGAATTGGCGATTGAATATATCAATGAAGTGATAGATATTAAGCTTTTGGACAAAGAAGGAAGAGTTTTCTATTTTGAAGATCTTAGTGATGGAGAGCAGTCTTTGCTTGCTTTGCTTTTTGGATTTTTTGGAAATGATTTAGAAAATGGATGTATGGTGATCAACGAACCAGAGCTACATATTCATCCTTTTATCCAGAAAGGTTTGGTAAAAGTACTCTGAGAGCTAGCAGAAAAGATGGGAACCCAATTTATCATCACTACCAACTCCCCTCTTTTTATCAATGATAAAAATATTACTAATGTGTATAGAGTATTTAAAAACTCTGATAGCAAAGGATCTCAGATCATTGCTCCAAAAATCGTTGTAGACACAGAAGATGCTAAACTCATGCATATGCTCAAGTTTGAAAATCTCTCTAAAATCTTTTTTGTGGAAAAAATCATCATGGTAGAAGGAGATACTGATGCTTATTTTTTTAGCTATTATTTAGAACATTTAAGCAAAGACCGTGAATGGGAAGACAAGATTACTGACTTTGAAATCATCAATATTAATGGAAAAGGTGGTTTTAAACCTTGGAGAAAATTCCTCAATAAGTTTCAGATTAAAAATTATTTTATAGGAGACTGGGATAATACAGTAGATTATGGGTTTTTCACTCAGGCAGAGATCAATAGATATTATCAGATTGCAAACCAACAAAAGCGCACGAGTCAGAGGATCAATTATCAGGATTATTATAATAAATTGGTGAAAACCATTATGACTTTCAATCCTGGAAAGCATAAAGCTATTTTGAAAGGGATAGAAAAAATGTATCAGGATCAAATTTATATCCTCAAAGAAGGAGCGATAGAAAGTTATGTTCCTTTAGAGAGGAAAGGTTTCCCTTATATGGTGAGTTTTTGTAATAGTAATTTTGAATGGCGATTAGAAAATCCTCGTTATCAAACTCAGATCAAAGAACTCAATGCCATTATTGAGCATATTTTTTCAACATAAGTTCCAAATCTGATCGCTGACATTCTTCCAGTCTTTTCCCTTCTAATACTGCTGGGATGTGGTAGTTCCACTCCCCTTTTTTGTTATTGATTTTAGAAATTTTTCCCAGAGTTTTCCTACTAAAAGGATTTACATCATCAAGAAATTCCACTAAGTGATTAAATTTTACTGCTTCAGATTTTTTCTTTTCTAATAAGATGAGACAACTGTCTACTTTGGGTGCAGGAGAAAAAGAACTTGCAGGAATTGTTTTGAGATAACTCACCTCATATCATCGATTCAAGAGTCGCCAAAGGTAAGATTTCTTTTTTGCTGAGGTCTGAATTTTTTCTCCCACTTCTTTTTGAACCATAAAAAAACCTCACTGAATGATATTTTCTCCCTGAGCAAAAAATTTTCTGAGGATGGGAGAGGTGATATAATAAGGAAGATTTCCTACGATAAAGAGATCTTTTTTATCAAAGTTTTCTTCTTGTAAAAAATATTGAAGATCAAAGTCCAATACATCTCAATGTTTGATTTGTCATGGAGATAGTAATTTATGGAGATGAGGAAGCATTTTTTCATCTTTTTCTATTACCTGAAAAAAAGGAGCTAGATTTTTAATCTCTCTAGTGATTGCTCATTTTCCAGGACCGATTTCCAATACAAGTGCGGTTTGATGTTTTAGGATAAAGTCCTTTATCTGTATTTTGATGAATTCAATTGCATCACTATCGTGGAGGAAATTTTGTCAAAGATAACTAGACATCATTAGACAGGATTATAAAACTGCATATCGTAGTGCATTTTCTAGAGAGACATTGGAATTGAGCATTTTTTTTACCTTGATCCATTTTTCTGCATCAATGTCTCCCTGTTTTGCTAAAATTTCTATCTGAGCATCGATAAAGAGAGTTAGAAATCTGGCTTCTTCAAATTTTTTCAAAATAGTGATTTTTTTATTACTACTCCCCTGCTCTTTGAGATGCTTTCTGAGCCAAATCAAATCTTCACTGAGATCAGGATTTTCTTCCATGATTGTTTTGAGTTTGAGGAGAGTTTTGACCCTTCCTCCTGCAATTTCTGTGATGCTCTCTTGTAATGCTGTCGATCCAAAGTCTAGACGGTTTTGAGCGATATAGTCTTGAATCTCTGCATCAGAAAGGAGATTGAAATGGATAATAAATGCTCTAGAAACCAAAGTATCTACAAGGTCTTTGGAATTATTTGCAGTAGCAAAAATAATCCTATTTTGTAGTGGCTCCTCTGCTGTTTTGAGGAATGCATTCATAGAAGATTTGTTCATTCTTTGCATATTTTCGATCAAGAGAATCTTTTTACCAGAAAATCCTGATTGTTGAAGCCAATCATTTACCTCTCTGATCCCTTTATTTTGATAGATTTGTCCATCTTTTTCTTCAATTATTGGAGTGCTTTTTGACTTTTCTACTGGAATAATATGAGTTTTTCCTAGAATTTCCGAAAGATCTTTGAGCCATAAAAAATCTGATTGAAAATAATCTCCCAAGAGTTCTTGGCTATACTGATACAAGAAATCAGATTTTCCAATACCTTCAGCTCCCAAAATCAGTAAAAATAAGGGTTTTTGAGATTCTGCATTATTAGCGATATATTGCTTGATTGTTGCGATTTTATCTTGATTTCCAATAATCATACCAACGATAAATGTGAAATAAAAATCATTACTTTATCCCAGTATGCTTTTTTACTTTCAAAAATCAATTCTTTCCACAGAGATACTCTCTTTAAATACAAACAATGTCAATTACTTTCCATCAATATTTACAAAAAACAACTGAATCTGATTTTAAGGCATTTTTTACTTTATTTTTGCTTGGATTATCCTATATTCAAGGGTAAGTTTTCTTGCTTTTTTTATGATTATCTCATCACATGATCAACAAAAAATTTTTATGATCTATTATATTGTCAGGATATCTCTTGTCTTCCCTGCTTTCTTGGATGGGATATATTCCCTTCAATACGGTTTATGCTGCAAAAGAAAATCAACTCACTCCCTTGATCGCCATTCTTGTAGAAAAAGATCTTTACCCTAGTGTTGCTGGAGATTTGCAGTGGTATGGAGCATCTTACTTGCCTCAGCAAAATCCTGGAGCAGAATCGATTATTTTCCAGATTGATACTCAAAAATATGATGCAGTAACCATTTCCAAGATGCTAGAAAATGTTTATTTTGATGGATTAGAGGGAGAAGGGTCAAGATTGATCGGAATTGTTTTGGTTGGAGATATTCCTTTGCCGGTGATTAATTTAAATGGTTACGTTTTTCCTTCTATATATCCCTATGTAGATTTTTGGGAGCAAAAATATGTTTATGATCCACTTTCTAGCTATTTTGTCTCTAATGAAGGTCAACTAGGGCAAGCAGAAGTTTGGCATGGGATGATCAACTTTAAAGATAGTACCGCTTCTTATACAGATTTTTTTTGAAAATTAAAAAAATATGGGCAAGATCCTGAATCTTATGTTAATAAAGCTATTTGGTATGATGATTTTATTGCACTAAAGCACTCTATATTAGATCCAAAATTGGTTGGATATGTAAATCAACAAGCTTTCCTAGAAGATCTGATGTACAATAGATTTCATTCAGCATTACTGGGTTATTTAAAGGGAGAAGAATTGGGTAAAAATAGTGACCTTTTGGAATCTTTGATAAAAGATCTAAGGGCAATGTGATATAATGAAGAAGCAGATGAAATGGAAAAAGGATTAAAAGATCTATGAGAATTAGGAGAAGAAAAAACTCCTACCTTATTTTTAAAGGAGCATATTGATAATTTTATTGCTGATTATCAAGATATTTTAGCAACAGATTTGATTACTACTCAGAGAGACAACATCATGGCTTCTGATCGCTGGCAAGAATATGATAGTCATATTGATAAATTATCAATACAAGACAGAAGTTTCGCAGGAGGGGCTGATGTGATGGGATTAATTATGAATCTGAATGAAGTATTGGAAGATTATATTGATGAAAAGGTTGAACAAGAAAATTATCCTATGAAAATTGTCTTGCCAACTAGTTTTTCTAAAGACCAATATACAAAAATAAAAAGACTAGGAATTAGTTTATGATATGCTAAAACTTTAGATGATACCTATAGATTTTTCTATTTTGGGAAAGATGCACAAATTGCAATGTCTCCTTTGGATCTTTCTATTTTCCGCGGGACTTATAGAAATTTTTTAACAATACATTGAGCTTATAGTGCCATTACTTCAGATCCTATAAATCCAGCAAAAGATGCTGCAGATCCTACAGATCTTTCTAGAAAAGGAGTGGGTGCATCTTATGATTTATTTTCTACACAGGTAGAGGCAAATAGGGGTTATAATCCTATGAATACTATGGAAGAATACGAACTCTATCAAACAGAGAAAACTTATAAAAAAGAAAATATTGTTAGAAAATGTACGAAACGTGTTTTTTCTCCTATTATTCCAGCATCATTGCCAATTACCCCTTGTAAAGAACGATCTGTTAGCTACAAGGGTAAATGTAATCCAAGTTCAGATAATGAAAAAGATCAAAAAGACTGTGAAACTTTTGAAGAATTTAGTCATAGAATTCGATGAGGTGCTTCTCCTCTCAATTTAGATTGGGACCTTTTATCTCAAGGAATTTATAAATTAAAAAATTATGATTATAAGTCAGCATGGAAATGGATTTATGATATTGATGGATCTCAAGCAATAAAATCTCCAGAAGTAGAAGCAACTTCTTATTTAGCAAAAGATAAATATTTATCTCCAACTTTGATTAAAACGGTTGATGATGAAAAAATTGATGCTTATCAATATCCTATTTATCACGATCTAAAAGATGAAATTGATTATTTCAAGGTAATCAAGGAAGAATGAGTAGTGTTTTTCCCTCAAGGAAAAGGAAACTTTAAACTTCTTAAACCAAGAAAATCTAAAACAGAAATCGAATATCGTTATACCTATAAGGTTGCTGATAGTTTGATAAAGCATGATTCTACTACATCAGAACAAGTTAATGGTTATACCGGATTAAAATATTCAGAATCTAGTGAATCTCGGCCTTATTATCAACAAATGAGTGAGATATTACAAGAATCTGAGAATAATTCTGGACAAATAATGAGCGGCATTGATACTGCTAGTCAGGTTTTGAGTGGTCTTCTTTTGATACAAGAGGAAATTAAAAATCAGACTTGGATAGGTACTGGTGTCTTGGAAGATATTGAGAATGTAAACGAAGATCTATTGGTTTTGTTTGAAAAATTAGATGATGCTATCTTTTTGTTAGCACAGGATCCAGGAGCTTGAATTGAAGATGTTTTAAAATTATTTGAGAGTACAACATTAAAAAAAGATAAGGTTCAAATAGGACCTTTTGGAATATCTGCAATTCCTTTTTTCTCAGAATGGTATGATGATATCTTAGGGATCTTTTCTGGCAATATAGAAAGAATGGAGGCATTGTATCTTGAAATACCAAAATTGATACAAGAAGTAGATAAGGTTCTAACAAGGTATAATGCTATAAAAAATTATGTAAATGAGAAAATAGCAGACCTTACAGCATTGCTTGAGTCTGAGGATGAAGAGCTAGATATCTCTGGAATTACAGAAGAGTTGGCTTATCGAAATACTGTCCTCGAAAATATGGAAAAGTTACAAAATAACATTTCTCAGCTTAGTGGAAATGATAGTGTTATGATCAATTTGAGGTGTGCTGTTTCTGGTAGTGCTAAAGTTTGTCCTTCTTCAGAAGAGGGGGTTTTAGAGATATCAGATAAGGTAAAAAGTCTGATTGATGCAAAGTCTAAATTTATTACTACTCTGATCTCTGAAAAAGGAAATCCAGAAATTGTTTATTCTGGGATGAGTATGACAACTCCAGATAGACCGATCGATTCTCCAAGATATCTTTCTTTTCAAGGAATAGGAGCATCAGAAGTTAAACTGATATATCCAAATTTATTTAAAATAGAAGTCTATAATGGAGATGGAGAACTCAAAGAACCTAAAGATATCGCTTTAGCAATAGAAGAATATCTAGAAAATATTTTTAAGATATATAATGAATCTTTAGAAGCACAAAAAGCAGCCGCTCCAGCATTACTACAAGATATTGCTTATCAAAAATTAGCTTTAGTTGATTTACTTGCTACTCCTACCTTGAGTCCAACGGTTCGTAGTTATGAGCTTTTTGATATTTGAGAGGTTAAAGCTATCTTCGGATGAGAAGAGATGATCAATACTCTTGCTTGGAAAATTTATTTTCAAAACGTTTCAAATTTAGAAAGAAAAATCTCAGATACTATTTTACAGGATTTAGATGATATCAGGAGAAATTTTGATATCAATGAAAAAATAGAGAAAACAATAGATTATTTTGTTGCAGAAGGAATGGATGTTTTCTTTAAAGAGGAAAATACTCTTCCAGAAATGGTTATTCCTACTTATGAAAAATGATGATACGAAGTAGCTTTTTTTAATACCGATGGAAATG
>CAYIZS010000043.1:0-1869 GCA_964367985.1 uncultured Candidatus Peribacteria bacterium
CTTGAAAGTCTATGGGAAAAAAATATAGTTATTTTCAATAATTTTATTATTTTGTTTTTTTTCTTTATTATTTAATAGTAATTTTGGATGAAACCTTTTGTTAATGTTATCAAGAATTCCTATCTTTGGTTGATGATTGGAGCTTCTGTACTACTTATTTCGCGAGGACTTTTTTTCTTTAATATGAATCTCTCAGAAGAGTTTACGGGAGGGATTAGTATGTCTTTTCAGACGACTAGTTCTCAAGATCAGATTTCAAATTCTTTGTCTGACTATCTTCATAATAAGGGATATAATGACTCAAATATCTACGTAGAAAAGAACAAAAATGAAACTAAACTAAAAATAAATGCCAGACTTGATAGCGATCTTTTGGTAAAAGAACTTTCAGAAGATGTACAGTCATTTTTAGTTGCAGAAAATATTATTGCAGATGTTGATATGATTCATGATTGGGTAGTGGTAGGACCTAGTATTGGTTCTTATATGCAAAATACCGCATTTCAAGCTCTTATTTTTGGAATTATTGCTATGTCGATATATATGATTTTTTCTTTTGGAACAGTGAGAAAATTTATCCCTCCGACAATTTTGGTAGCAGTAGTTCTGGCAACTTCAATTTTTAATGTTTCTGTATCGCTAGGAGCATACGGTTTGTGGATGAGTATTAATCCTACAATTCAGATTGATAGTGTTTTTGTTATCGCAATTTTGACGATTGTTGGATATGGGATCAATGATATTATTGTGATCTTTGATAGGATTAGAGAAAACCTAACTAAAAATTCAGGTCAGAAAAAAATAGATTATCTAAAGGTTTTTGAAGATAGTATATGGCAAAGTATGCTTAGATCTATCGGTACTTCTCTATCTACTAGTTTAGTGCTTATTGCAATGATAATTTTTGGTACTGGAATTATTCAAAAATTTGCTTTTACGGTAGGGGTTGGGGTGATAGCAGCATTTCTTTCAAGTATTTTTATTGGTACTCCGATGGCATATCTGATGCTTGGAAAAAAACTTAAAAAATAATTTTCTCAGATTTTTAGTCTCTTTATCTGGATGCAACTACTCTTTTATCAAGATAGTTTTTGTTATTATTTTTGGAAACCAGCTGGGATCCCTTCGACTTTTGGCAAGGAAAAATCTTTTCTAGACAATCTTTGTGAATCAAAAGATCCTCAGATTCAACTCATTGTAAACGAATTAAGTGCTCAGTTTTGAACTATAGGAGAATTAGGATTGCTCAATAGATTGGATACTCCGACCACGGGACTACTCTATTTTGCCAAAACTCCCACTATCAAAGAAGCCTATAAATCACTACAGTTGGCAGGAAAGGTTAATAAAACCTATCTATTGGAAGCTCGAGGAGATCTTTCTTATTACTTTCATAAAGTCTGAAATGAGATAGCATTGCCTTTAGCACATCATAGGTTTGCTGAGGATCGTATGGTTGTGGCACTAGAATCCAATCTCCATAAAATCAAAGGTAAAATTCATCAGCAAAAAACCTTTATTCAAGAGTTTGAATATGATGCTGAGCGCAATATTTCTACTGCTTTGGTAACAATAAAAAAAGGAATCCGTCATCAGATTAGAGTGCATTTTGCTGCGATTGGCTATCCTTTAGTGGGAGATTTGCTCTATGGGAAAAGAAAGTGAGAAAACCTTTTGCAACTTTATAGTGTTGGTTTAGAACTTGAGGATTAGTTTCTTTGTAATGATAGTAATTATATCTTTTCTTTGTTTTTTTGCTTTAAGTGTTCACTATTCTAGTGAATTATTTATTGTTATAAGTTTTATATTGTTCACTGTTGTAGTGAATTATTTATTGTTATAAGTTTTATTTTGTTCACTATTGTAGTG
>CAYIZS010000043.1:1969-7225 GCA_964367985.1 uncultured Candidatus Peribacteria bacterium
AATTTTTTATTCAAAGTTCTTCTTTTTATTTGTCTAGTTTGTTTCTGGTGTTCACCGTTGTAGTGAATTGATCCTATATTTTTTTATTATACTATTCACTATTATAGTGAATTTTTTATTCAAAGTTCTTCTTTTTATTTGTCTAGTTTGTTTCTGGTGTTCACTGTTATAGTGAATTTATTTTAATATTTTATTACCTTTAGGGTGTTTACTACCATAGTGAATGAGTTTTTTTAATTTCAATCTTGTTTCATTCGTTGCTTCTCCTCAGAATTTATTGATAATGTTCACTATGGTAGTGAATTTATAAATAGATTTGAATTTGAAAAAGAAAATCTTATAGTGATAAATGTTCACTGTTATAGTGAATTAGTGAATTTATCTTTTAAAGCAAAAGAATATGGCTTTTCATCCAGGTAAAGAATTGCAAAATATTCTCAAAGAACTCTGATACTCTCAGAGAGCTTTTGCAAAAAAAATCTGAAAAAGTGTCAGCGAACTCAACGAACTTCTCAAAGGAAGAAGAAATTTCACAATCCAACGAGATATCCTTCTAACTAAAGCACTTGGCACTTTACCAAAATATTGGATCCAACAGCAATTGGAATATGAATATGATTTGGCATTAGCCACATTTGAGAACTCTCCTCACTCACCAATCCAAACTCAGAAAAATAAGTGATCCAAGAAAAAAAAGCTTTCTCAAGGAGATTTGAAACAAAAAAAAGATCTTTTTCTGGATTTTTAATCAGTTTTTTTGAATTGCAATTTAATTCTTTGTTCTCAAAATATTATTTTTAAATTTTTGTCTAGTTCTTTGTGTTCTCATTCTATTCTTTCTAGTTTATTTTTTACACTTACTAATATATGAAAATTCTTGCAATAGAGACGAGTTGTGATGATACTTCCTTGTCTATTGTCTCTGATGATCAGGGGATTTTTGAGGTGGAAGAGTTGATCGCTTATTCTCAGATCCAGGATCATCAGCAGTTTGGTGGAGTAGTTCCGGAGATTGCTTCTAGATTACATAGTGAAAAAATCCTTGCACTTTTACAAGTTCTCAAAGTCTGAGAAAGGGTGGATATTGATGCAATTGCAGTGACCAGTTATCCTGGATTGCCTGGATCGCTTGTGGTAGGAAAGACGGTAGCATACCAACTTTGAGCATTTTTACAAAAACCAGTACTTGCGATCAATCATATTTGGGGGCATGTTTTTTCTATTTTTTTGGAAAGAAATTTAGATGCTATTCAGTTTCCTTTCGTGATTTTAACCGCTTCTGGAGGACACAATGACCTCTATGTGGTAAATAAAAAAGATCAGAAAATAACAACTCTTGCAGATTTGGGTTATGAAGTTTTTAGCTTCGCCGATTTTAGCATTCACAAAATTGGTTGGACTTTGGATGATGCAGCAGGAGAATCTTTTGATAAAGCTTCTAGGATGTTGGGAGGTCCTTATCCTGGGGGAGCTTGGATTGGACAGCAAGCAGAAAAGGGAAAGCCGAATCCTCTAGTGCAATTTAAAAGGATTTTCCTCGCTCATGAGCAGTTTGAGTTTAGTTTTTCTGGGATGAAAAGTCAGGTTTCTTTTTTACTTAAAAAATTAGAACAAGATCAAATAGCGCTTTCAGAGCAGTTGATAGCAGATATTGCCTACGAATTTCAAGAGGCAGTTGTAGAAGTTTTGGCAAAAAAATTAGTTCAAGCAGCAAAAGATTTTAAAATCCCGAGTATTGCATTAGCAGGGGGAGTCTCTGCAAATAAAAGACTCAAAGCATATCTTGCTGATCTAGCAAAAAAAGAAGGATTGGAATTTCATTTCCCAGCAAAAAATGTCTACTCTACCGACAATGGAGCAATGATTGCTTTGGTAGGACTTTTGGAGAGCTATTCTTGAGCTTAATCTCCTTCTTTCATGATTATTTTCTTGTTTTTTTTCTTCTTTCAAAAGAAAGTCAGACTTTTTTGTCACAAAAAGGATTTTGATTCGTATAATAGAATGTCGGGCTGTGTCTACTTTCCGATGTTGATGATTTATGCACTAGGATTTTTTTAGCAATGCAACTCAAAGAATACTTTTCTCAAGCACAGCAACTGCAGCTTTCAGATACTGAAAAGCTTTTTTTGTTAGAGAAAATTTCCAAAAATAAAACTTCTCCTCAGATATCCAAAAAATTTAGATTTGCTACTCAGTATACTTATGCAAGTATGGCAGCATTGATTTTTGTAGTGATTTTGTGAATCTTTGTAGTACCTCAAAATACTTTGACTGATCATATCCTTTTTTGGAAAGAAAGCTCTTTTCCAATCAATGGAGTTGCTGCAGATCAAATTGGAAAAATTGTAAAAATCAATGGAGAATTTATGATAGAAAATGCTTCTCAAACTCAGACGAGTTTAGTGTTTTTCGATGGAGATAAAATTATCCTCAAGCCGGGGACGGTGATGTCTTTTGAATTAGATGAGGGAAAGGGAGAGATTATTTGACCAGCAGTATTTGTTGTATCCAAATTATCAGGGACTTATCATATCAATCTTTTACAGGGTAATTTTTTCCAGTTTGATGGTGACAAAAACAACTACGATTTTCTCATAGAGACAGAAGATTTCAATATCCACTCTGATGCAGGAGATGACAAAGATTTTTCTCTTCAGATTCTCAAAACAGAAGAAAAAACTTATATCAAAAATAATGGTAGTTCTCTGCTTGTTCAAAAGAAAAAAGAAGAAAAGGACAAAATTCTGACTCAAAATACTCAGACTTTAGCAAGCGACCAATTACTTTCTCTCCAAAAGGATAATGATATTTTGCTCCTAGAAAATAAGACAGATTTTGTACAACTTTTGGCGCAAAACAATCTTTCTTATACTAGAGATTTCTCTTCTTTTGAAGCAGAAATTACTACAAAGGACTGATCTATCCAAAACACTCTTCCTACTGGATGAGAGAGTACTGAAACAACTCCAATTACCGATATTCCACAGCTTTCTTTAGCACAAGTTTCACAAGAGTTAGCTTCTCTTCAAAAAGAAGGATCTACTAGTATTTCTTTAGAACAGTCTCAAAAGGCTCAAGAAGCACTCAATTATCTGGGAGATAATAAAAAAATCCCAACAGAAGATCAACTGAGCACTATTTCAGCAGCATTAAATCCAGGATTTCTTTATGATGAGATGAGAGAAATATATTCAGCATACCATTTAGATTTGGGTAGTGCTGTTCAAACTGCGGTATTGCAAAAATTCTCTAGCAAATTGCTTTGAATTGCAAAGACTTTTGGAGTAGAGATTTGAACAATCAATCTTTCTTTTGCTGAGATGGAGCGTGCATTACAAACTCTTTCTACAGGATTGGATGCTTATCACCTTCCTCCTTCCAAGACAGATCAGATTGATCTTTTGGTTCAATGGTTCCATTTATTTCAGCAGGAGGATTTTGCTCAGTCCCGAGAAGATTTTTCTAGTGCTAGACCATTACTTCGTTTCCACTAAGAGTATTTTTTTATCCTATATTTTATAAATTGGGAAGATAAAATGTTGTTTTATCTTCTTTTTTTTGCTTATTTTTTTTATTTCTTTACAATTGAATGATAGCATTTTTATTGTTTTTATCTTAAGATTTTACTTACCCTATTATATTAAGTCATCTGATGAGCCAAAAACTTCAACAAATAAAAAATAACAATCAGAATAAACTTTCCAAATCCCTTGGTAAGCAAGATCTGCCAGTAGGGGTCAAAGAAATTTCTGTTTCCTTATTTATCTTTACCCTAGGATGGGGACTAGGAGGAGATGCTTTTTTTTCTGTTTATGTAAACTCTATTGTTCCTTCTGCATTAGGAGTGACTTTGATCGGAGCATTTCTGGCTTTTACGAAATTGCTTTTTGTTATCCCTGCGGGGATTTTGAATGATAAGGGAAGTACGAGGTATTTACTCCTTTTAGGGAAAATCGTTTATGCTTTATCAGGATTTTTCTATTTTTTGGCGGGATTTTATGGATCTTTTGTTTGGCTATTATTTGCAATCCTTTGCAATGGAATAGGAAGCTCTTCTATGAACACAAGCTATCGTACGGTCTATGGAGACAAGGCGAGTAAAGAAAATCGTACCAAAGTTTTTGGAGTTTATTTTTCTAGTAGTCATCTAGCGTTGGTGATTGGGGCTTTGCTTGCTTCTTTTTTTGTCAATTATATTGCATTACCTTATCTCTATCTTTTTATTAGTATTTTTGCTCTGCTTTCACTTTTACAAGATGAGAAAATTCAGGAATTTTTTAAACAAAAATTTAGTTCTACAGATACTGAGGATACTAATGGAGAAAAACCTGAATCTGAAATCCAAAAGTTTGATGAGGGGATAGATAATGTCAGAAAACTTTTTGGACCCAAGGGAGTTCTTGTTTTTCTTTTTAAAGAACTTTTTTCTTTTGCTCCTTGGAAGAAAGTTTTTGTAGCGATCAAGGGGTATGGGATACCGATGTATACCGTTTTGGCAAATCAGTCTTTGATAAGTATGCTTTCCTATATCAACTTCCTTTTCATCCCCTTGGTTGCGATGGAAAACCATCTTAGTCTTTCTCAGATTGCGATCCTTTTTGTAGTAATGAAAGCACCTTATCTAATCAATATTGTGCTAGGATCTCTGGGAGATAAATATAGTAAAAAATTGATCACGGGAATCGTTTTATCGGTGATTGCAGTATCATTTTTCTTTTTAGGATCGGTGTCTAGTTTTTCTTTGATTGTCTTTTTTTCTTTTATTTGAGCTCTAGGAGTGGCAATTCTAAATCCAATAGCTTCTTCGCTCATTGGTGGCTATGCAAAAGCAAAAGATAAAGGAATTATGGCTGCTTTGCAAGAATTTACTAGTAAAATTGGAGAAATTTTGGGTTCGCTAGGTTTCGGAATCGTAGCTTCGATTCTCGGAATGAATATGACTTTTATCGTTGCTGGAATAGGACTTTTTGTCCTAGGAACGTGGATTAGTTCCAAAAAATTGATCAGAATCAAAACTCAGGATTACGAAGCTCATAAAGAGCTAGAAGCTGTACAACCTTATTTCAAAAAAAAAGCAGCTTAGTGCTTTTATCGTGCTTAAAAATACCTTATTTCTCCTTCCTCTTCTAGTGCCTTATTGTTTATTCTTAGTTTTCGGTTCGTTATTTGTTTTCGGTTCGTTATTTGTTTTCAGTTCGTTCTTAGTTTTCGGTTCGTTATTTGTTTTCAGTTCGTTCTTAGTTTTCAATTTATTCT